>NZ_JAMYNE010000003.1:0-376395 GCF_040318915.1 Mesorhizobium sp. M0991
GTCGACGATGTTGAGGACGCGGAAGCGCCGGCCGCAGGCGAACTGATCATGGACGAAATCCAGCGACCAGCGCGCGTTCGGCTTCGCCTGAACCAGGATCGGTGCCCGCGTTCCTACCGCTCGGCGCCTGGAGCGTCGCTTGCGCACGGCCAGTCCTTCTTCGCGGTATAGCCGGTAGATGCGGTTGATACCCGATGCCTCGCCTTCGCGCCAGAATGAACAGCCGCCGATAGCCGAAGCGCCGGCGCTCGTTGGCCAGGTCGCGTAGCCGGCCGCGCAGTGCCGCCTCTGGCGCTCGGCGAGACTGGTAGCGGATCATCTTACGATCGGCGTCGACGAAGGAACAGGCCCGACGCTCCGACAGGCCCATCGTGGCCTGCAGATGCGCGACGGCTTCGCGCTTGGCGGCGGGCCCTACCATTTTTTTGACAGAAGCTCGCGCAGTGCCGAGGCTTCCAGCATCTGGTCGGCGAGCAGCTTCTTCAGCTTCGCGTTCTCGTCTTCCAAGGCCTTCAGCCGTTTGGCATCGGAGACGTCCATCCCGCCATACTTCGCCTTCCAGTTATACAGCGTCGCCTCGGAGATCCCATGCTTGCGCGCCAGGTCGCCCGCCTTCGCCCCCGCTTCGTGCTCACGCAGAACCGCGATGATCTGCTCTTCCGTAAACCGCTTTCTCTTCATCAGTCCGTCCTTCAATCGAGGCCGGACTCTAATCTCAGATGGAGGAAATTACCCGTGGCAGGTCAAAAGGTCTCAAGATCACAGCCGAAGTCGACTACTTGCATCTTGGTGAAGATTCCGTCACGAATTTCACCAATGCCGACAAGGAAAACAGCATCGGCGGCATCCTCCGCTTCCAGCGCTCGTTCTGATCAAACGACGATCTCGCAAGGACGGCCCGTAGCGATACGCTACGGGCCGTTTCGGTTTGCAGCGGATAGGTCGCTCATCTTGATTTCGCCATCCAACCGGTGACAAGCTCTCGTCATGGAATGGCGAGACGAGGGAATCATTCTCGGCACCCGCAAGCATGGCGAAACCAGCGCCATTCTCGAGGTGATGACACGTGCGCATGGCCGCCATCTCGGTCTCGTGCGCGGCGGCCGTTCGCGCAAACAGCAGCCTGTCTTGCAGCCCGGCAATCGCGTCGACCTGTTGTGGCGGGCGCGGCTCGACGAGCATCTCGGCACCTTCCAGGTCGAGGCCATCGAGATGAACGCCGCCCGGCTGATGGACAGCGCCGTTGCCGTCTACGGCCTGCAGACGATGGCCGCGCATTTGCGTCTTCTGCCTGAGCGCGACGCCCATGGCGGCCTTTACGAGACGCTTGCGGTGATGATCGCTCATCTCGGCGATGCCGATGCCGCCGGCGAGCTGGTGGCCCGCTTCGAGCTGCTGGTCCTCGACGAACTCGGCTTCGGCCTCGATCTCAGCCAGTGTGCGGCGACCGGCACGAGGCAGGATCTTGCCTATGTCTCGCCGAAATCCGGCCGCGCCGTGTCGCGGGCGGCGGGCGCGCCGTGGCGCGACAAGATGCTGGCGCTGCCTGCCTTCCTGCAGCGCGGCTCCGGGCTGCGCGCCGATCCGGCGGCGATCGAGGACGCCTTCCGGCTGACCGGCTTCTTTTTGACCCGCCATGTCTACGAGCCGCGCGGCATCGAGCCTCCCGGCGCCCGCGCCGGGTTTCTCGCTGCCTTGCGCAGGCATCATCCACCCGGCCTTGAATCCGGCAAGGCAAGCGCCGGGGAAGCCGCCACCGGGGAAACCACCAGATGAGCGAAGTTGAACCTGATCCAGGCAACGTTTCGCCGCTCGGCCTTGGCACCATTCCGCAGGTGGGCGAGGCCTATGCCACGGCCGAGTTCAAGTGAATTTGACGCGGCCGATCACGCCAAGGACGGGCGAGGTGGTGTGCGAGGGCAAAGTGGTGCACAAGGGCCGCACGCTGGCGGTTTCGGAAGCGGCGCTGAAGGACGCGAATGGCAAGCTGCTGGCTTTCGGCACCGAAACATGCTCGATCTTTCCGGCGGCCAATCTGGCGGCACGTTGAATGGACCGGCCGTTTGGCCGCCGCATTTGAATGTCACTGAACATTGAATGTCAGTGACAACTGGCCTGGTTTGGGGGAACCGCCATGTTTGAAAGCCTGATTGGCCTCGTCGCCATCATCGCGCTGTTCGTCATCATTTCACGCCAGCAGAGCCGCATCGGCCTGATCGAGCGCGAGCTTGGCGCCTTGCGCAGCCTTGTGCTTTCAGGCGCGCCTGTGCTGCCGCCGCAAGCCAAGGAACCGGCTGCAAACGACAGCAAACCGGCGGACGGCGCAATCCCGCCGGCGGCCGCAGCCGACATGGCCGCATCGCCAGGGACCGCAGCGGTCGTGTCAGCCACAGAGGCCGATGCCGATACGACGGCGCCGTCCGCACCGGAGTCGGCGCAACCGGCGGCAGCGGCGAAAGCCGCCCGCCAATCCGACGTCGAAACGGCGCTCGGTACCCGCTGGGCGGTATGGGTTGGCGGCATCGCGCTGGCGCTGGGCGGCCTGTTCCTGATCCGCTACACCATCGAGGCCGGCATTTTCGGGCCACGCGTGCGGCTTGCCATGGCGGCGGCACTCGGGCTGGTGCTGGTCGCCGGCGGCGAGTTCATCCGGCGCACCGGCTTCAGGGTGCCGGTGCAAGGTGCCGCCGGTGCCTATATCCCGGCGATCCTGACGGCGGCCGGCGCCTTCATCCTGTTCGGTACCGTCTACGCCGCGTACAGCATTTACGGCTTCATCGGCCCGACTCTCGCTTTCACGCTGCTCGGCGCCATCGGCGTGGCGACGATCGCGGCAAGCCTGGTCCACGGTCAGGCGCTGGCCGGCGTCGGCCTGCTCGGTGCCATGGTGACGCCGCTGCCGGTCGCCTCGCAGGCGCCCAACCCGTGGGCGCTGTTTGGCTATCTGGCGATCGTGCTCGCCGCCACCGGCGTCATCGCCCGCATCCGCGACTGGAGGCTTTTGATGGCCGCAGCCTTCGTCGCCACGGGCATCTGGACCATCTTCTACATGACCGACGCGCCGGGGGCGAAGCTTTCCGTCATCCTCTTTATCGACGTGGTGACACTGGCCGTGCTCGCCTTCGTCTGGCTCGGCCGTCGCGGCGAAGCGGTCGCCGGCAGCGGCTTCGATTGGCCGTCGATCGCGCCGGGCTTCTTCGTCGCTCTTTCAGCGCTGGCCCTGTTCGTCGATCCGGTCTTTGCCGCCGCCGGCGATGCCTTGCAGGGCGCAGCCCTTGTCGCAGCCCTGGTGGCGGTGGCGCTCTATCGGCCGCGGGCGCTGGCACTGCTGCACGCCGCCGGGCTGGCGACGGTGCTGGTCTATCTCGGCATCATTCCGCCGACCACGGTCGCCGTCGATTCTTCGGGCGGCGCTCTCGGTGTCGATGGCGTGCCGGTTGTGGCGTCCGATGCCTTGATGCTCAGGATCGGCATCGCGCTGGGCCTGGTCTTCATCGGCGCCGGCTTTTGGGCGGCGCGCCGTTTTGCGGCCCCTGGCTGGCTGCGCGCCGCCGCATGGGCGGCCTGGAGCGCTGTCGCGCCACTGGTCATCCTGCTGGCGCTCTGGTCTACCTTCGGCAATCTCGACCGTGACCTTGCTTATGCGGCGGTCGCAGCCGTTTTGGTCGGAGTCTTCGTCGCCGGCGGCGAGTGGATAGCGCGCGGCGAAGCGCCGCCGCTAACCGGCGGCGCTGCCGTCTCCTTCGCGCTCGGCGGGGCGGCGGTTGCCGGCCTGCTAATGCTGCACATGGCCTTTGGTTCGGGCTGGACAACCATCTTGCTCGGAGCAGCCGCCGTCGTGCCGGCGCTGGCAACGCGCTGGCGTAGCTATCCGGTGCTTGGCTGGATTTCGGTTGGTGCGGTGATTGCAGTGCTCGGCCGCGTCGCCTTCGACCCGACCATCGTCGGTGCCGAGTTCCTGTCGAAGACGCCGGTGTTCAACTGGCTGCTGCTTGGATATGGCGTGCCGGCGCTCGCCTTCGGCTTTGCCGCCTGGCAACTCGCCCGCACCACCAATGGCCGGCCGCGCCTCGCCATGGAGGCCGGCGCCGCGCTGTTTTGCCTGCTCACCGTCGCCATGCTGGTGCGCCATGTCATGCATGGCGGCGTCATCGATACGGCTGCTGCGACGCTTGCCGAACAGGCGATCTACACGCTGATCGCCATCGGTGCGGGTGCCATCCTGGTCGCCATAGACATGCGCTCGCCAAGTTCGGTGCTGCGCTACGGCTCGATTGCAGCGGGCGTGGTCTCGGTCGCTTTCATCGTCCTCCAGCATTTTCTGGCGCTGAACCCGTTGCTGACGGATGAATCGACCGGCAGCATTCCGGTGTTCAACCTTCTGTTCCTCGCCTACCTCTTGCCGGCGGTTGCGGCAGGCGCACTGGCACTCTATGCCCGTGACAAGCGGCCGCAATGGTATGCGGCGATGCTGGCGGTGGTGGCGGCGGTGCTCGCTTTTGCCTATGCCACGCTGTCGGTCAGGCGCCTGTTCAAGGGCGAGTTCATCGGGCTTTGGAGCGGTCTCGGCCAGCTCGAGACTTATACTTATTCGGCACTGTGGCTGGTCATCGGCGTGGTGCTGCTCACCGCCGGTGTCTGGCTGAAGTCGCAGGTGCTGCGCATAGCGTCGGCGGCGCTGATCTCGGTCGCCGTGCTCAAAGTCTTCATCTTCGACATGTCCGAACTGGAAGGCGTGTTGCGGGCGCTGTCCTTCATCGGCCTCGGCGCGGTGCTCATCGGCATCGGCTTGTTCTATCAGCGTCTGCTGACAAGAGCAGCGAAAGGGACGTGAGGTCAAGTTGCATGAATATTCAAGATGGAATATATGAATATTCCAAAGGAGATATTCAGTTGCCTCTCTATATCCGCGACGACGAGGTGGATGCGCTGGCCGCAAAACTGCAGCGTGAGACCAACGCCCCGAGCAAGACGGAAGCAGTGCGGACCGCGCTTTTGCACGAGCTCGAGCGCAACCGCGCCCGCAAGCCCCTGCGCGACAGAATTGCGGCGCTACAGGCCAGGTATGCTGCGTTGGGGCCGCCCGATCCCAACTTCGACATGAAGGCGTTCACCGACGAGATGTGGGAAGATTGATGTTCGTCGATGCGTCGGTCATCGTCGCCATTCTCGCCAAGGAACCGGGTTGGGCGGAATTGCTCAAGCGAATCTCTGGTGCCGGCAGTCCGCTGCATATTTCCGCGCTTGTTCGGCTCGAGGCGACACTTACCCTTGGACGCATAAACGCCGTTTCCAAAAAGCCGACGCCCGAATTGCTGGCCGTGGCGCGCGATCTAGTCGATTCGTTCATTGTCGAAATCAGTGCCCGCAATGTACCTATCGACGAGGACATCGGCGCGCGCGCTATCGACGCGAGCATCCGCTACGGCAAGGCGGTCGGTCATCCGGCCGATCTCAATTTTGGCGATTGCTTCGCCTACGCCTGCGCAAAGGCCCTAGATCTTCCGTTGCTCTACAAGGGCGACGATTTTCTTCAGACGGATCTGGCGTAACCGGCGTTTTGACAATCGGATGCAAGCCGGGAATAAACCTGCCTTGGGCGGCGTTATTCCAGTTGCTTGGGTGACCGGGGCGGCGGACCGCTTCGCGCTGGCCGCTTGCGCCGCGCTGCAAAGGCGCGTTCAATCACCACGGACAGGGGCCCCAGAACCAGCGGTCATGGACGAAAAGAAGGCAGCAATCCTTGGAGAAATACCGCGTCTGCGCCGCTATGCACGCTCGCTGTTGCGCGACCGCGATTCCGCCGACGATCTCGTCCAGGACTGTCTCGAGCGGGCGCTTGTGCGGCTCGACAATTGGCAGACAGGAGAAAGCCCCAGGAGGTGGCTGTTTACGATCATGCACCATTTGTTCATCGACCAGATGCGCAAGGTGAACCGGCGCGGCGAGGCGGCGATGCTGCCGCTCGAGGCAAGCGAGGCGCAGGCAGCACCCGCCGAGCAGGTCGAGAGCATCGCCTCGCGCGAGATCGTCGACGCGCTGCAGGCGATCAGCCCTGACCGGCGCGCGGCACTTGTGATGGTCGCCATCGAAGGGTTTTCCTATGCCGAAGCCGCCAACATCCTTGGGGTTCCCGCCGGCACCTTGATGTCCCGCATCGCGCGCGGGCGTGAGGAACTGCGCGCGCTGCTGGATGATACCGCGCGCCGCCGCTCGATAAGGATCGTCTAGAAATGAGCCGGCGCGATTTCTCCGAACGCGACATCCACATGGCTCTCGATGGCGAGTTGCCGGGCGACGAGCGGACGGCCTATGAGGCATGGCTCGAGGCCAATGCCGAGATGAAGGCCAAGAGCGCACGCTACGCCGCCGACCGGGCAGCGTTGCGCGCAGCCTTTAACGGCGTGCTGGACGAACCCGTCCCGGTGCGGCTGAGCAAGGTGGTGCTTGGCGAGGCGCCGGTGGTCAGAGCGGCGGCGTCGCGCTCGCGTTGGTGGCTTGCGGCCGCCGCTGCCGCCATCCTGGTGATTGGCGGCACTGGCGGCTACCTTGCCGGCATCGGCCGCCTCGGCCTGGAAAACACGGCCGAAGACCAGCTTGCCGAAGAGGCGATCGCCGCCCATGTCATCTATGCCGCCGAAAAGCGGCATGCGGTGGAAGTGCCGGCAAGCGACAAGGATCATTTGCAGAGCTGGTTGTCGAACCAGGTGGGTTTGAAGCTCGTCGCGCCGGATCTGGCGGCGCAGGGATTCCAACTGGTCGGTGGCCGGCTGCTGCCTGCCGGCCAGGGCAAGGCCGCGATGCTGCTTTACGAGGACGACAAAGGGGAGCGCATATCGCTCTTCGTCACCGCCGAATCGGCGGCCAAGGCCAAGGGCACTTATGGGTCGGAGGAAGATGGTCCTGCGGCTGTCTACTGGCTGGACAAGGGTTATGGCTGCGCCGTCGTCGGCTCGCTGCCGCGCGAGCGGCTGGCCGCGGTGGCCAAGAGCGCCTATGGCCAGCTTCTGGCGGGCTTGGAAAGCTGAGCAGGCGCTTGTTTTTCCGGAGCCGCGCCGATGCCGAAACACGAAGGTCGTTCAAAGCCTTTCCGCGGACCTGCCTGCCGTCAAAACTGTCACAATTCGGCCCTAATCGAGGTGCGATAGCGCTTGCTGAATACTGGCACTTCGGCTGGTGTGACCGATGTTTAGACTAGGGCCGTTTCCACAACCCAATCGAGGTTTTCTGAGCCCGCATGCCTGCCGAGATTCGCAAGGCCCGCGCGTCCGACGTCGATGACCTCGCCGCCATCGAAAAAGCCGTTTTCTCGAGCGATCGCATTTCTCGCCGTTCCTTTCGCCAACTGATCGAACGCGACACCGCCGAACTGCTGGTTGGCGAAAGCGATGGCCGTGTCGCCGGCTATGCAGTCGTACTGTTTCGCAAGGGCAGCGGCGTCGCGCGGCTTTATTCGATCGCCGTCGGTCCATTTTTCGGCGGCCGTGGCGTTGGCCGGCTGCTGCTGGAAGAGGCCGAAGCCGCCGCTTTCGTGCACGGCCGCATGATGCTTCGTTTGGAAGTCCGCGAGGACAACCCGCGCGCGATCCAGATCTACGAGCAGAGCGGCTACCGCAAGATCGGCCGCGAACCGGACTATTACGAGGATGGCGCCACGGCGCTGCGCTACGAAAAGACCTTGCGCGGCGACATTCCGGTCGCCACCGAAGTGCCGTTTTATCAGCAGACTTGCGAGTTCACCTGCGGACCATGCTGCCTGATGATGGCGATGGCTTACTTCGGCCCCGGATTCGTGCCGGACCCGGTGATGGAAATCCGGCTGTGGCGTGAGGCGACGACCGTTTTCATGATGTCGGGGCCGGGCGGCTGCGAACCGTTCGGGCTGGCCGTCGCCGGCTATGAGAGCGGGCTTGCTGCTGAGATCTATGTCTCCTTCTACGGCGCGCTGTTCCTGCAGTCGGTGCGCAGCGAGGACAAGCGCCGGGTCATGGAGCTGGCGCAGGTCGACTTTCGCCGCCGCGCGGAACTTTACCGCATCCCGGTGAATTACCGTTCATTCGGGCTTGACGACATTCGCACCGCGATCGCAGAGGGAAAACTGGTACTGGTCCTGATCAGCGGCTTCCTGATGTTCGGCAAGAAGGTTCCGCACTGGGTATTGGCCATCGGTGACGATGGCGATCATATCCTGATCCACGACCCCTGGGTCGAGGACGAGCGGCAGGAGACGATCCTCGATGCTGCCAACATTCCCGTGCCTTACGGCATCTTCATGAACATGGCGCAATTCGGCCGCGACGGATTGCGCGCCGCCATCACTCTCGGAAAGCGCGACAGCCAATGACCTGGGTCATCCTTACCGGCAGGCAGAACGATCTCGACCAGGTGGCGACGCCGCACAAGATCATCACCAATCGCGACTACCTTGCCCATCCGGCACTGTTTCGCGGTCAGCGGCCGAAGGTCATCAACCTGTCGAACAATTACGGCTACCAGAGCCGCGGCTATTACGCTTCGCTGCTCGCAGGTTCGCGTGGCCACAAGGTCATCCCGACTGTCGAGACGATGATCGATCTGTCGGAGCGCAAGCTCTACGAGCACGCGTTGCCGGAACTCGAACTCGCACTCAACAAGTGCCGCAAGGACCTGGGCGGCGCTTTCCCGCAGAAGGTCTGCATCTTCTTCGGCATCGGACCGTCCAGGATATGGGATCGCTTCGCCAAACTGCTGTTCGACTGGTTCCGTGCCCCGGCGCTCGAGGTCCACATCAGGGACAGCGCCGAATGGGCCTCGATCCGCAAGATCGGCTTCCATCCCCTGGCCAGGATGACCGAGGACGAGGAAACGCACTTTCTCCAGTGCCTGGAGACCTACACCAACCGCGAGTGGCGCGACACCAAGGGCCGCACGCCGGCGCGCTACACTTTCGCCACGCTGGTCGATCCGCATGAGGAACTGCCGCCGTCGGAGATTTCGTCGCTGCGCCACTGGGCAAAGATCGCCGAAAAGATGGGCGTCGAAATCGAGCCGATCACCAAGCGGGATCTGGCCAAACTCGCCAACTACGACGCGCTGTTCATCCGCGAGACCACCTCGATCTCCAACCACACCTACCGCTTTGCCCGCCGCGCCCAGCAGGAAGGCATGCCGGTCATCGACGATCCGCTGTCGATGATCCGCTGCACCAACAAGGTCTATCTCAACGAGCTGATGACCTACAACAAGGTACCGGTGCCGCCGACGGTGATGATTGCCGGCATCTCGGATCTGGAAGTTGCGGCGCAGACGCTGGGCTTCCCCCTGGTGCTGAAGATCCCGGACTCCTCGTTTTCGCGCGGCGTCAAGAAATGCGGCACCTTCGAAGAGTTGAAGACGCTCGCAACCGAATGGCTGGAGGATTCCGACCTCCTGATCGCGCAAAAATTCATTCCGACGGAATATGATTGGCGCGTCGGTGTCCTCGGCGGCCAACCTTTGTTTGCCGTCCATTATCTGATGGCCAAGAAACATTGGCAGATCGTCAATCATAAGGCCAACGGCAAGCCCGACCAGGGCGGCATCAAGACCTTCACCCTGAAGGAAGCGCCGGCCCACGTCGTCGAGACGGCGGTCAGTGCGGCGCGCTGCATTGGCGACGGCCTCTACGGCGTCGACCTCAAAGAAACCAGGGACGGCGTCTTCGTCATCGAGGTCAACGATAACCCCAACCTCGACCACGGCTGGGAAGACTCCGGCGAAAAAGACGAGGTCTGGGTGCGGCTGACGCAGTGGTTCCTGGAGCGGTTGGACCGGCCGGGCCGATGACATCCGAATTGAGGGGAAAAGATGCTGTTCTTCGTAACCGAGGATTTTCGCGGCTGCGACCGTAAGGAGATCTACCGCCGTTTCCGCGACCAGGGCCGCCTGAAGCCGGACGCGCTTCTCGTGCACCACAGCTGGATCGCAGCGGATATGAGCCGCTGCTTCCTGCTGGTGGAGGCCGATGACGTCACGCTCCTGCAGCGGTGGGTCATCGAATGGGCGGATCTGGTCGAATTCGAGATCGTTCCCGTGGCGACGAACAAGGATATGGTGGAGGCATTGAGCGGACATCTCTGACCCGCGCGCGCTTCGACGAGATATATCCAGACATTGTATTGATAGCAGATCTCCAGGCTGAGCCGATGACTGGCTCGCCCGGCTGTCGCACTTAGCCAGACTGCCTGATCGTCGCGCTCGACTTCAGCAGCCGATTAATGTCCGACGCTTTTGACGGCACCCCGATCAAATAGCCCTGGGCCTCGACGCAGCCCTCCTTTTTCAGGAATTCAAACTGCGCTTCGGTCTCGACACCTTCGGCGGTGACGGTGATGCCCAGCTGTGCGCCAAGCCCGATGATGGTGCGCACGATAGCCGCGGTATCGCGGCTGTCGATATCGCTGATGAAGGAACGATCGATCTTGATCTTGTCGACGGGAAAGCGCCTGAGGTAGCCCAGCGAGGAATAGCCGGTGCCGAAATCGTCCAGCGCGATGCGGACACCCAGATCGCGTAGCTGCCTGAGTGTCTTGAGCACCAGATCGCTCTCGTCCATCAGCACCGTTTCGGTGATTTCCAGTTCAAGCCGGTTGGCCGGCACGCCCGAGAACGCCAGTGCCGAAATGACGCTGCGGGCAAAGGTACCGCTTTTGATCTGCACGGCGGAGACATTGACTGCGATGCGCCAAAGCGCCCAGCCTGCCGCGGTCGTGCAGGCTTTTCGCAGCGCCCATTCTCCAAGCGGCACGATCAGCCCAGTCTCCTCGGCGGCCGGAATGAAGTCGTCCGGCCGCACCAGGCCGCGCACCGGCGAACGCCAGCGCATCAAGGCTTCGGCGCCGACGATTTCGCCGGAGGCGATGTTCATGATCGGCTGGAAATCCAGCTCGAATTCGCGGCGCGACAGCGCTGCCCTGAGATCGATTTCGAACGCCCGGCGTGCCCGCACCATCGCGTCCATGGCTGGTTCGAAGAAGCGGTAGAGGTTGCGCCCTTCGCTCTTTGCCCGATAGAGCGCCATATCCGCGTTTTTCAGCAACGTGTCGGCGTCCTTGCCGTCATTCGGAAACAGCGCGATGCCGAGACTGATGCCGACGCGCATGTCGTGTCTTTTGTCGCGAAACGGCTTTCCAATGATCTCGACGATGCGTTTGGCCAGCTTTTCCGCGTCGCCCGGGCTTTTGAGATTGAACTGGATGATGACGAATTCGTCGCCGCCGAAGCGGGAGACAACGTCCGTTTCATTGCGCAGGCACCGTTGCAGCCGTTCGGCCACGCATTTCAGCAGCCAGTCGCCGGCGGGGTGTCCCCAACTATCATTGACTGCCTTGAAGTGATCGAGGTCGAGCGAGAATATCGCCAGCGATCCGTCTGTCGTCTCGCTGAGGGCTTGGTCCAGCCGTTCGCGAAGCATCGAGCGATTGGGCAGGTTGGTCAGTGTGTCGTGGTGCGCAAGATGGGTCATGCGCTCTTCCACACGCCTGCGCTCGGTGACGTCGTCGAACGTCGCGACCCAGCCGCCGCCGCTCATCGGGCGGCGCGCAACCAGCAGTGTTCTGCCGTCAGCGAGATGGCGATGCGTTACGTGTGTTTTCCCCGCCCGCAGGCAGGCTTCGATTTGCGAGATTTCGCTGTCGGGGTCGAGCTTTGTATAAATGCCCAGTTCCAGCAGCCGCTTGAACGCATCATGGTGACTCATGCCAAGCGGGAAGTCGGCCGGCCTGACATGATAAAGTTCCAGGAAACGTTCGTTGCGCACGATCAGCTTGCCGTCCGCATCGTACATCAAAAGGCCTTGCGACATGTTGGCAAGTGCCGCGTCGAAACGGCGGTGCTGCTCCTTCAACTCCTGCTCGGCGCGCCGTTGCTCGGTGATGTCCTCGTAGATCGAGACCCAACCACCTGACGCCAGCGGCCGGTGCGAAATGTTGACGATGCGCCCGTCTGCAAGCGATTCCTCATAGGTGGAAGGTTTTGCCTGGTCGATATAGGGCTTGCGGATCGCATAGAGTTGCTCAGCGCTTTGCGAGGCGATGCCGATATCCACGCTGTGCTGGAGGATGTCGAAAAACCGGATGCCGGGTCGCACCACTTCGGCGTCGAGGCGAAAGACGCTGATGTAGTTCCTGTTGCAGATGATCATCCGTTCATCGGCATCGAACATGCACAGGCCATGTGACATGTTCTCGACCGCTGCCGAAAAACGCTCGTTCTGTTCGCGCAGCTCGTCGTCGATCTGTCGCGGCAGACCAACGCCTTTGGCCCTCCGTCGGCGGACGGATGAACCAGCCTTGATACCGGCAACGGGCATGAGGCAAGCCTATGGACCATGGTTAACCACGGCACTGTTGTCCCTGCCGGTTAATTTACCGTTTTCAGCCGGCTGGAACGGCAGTCTGGCGTCGCGACTTTTCGATCGCCGCAAAGCGTTTGAGAAAGGCATTCTGCGCCCAAGTCACCGAGCGCGGCGTCACGTCGAAGCGCTCGGCATTGAAGCCGCGCGGCCTGCCGAAGAACTCCGTCGCCTCTGCCGTCGAAAAACCAGCAAGCAGCGTTGCTTCGAAATAAGCGGCGATCTGATCCGCTCGCTTGATCTCCTTGCGCAGTCCCGCGTCGAGCTCGGCCGGCAGTGAAAAGCGCAGATGGATGGCGCGCTGCAGCCTGATCTCGCAATCCCTGTAGCTGCCGCCCATCACGGATTTGAACGGCGAGATCATGTCGCCTATGACATATTCCGGCGCGTCGTGCAGCAGCGCCGCCAACCGCATATCGGCGTCGGCATCCGGCATCAGCTCACCGACAAGCGTTTCGACCAGCAGTGAATGCTGGGCGACCGAAAAGGCGTGGTCGCCTCTGGTCTGGCCGTTCCAGCGTGCGACGCGGGCAAGGCCATGGGCAATATCGGAGATCTCGATGTCGAGCGGCGAGGGGTCGAGCAGATCGAGCCGTCGCCCGGACAGCATGCGCTGCCAGGCGCGCGGCGGCGCCCCGACGCGATCGGCCGCCATCAGGCGTCCTCCGCGCCGACGGCTTCGTGCGGAAAGCTGAATTTCGCCCAGGACGGGATGGCGAGCGACACGGCGACGTCGTCAGCCAGGATCGGCAGGCCGGCGTCGAGTGCTGCCTTGACCCGGTCGATGCGGGTAATGGCAAGGCCTGTCGTGCCGGCGGTCGAGCCAAGCGTGCCGACCGGTCGCCCCTCCACCGTCAACTCTGCGCCCGAGGCGGGCAGGGAGCGTTCAGCCGAGACGATCAACACCCGGCGCCTGGCAGTGCCGCGATGCTGCATACGCGAGACGACCTCCTGGCCGACATAGCAGCCCTTCTTGAAGCCGACGCCGCCGATCTCGTCGAGCAGCACGTCATGCGGAAACGCATCGCCGAGCTGGTAGTCCGCGCCGCTTTCGGCAATGCCATGGGCAATGCGAACGGCTTGCCATGCGGCAAGGTCGCCTCCTTCTGCGGTGCCATCATAGAAGCGCTTGACGATAGCATCGACGAACCGCGCATCCGCAAACGGCGCTGCTTCAAATTGCGAGGCGGTTGAATCGCTTTCCCATAGAACGGTCACAACCGGCTGATCCAGCTTGGCAATTTGGACTTTGGCGCGCAACTTGTAGAGCGTCAGCCGGCGCATGAAATCGTCAGCGGTCTCGGCACGGCACTCAAGGCGGAAAGCATTTTCGCCGGCGCGCGAGATCAGGAAGTCAAAAAGGATCTTGCCTTGCGGCGTCAGCAGCGCGCCGGGCTTTGCTTCGCTGCTACCGAGCGCGTCGAGGTCGGTGGTCAGGATGTTCTGCAAAAAGTGCTCGGCATCCGGCCCCGACACGGAAACGAGTGCGCGATCTCTGAGCGAGGCAAAGGGCATGGTGGGAAAACGAGCCTGAGCTTGCAAAACTATCGGCCATTACGTAAGCCGCTGGCACTTCCCCCGCAAGAGACCGGATCCGCATGGCCCCCATCTACGATCTCATCCTGACAGGCGGCATCGTGGTCAACCATGACGGCGAGGGTTTTCGCGACGTTGGCATCAATGGTGGGCGCATCGCTGCCATCGGCGACCTTCGCCAGGCGTCGGCGGGCGAGACGATCGACTGCCGCGGGCTGCACATCCTGCCGGGCATCGTCGACAGCCAGGTGCATTTCCGTGAGCCGGGCCTGGAGCACAAGGAAGATCTGGAGACAGGCTCGCGGGCAGCGGTGCTCGGCGGCGTCACCGCCGTCTTCGAGATGCCGAACACCAATCCGCTGACCACCAGCGAGGCAACCCTTGCCGACAAGGTGCGGCGTGCCACCGGCCGCATGCATTGCGACTTTGCCTTCTGGGTCGGCGGCACCCGCGACAATGCGAACGACGCCGGCGATCTCGAGCGGCTGCCGGGTGCGGCCGGCATAAAAGTGTTCATGGGCTCGTCCACCGGCGACCTGCTCGTCGAGGACGATGAAGGCGTTGCCTCGATCCTGAGGAACACACGCCGCCGCGCCGCCTTTCACTCTGAGGACGAGTTCCGGCTGCGCGAGCGGCTTGGCGAGCGCACCGCGGGCGATCCGTCCTCACATCCGGTGTGGCGCGACGAGATCGCTGCGTTGCGCTGCACGGAGCGCCTTGTGCGCATCGCGCGCCAGGTCCGCGCCCGGATCCATGTGCTGCACATCTCGACCGCCGAGGAGATAGGCTTCCTCGAACAGCACAAGGATGTCGCGACCTGCGAGGCGACGCCGCATCATCTGACGCTGAGCGCCGATGATTATGCGCAGTTGGGCACCCTGATCCAGATGAACCCGCCGGTACGCGCCACGCGCCATCGCGACGGGGTTTGGCAGGGCATTGCGCAGGGCGTTGTCGACGTGCTCGGCTCCGACCATGCGCCGCACACGCTGGCCGAGAAGGCGAAACCTTATCCGGCGTCGCCGTCCGGCATGACCGGCGTGCAGACCCTGGTGCCGATCATGCTGGACCATGTCAACGCCGGCCGGCTCACCTTGCAGCGCTTTGTCGACCTGACCAGCCATGGCCCGCAACGCATCTTCGGCATCGCCAGGAAAGGCCGAATTGCCGCCGGCTACGATGCCGATTTCACCATTGTCGATCTGAAGCGCCACGAGACCATCGCCAACGCCCAGCAAGGTTCCAAGGCCGGCTGGACGCCTTATGACGGCAGGCAGGTGACCGGCTGGCCGGTCGGCACTATCGTTCGGGGCCGGCGCGTGATGTGGGAAGGCGAGATTGCCACGCCAGGCCAAGGCAGGGCGGTGGAGTTTTCCGAGGCGTTGGCGCGCTAGGCTCTCTGCCTCGATAAGGGCCAGGCTAGACCACTCAATCCCCGGCGACGAAGAACGTCCATTGCCCGGTCGGCGTGATGCCGACTCGGTAGAAGATGTAGGCACCGAACTGCTTCATGTTGTCAAAGTCGCTGGCGGTGACGATCTTGAACAACTCGACCCGCTGCCTGGCATCGAGCTTGTCCAGCGGCAGGGCGAAAAAATACGGCCAGACGTACAGATCCTGCGGAGTGCCTGCATCGACGTGGACATAGCCGGCATTGAGCACCTCTTCCAGGATGGCGAGGATTTCCTGGCCTTCCGTGTCGCCCGAAAGGCCTTTCAGGAAGGCGATCGGGTCGCCCTCCATGTCGCCCAGCGACAATTGGGTCATCATGTCGCCCGTGCCGATCAGCGGCCGCAGTCTTTCGATGTCGCCGCTCTTGCACGCCTCGACGATCAGATCGTGCATGCGCCTGACCGGTTCTGGCAACTTGGCAAGGTCGTAGACGACTTCGGGCACAGGCGCGTCCGGATCGACATGCGGATTGGCCATCCCGCCATCGTCCGCTGGCCCTTTCGGCTCGGTTTGCTCTGGCTCGTCGGACGGAGTCGGCTGGCTGGCTGCAGGTGGCGTCGTGCCGAGCGGGCCGGGCATCGGCACGGTACTTCCGGGCGGCGACATGTCGCCGTCGGGCGGCGGTGTGACCGGCGAAGGCAGGTCTTCGCGCTTGATCTCGCTGAGGGCGTGAGCGGGACTACTCGCAAGAAACAGTGCAAGGGGAATCGTGGCGCAGGAAGCAGTAAGCCAAATGCTGAGGACCAGGCCGCGCGGCTTGCCTGATATCGAAAAATTCACCGCCTGCAACTCCCTGGTTCCAGCCCATCCATGTGCCCGAACACGATGTCCGGCGGCGCGCCGTCGTCAAAGAACCGGGGTCAGTGCCGCAGCCTTTCGGGCTCGAAGGCCCCGGCAATCACCTTTTCACGCATGCGATCGAGCAGGGCAAGCGCCGAGGTCTCGCCGTTGGTGCGCAGCATTTCGCCGAATGCCGTTTCGAGGGCTGCCTCGGCGATGATTTCCGGCTCGATCCCGGCCGACAATCCTTCTGCCCAGGCTTCGCTGTGGCTTTCCACGGCGGTCAGGCGCTTTTCTTCCCTGACCAGCGCGTCGATGTCGTTGACGCCATGTTCCATTGCGATGTCCACCCTTTCAAGCGGTGATCCGTTGGATAGGGATCAAGCTTGAGTTGTCCCTTTTACACGCAGGCGCAGTAAGTATTTGTAATGCGACATTTTTTGGTCGTTTTCTACAAATTCCGTCGCATCCAGCAAACCTGCGTCCGATCCGTTTCAAACTTAGCCGATTAGGCCGGCCAAGGGGACGGAAACCTTCAGTTTGAGTTAATTTCACATTCGCGCGCTAACGTTTCGTTAACATAGTTGCAAAAGTGCAACATCAGGTTTGCACCAAGGCCTCACTCGAGGCAAGCGGAGAAGTGTCGAACGCGTCCGCCACCCACAGCGCCGGCGCTTGATGCCGGTTTGCCGGAACGGCAGCAGCCGTCGTCAGTTTCCGTAGCGAGAGGCTATGTCGCGAGACAGTGTCTCGCCTTCCTTCATGTAGCGGCTGATGGCTTCCGTCGCCGAGGCGGTGCATTGGGTATAAGTGCCGCCGAAGGACCGGTAGCCGCGGTTGAAGCTGGCGATGAAGCGGGCGCGCCGCTCCGGGTTCGGATTTTCCGATGCGATCAGTTTTTCCATCTCGGCTCGCCACCGGTCGCCTTTCTCGCCACACAGATTACGCAGGAAATGCAGAGAACCGAGCACTTCCGCCAGCCGCATCAGCCCAGGCTCGAATGGCGCTTCGGCAGCGATTGCCGGACGCACGCCGAAACTCACACTGACGGCGAGGCAGGCGGCGAGAAACGAGGACGTGCGGCTCATGAGGCTTTGTGCTGAAACAATTTGTCGCCTGCAAGGCGATTCTCTGGCTCAGGTCTCGCCGTCTTTGTTGGGGCCGAGTAGATCGTCGGCAATTTCAAACACTGCATCGGCGAGCGGCATCGCCGTCATTTCGGCCAGCGTATAGAAAGCCGCGGTTTCGGCGTCGTCGCTGGCAACCGCCTCGCCGCCGGCATAATTGGCCCCAAACACCGTCAGCCAGTAGTCGACCGGATGCCCGTCGCCGCTGCCGTCGATGTGGATTTCCCGCAGCGGCCGGTAGCCGCGCGCCTGCAATCGGGTCTCTTCCAGCAATTCGCGCCGTGCTGCCTGTGCCAGCGTCTCGCCGGCTTCGACCTTGCCGCCGGGAAAGGCATAGAGGCCTTGCGAGGGCGGCCTGGCCCGCTTGACCAGCAGCACCGTGTTCTCGCGCACGACGCAGACCGAGACTGCCGGAATGATCTTGCGTGCTTCCATGGGCTCCGGATCGCTCGATTGGCATAGCCCGTTGTGGACCGGCCGTCGGCGAACAGCTTTAGCGGTTGCGAAAGGCGGGTTCCATGGCCACTTTCACATGCCACCAATTCGAGAGCTGAATTCATGTGCGGACGCTTTGCTTTGACAGCCACTCCGGACCAGACCGCCGCCTTTCTCGGCCTGGCGGAACTTGAGGGGTTTCCGGCCCGCTACAACATCGCGCCGACGCAGCCGGTGCTGATGGCGCTCGCCGGATTGCCGCAGGCGCCGGGCTCGAACCTGCCCGACCGCCGCTCGATGCTGGTGCGCTGGGGCCTGATCCCGGCCTGGGTCAAGGATACGGGTAACTTCCCGCTGCTGTTCAACGCGCGTTCTGAGGGCGCTTCGGAAAAGGCGTCGTTTCGCGCTGCCATGCGCCATCGCCGCGCCCTGGTACCGGCTTCGGGATTCTACGAATGGCACCAAACGGGTGGCAGAAGAGGGCAGCCCTATTGGGTGCGGCCAAGGCATGGCCGGCTTGTCGCCTTCGCCGGGCTGATTGAGACCTATGCCGAGCCGGGCGGGTCGGAAATGGACACCGGCGCCATTCTGACCGCCCATGCCAATGCCGATACTGCCCATATCCACGACCGCATGCCGGTGGTGATCCATCCCGAGGATTTCGCGCGCTGGCTGGATTGCCGCACGCTCGAGCCGCGCGACGTGGCCGATCTGCTGAGACCCGCCCAGCCCGATTTCTTCGAAGCGGTCCCGGTTTCCGACCTCGTCAACAAGGTCGCCAATACCGGGCCGGAGATTCAGGAGAAGGGCGTCGTCGAGCCTGAGCCCGAGAAGGTCAGGCGCCAGAAGTCCGGCGCGAACGACAGGCAGATGAGTTTATTTTAGCAAAAGCTACTATTACGGTACGCCGTGAGCGCCTCAATCTTCCCGACGGCATTCTCAGGCAGCGCGCGGCGAAACGATCTTCTGCGCCGGCTTCTTCTTCTTCGCGGTGTGCAGAAGAGCTGCGACGATTGCTGCCGGGCCGATCGCCCGGTAGTGGCTGGCGAGCGCCGGTTGCTTGGCGCGGTTGGATTCTTGCTTAGCCATTGTTCTCTTCCCTGGTAACGTCTTCGTGTCTGCATTTGCTGGCCGAATCCGACCAAATCGTGACGCTTGCTGATCTAGCCGGCGAATGTTTCATGACAGTGCCGACCTGTTTAATAAAATGTTTCAATAGCTCAATTCCTGTGAGGCAACGATATTTTTGGCGAAGGTAGCGACTTGACGGCAACACCGGGCAAGGCGATAAAGCCCGCCATGAGAACGTCTTTCGCCATTTGTGGCATTTGCATTATCGGCTAGCCTCGCGCTGGTCCTGGACGTTTTCGCCTTCCTCCCAGATTGGACAAACGCCCCGGCCAGCAGGCTGGACCCCGATTTGCGCCTCGGCGTAACCGACTCCATCCAGAGCACGATCCCAAAAGATCATGCCAAAGTAACGCACCGGGAACGCACGTATGTCTGACGCATCGAAGAGCCTGCGCCTCTACAATACGCTAACGCGGAGCAAGGAGGATTTCTTCCCGATCGATCCGCGCAACGTGCGCATGTACGTCTGCGGCCCGACGGTCTACGACTTCGCCCATATCGGCAATGCGCGGCCGGTGATCGTCTTCGACGCGCTGTTCCGTTTGCTGCGCCATCTCTACGGGCAAGCGCACGTCACTTACGTCCGCAACATCACGGACGTCGACGACAAGATTAACGCCCGCGCACTGCGTGATTTCGGCGACGAGATTGCATCGGGCAAGCTGTCGCTGAACGAAGCGATCAGGCGGGTCACCGAAAAGACCGCCGGTCAGTTCCACAAGGACGTGGCGGCGCTCGGTTGCCTGGAGCCGACGGTCGAGCCGCGCGCCACCGAGTTCGTCGAGCCTAGGCCCGACGGCAAGGTCGACATGATCTTCTTGATTCAATGCTTGATCGAACGCGGCCATGCCTATGTCGCGGCTGGAGAAGTCCTGTTCGACACCGCTTCCATGCCGGACTACGGGCAGTTGTCGAAGCGCAATCTCGACGAGCAGCAGGCCGGCGCCCGCGTCGCCGTCGATGCGCACAAGAAAAACCCCCAGGATTTCGTGCTCTGGAAATTGTCTTCGCCCGAGGAGCCGGGCTGGGACAGCCCGTGGGGCAGGGGTCGGCCGGGCTGGCACATCGAGTGCTCGGCGATGTCGGCCGCCTATCTCGGCGAGGTGTTCGACATCCATGGCGGTGGTCTCGACCTGATCTTTCCGCACCACGAGAACGAGATCGCGCAGTCGCGTTGCGCCCACGGCACCGAAACGATGGCCAAGGTGTGGATGCACAACGGTTTCCTGCAGGTCGAAGGTCAGAAGATGTCCAAGAGCCTGGGCAATTTCTATTCGATCACCGAATTGCTGGAGACGGAGACCTTTGGCGGCCGCAAATGGCCGGGCGAGGTGCTCAGGCTGGCGATGCTGATGACGCACTATCGCGAGCCGATCGACTTTTCGGTGCGCAAGCTGGAAGAGGCGGAGAATACGCTGCGTAAATGGAAGCGGGCGGCCGATCTGGCGCCGCCGACGGCAAAGCCGGTGCCGGCGGATGTGATCGAAGCGCTGTCGGACGACCTGGCCACCTATGCCGCATTCCAGTTGCTGACGCAGTTGGCTGGCGATGCTGTTGATTTCGCCGTTGGTAGCGGCAACGCCGCCGCCGAAGACAACGATGCTGCCGCTTCACTGAAGACATCGCTGTTGTTCCTCGGCTTCGATGTCGCAACAGCCAAGGTGGATGAAGACGCCATTGCCAAGGCGATCGCCAAACGCCTCGCGTTGATCGCCGCCAAGAACTGGGCCGACGCCGACCGCATCCGCGACGAGTTGCTGGCGCAAGGCATCCAGTTGAAGGACGGCAAGGACCCCGTCACCGGCGAACGCATCACCACCTGGGAGGTAAAAAGATGATCGATCATCTCGGCATCACCGTTTCAGATTTCGACGCGTCGAAGGCTTTTTACGACAGGGCGATGGCGCCGCTCGGCGCCTCGCTGCTCTACATGGTGCCGCAGGAATATACCGGCGGCGCCAAGGTCGGCGGCTACGGCCGCGACCGGCCGGTGTTTTGGCTGCACGCCGGCAAGGACAAGCCGAAGGATCATCAGCATGTCGCTTTCACCGCGCGCAGCCGCGCCGAGGTCGATGCCTTTCACGCCGCGGCGATCGCCGCCGGCGGCAAGGACAATGGCGGGCCTGGCCTGCGCCCGCACTACCATCCGAACTATTACGCTGCCTTCGTCCTCGATCCCGACGGCAACAATGTCGAGGCGGTCTGCCATGCTCCGGAGTAGTGCGCGATGAGCCTCGACAACAGACCGGTGTATACAGGCGGCTGCCAGTGCGGCGCGGTGCGCTTCCGCGTCGAAGGCACGCTCGGCGATGCTTCCGTCTGCCATTGCCGCATGTGCCAGAAGGCGAGCGGCAATTTCTACCTGCCGCTGGTCTCGGTGCGCGGCGCAAAGCTTGACTGGACGCGCGGTGAGCCCAAACGCTTCCGCTCGTCCAACGCGGCTTTGCGCGGTTTCTGCGCCGAATGCGGCACGCCGCTGACCTTCGAAGCGCCCGACGGCGTGGCGCTCGCCATCGCCGCATTCGACCACCCCGAGGAGATCGCGCCGACGATCCAATGGGGTGTCGAAGCCAAGCTCCCCTATGTGGATCATGTTCACGAATTGCCCGGTGAGGAAACGATGGCCGACGTCTCGTCTGCCTCCTATCTCGCCGACCTCGTCTCTTACCAGCATCCCGACCACGACACCGAACAATGGCCGACGGAGGAAAGATCATGACCGAAACCGTTCGTACCGGCGGCTGCCAGTGCGGCGCCGTGCGCTTCCGCATCCACGGCGCGCTCGGCCGCCCCTCGATTTGCCATTGCCGCATGTGCCAGAAACAGTTCGGCTCGTTTTTCGGCGCGCTGGTGACGGTGCCGAGCGACGGCGTCGAATGGCTGCGCGAGGAGCCGAGTTACTTTCAGTCGTCGGTCAACATCGATCGCGGCTTCTGCGCCCGCTGCGGCACACCGCTGACCTACCGCCAGCCCGGCGCGCTGGAGATCGCCATCGGCGCCTTCGACGACCGTTCCGATCTGGCGCCGCAGATCCAGGTCAACTACGCCGCCAGGCTGCCCTGGGTCGAGACGATCTTCGACGCGCCGGTCCATGACGACCCGGATTTCTACGCGCGACAGGAATCCATCATCTCCTTCCAGCATCCCGATCACGAGACGGCCAACTGGCCGCAGCAGGGCCTGAAATTATGAGCAGCGAATTCCGTACCCTCTATGCCGAGATCGAGGCTTTCGAGTCCGGCATGCTCGACGTTGGCGATGGCCATCAGGTCTATTGGGAGCGCTCAGGCACCCGCGGTGCCAAGCCGGCTGTGTTCCTGCATGGCGGGCCGGGCGGCACCATTTCGCCAAAGCACCGGCGGCTGTTCGATCCGAAGCTGTACGATGTCATCCTGTTCGACCAGCGCGGCTGCGGAAAATCGACGCCCAATGCCTCGCTTGAAGCCAACACCACCTGGCACCTGGTCGCCGACATCGAGCGCCTGCGAAAAATGTGCGGCTTCGACAAATGGCTGGTGTTCGGCGGCTCGTGGGGTTCGACGCTGGCGCTGGCCTATGCCGAGACCCACCCCGAGCGGGTCAGCGAACTGGTCGTGCGCGGCATCTACACGCTGACCCGCGCCGAACTCGAATGGTACTACCAGTTCGGCGTGTCAGAGATGTTCCCCGACAAGTGGGAGCGGTTTGTGGCGCCGATCCCGGAGGCTGAGCGCGGCGACATGATGGCCGCCTACCGCAAACGGCTGGTCGGCAGCGATCCTGTGGCGCAGGTCGAGGCCGCCCGCGCCTGGAGCCTGTGGGAGGGCGAGACGATCACGCTGCTGCCGGAACCGGAAACCAGCGGTCCCTTCGGCCAGGATGATTATGCCCTGGCTTTCGCCCGCATCGAGAACCACTACTTCGTCCATGCCGGCTGGCTGGAAGAGGGACAGCTGCTGCGCGATGCATGGAAGCTTAAGGATATCCCGGGTACCATTGTTCACGGCCGCTACGACATGCCGTGCCCGGCGCGCTATGCCTGGGCGCTGCACAAGGCGTGGCCGAAAGCGGATTTCCATCTGATCGAAGGCGCCGGCCACGCCTATTCGGAGCCGGGCATCCTCGACAGGCTGATCCGCGCGACGGACATGTTTGCCGGGAAATGACCATGGCTCGCGAGCGCCTTTATCTGTTCGACACCACGCTGCGCGATGGTCAGCAGACGCCGGGTATCGACTTTTCCGTGGAGGACAAGATCGCCATCGCCAAGCTGCTCGACGAGTTCGGCATTGACTACGTTGAGGGCGGCTACCCCGGCGCCAATCCAACCGACACCGCCTTCTTTGCCGAGCGTCGCACGGCCGATGCCAAGTTCGTCGCCTTTGGCATGACCAAACGGGCAGGAGTGTCGATCTCGAACGATCCCGGCCTTGCCGCGCTGGTCCAGTCGAAGTCGGACGCCATCTGCTTCGTCGCCAAGAGTTGGGACTACCATGTCCGCATCGCGCTCGGCTGCACCAATGAGGAGAACCTCGAGGCGATCAAGGCCTCGGTCGAGGCGGCGCTCACTGCCGGCAAGGAGGCGATGGTCGACTGCGAGCATTTCTTCGACGGCTTCAAGGCCAATTCAGATTATGCGCTGGCCTGCGCCAGGACGGCTTATGAAGCCGGCGCGCGCTGGGTGGTGCTGTGCGACACCAATGGCGGCACGCAGCCCTCCGAGGTGCGCGCCATCGTCGAAAAGGTGATCGCGGCCGGCATACCGGGCGACCATCTCGGCATCCACGCCCATGACGACACCGGTCAGGCGGTGGCAAATTCGCTTGCCGCCGTCGAGGCCGGCGTGCGCCAGATCCAGGGCACGCTGAACGGCATCGGCGAGCGCTGCGGCAACGCCAACCTGATCTCGATCGTGCCGACATTGGCGTTGAAGCCGGCCTTTTCGGGCCGCTTTGCTACAAGCATTTCGGCAGAGGCGTTGACCGGTATATCGCGCCTGTCCCGCGCCTTCGACGAGTTGCTGAACCGCGCGCCCGAAGCGCAGGCGCCCTATGTCGGGGCCTCCGCTTTCGCCACCAAGGCCGGCATCCATGCCTCGGCGCTCGCCAAGGAGCCGGCGACCTACGAGCATGTGCCGCCAGAGACTGTCGGCAACCGCCGCCGCGTCATGGTTTCGGACCAAGGTGGGAAGGCCAATTTCCTCGCCGAGCTGAAGCGGCGAGGCATCGACATGCCCCGGGATGACCATCGCCTCGACGCGCTGATCGCTGTGGTCAAGGAGCGCGAGGCCGAGGGCTACGCCTACGAAGGTGCCGACGCCAGCTTCGAGCTTCTGGCGCGCAAGATGCTGCACGGCCTGCCGGAATTCTTCCGCGTCACCTCGTTCCGCTGCATGGTCGAGCGCCGCTTCGATGCCAACGGCCAGCTGAAGACGGTCTCGGAGGCGATCGTGAAAGTGCTGGTCGAGGGCGAGGAGAAGATGTCGGTCGCCGAAGGCCATGGCCCGGTCAACGCGCTCGACATTGCGCTGCGCAAGGATCTCGGCAAATTCCAGAGCGAGATCGCCGATCTCGAGCTGGCCGACTTCAAGGTGCGTATCCTCAATGGTGGCACCGAGGCGATCACCCGCGTGCTGATCGAATCGCATGACGGCACCGGCGCGCGCTGGTGGACGGTCGGCGTCTCCGAAAACATCATCGATGCTTCGTTCCAGGCGCTGATGGATTCGATCGTCTACAAGCTGATGAAGAACCGCGACATGGCGGGATTGGCGGCGGCGGAGTAGCGTTGAACCATCAGCGAGACTCCATTGATCCATCAGCAATTTGCGATGGTTTTGGGCAAGCCGCTGGCGCATAGCCTTGGGCCATGGCTACCCAAGCACTTCAAATCGAGGCCGATACCAAAGCTCGTCGCGGCTTCCTGCTGGCGCTCGGGGCCTACCTGCTTTGGGGGCTGCTGCCCTTCTACATGAAGGCTGTCGCGCATCTGCCGCTGGCCGAAGTCATCGCCCACCGCATCGTCTGGTCGGTGCCAATCGCGGCCGCTGTCCTGGTCTGGGCCGGCCGCACTGCCGATTTCAAAGCGGCAGTTCGTTCGCCGCGCATCATTTCGATGGCGGTGCTGACGGCGGCGCTGATCTCGGTCAACTGGGGCATCTATGTCTGGGCGATCGCGGTCAACCGCACCATCGAGACGGCGCTCGGCTACTACATCAACCCGCTGGTCAGCGTCGTTGTCGGCGCGCTGCTGCTCGGGGAGCGGCTCGACCGCCTGCAGATCGCGGCGGTGGTGCTGGCGGCAATCGCGGTCGCGGTGCTGACCATCGACGCCGGCAAGCTGCCCTGGGTGTCGCTGGTGCTGGCCTTTTCCTTTGCCGCCTATGGCTTCTTCCGCAAGACGCTGCCAATCGGCCCGAGCCAGGGCTTCCTGCTTGAAGTGCTGCTGCTGTCGGTGCCGGCACTCGGTTACATCATCTTCCTGATCGCCACAGGACAGGATCATTTCGTCTCCAGCTCGCTGAACGACACCGCCTTGCTGATCGGCTGCGGTCCGGTCACCGCCGTGCCGCTGCTGTTGTTTGCGTTCGGCGCCCGGCTGCTGCGCCTCTCCACCATCGGCATCATGCAATATATCGCGCCGACGATCGTCTTTTTGATCGCGGTGCTGATTTTCGGCGAACCCTTCGGCACCGTTCAGGCCATAGCCTTCGGACTGATCTGGGCGGCGCTGGCGATGTACTCCTGGTCGATGTTTTCTTCGGCGCGCAAGATCGTTGCCGCATCCGCTCGAGCCACCTAACGAAGAAAAGGCGGCTGGCCAGTCTTAATGCCGGCAGCCGCCTCTTTCACGATCGCTCAGCGCTTCGGCCCGAAGCCGGGATAGGGCTGCAGCGGCACGACGGCGGCAATGTCCATCATGCCGGCCTTGACCAGCGGCAAGGTTGCGAGATGGTTGCGCACGTCGGCATCGCTGCCGGCCTCGAACATCATGCCGCTGCCGGGAATGTCGCCTCGATTCCACACCTGACGCACGGCGCCTTCGGCATAGAGCGTGCGGCGCTGCTCGGCCTCGCCAGGCAGCAGTGGCGCGAAATCGGCGTCGGTGAACTTTTCGGTGTTGCGCGCAAGAAGGGCAAAGAACTGCATCGGAATCTCCTGATGTTGGCCGTTGGAATGGCGAAAATATTCGCTTCGACTGGCCAGACAGTCCAAGACTGATTAGGCTAAAGTTGAGACCTTACGGGACTTTAGCATCGGAGCAACAATGTTCGACCTGCGCCAGCTCCGCTATTTCATCACGGTGGCCGAAACCGGCAATGTCGGGCGTGCCGCCGAATTGCTCCGCATCTCGCAGTCGCCGCTCAGCCGTCAGATCATGCAGCTGGAGGAGCAACTGGGCGTCGCATTGTTCGAGAGGGCGAGGCAGCGTGTTCATCTCAATCCCGAAGGCCGCGCCTTTCTTGCCGAGGCGCGTGCGCTGCTGGCCCATGCAAGACGGCTGGAGGAGCTCGGCCGCAATCTCGCCAGCGGTACGGTCGGCCGTCTCGCCATCGGCTATGTCGAAGGCGCGGTCCATGCCGGGCTTGTCGCTCGGATGCTGCGCCAGTTTCGCCGCGACCGGCCCGAATTTCATCTTCAACTGAAGGGCCAGCGTTCCGCCGCGCAGATCGAAGCGCTGCGCGAACGATCGCTCGATCTGGGCCTCGTCTACACGCCTCCTTCTGCCGATGATCCCGACATCGCCGCCATGCTCATCATGCGCGAGCCGCTGGTTCTGGCGATGCCGGAAAGCGATCCATTGGCCGATATCGCGGAGATGCTGCCGCAGCAACTGGACGGACGCACCTGGATCACGGTGGTGCGCCAGCCTGACGACACCAACCGCAGCCAATTTCTCGCCGCCTGTGCGAAGGCCGGCTTCCTGCCCGACATTGCCTATGAGACGACCGATCCGTTGACGTCATTGGGCTTGGTCAGCGCCGGGCTTGGACTGGCGACGGTGCAGGCCAGCCTGCGGAGTGCCGCGCCGCCTCAGATCGTGTTTCGTGATCTGCCGTGGTTCGAACGCACGGTCTCGATCCATCTCGCCTGGCGGCGTCAGGACAAGCGTGCGGTCATTGCCGACTTAAGGAGGGCGGTAGGGCAGGGGTGAACAGTGAATAGTGAATAGTCAGTAGGGGATAGACAGGCGCCGGTTCGGAAGGTCTTGTACTTCACCATTCACCATTCACTCTACATCTTATCAATCACCGACTGCACGCCCTCCGTCGGTGCATCTACGGAGGAGCCCGCCACCATGATAGCGGCGACGATTGCTTCCGGGTCCTCGACCACCAGCGGCTTGACCCGTTGCGCCGTGTGGATGAAGCCCTCCGTTGCCATGTGGTCGAGCAACGCCAGCATCGGATCCCAGAACCCTCCAATGTTGCCGAAGACGATCGGCTTGCGATGATGGCCGAGCTGCGCCCAAGTCATGATTTCGACGATCTCCTCGACGGTGCCGATGCCGCCGGGCAACGCCACAAAGGCGTCGGATTTCTCGAACATCCTGTGTTTGCGCTCGTGCATGTTGTCGGTGATGACGAGTTCGTCGAGCCGGTTAAGTGCGGTTTCGGTCGCCTCCCGGTTGATCAGAAAACGTGGAATTATGCCGGTTACCTTGCCGCCGGCCTTTAATGCCCCTTCAGCGACGGCACCCATGATCCCTTTAGTGCCGCCGCCATAAATCAGACGCAGGCCGGACTTGGCGATCGAGCGGCCAAGCAGGTGTCCGGCCTTGATATAGGTCTCATCTCGGCCCGGGGACGAGCCGCAATAGACGCAGACAGATCGAATCGTGTTCATGTTATGATTGGTGATAGGGACTATTGGCATGGTCAAGCCCTGGGGCGGGCTTTTTCTTGTCGGCTTTGGTAAAACAGGCTAGACCGAAATTAGGTGGCTAAGGGGCAGGGAAACATGGCAATTAATCCATTGAAGGCGTTTTTGTTCGCGGCTGGCGGCTCTGTCGCCGCGGCGGGAACCGCCTATGTATCGGGCGCACTCGACCCGTATCTCAATTCCGCCCCGCCTGCGGAGGTCGCGGCGCTGACGCCGCCGGCTTCGAAACCGGCCGCTCCGGCGACCGAGGGCCGGCTGCCGCCTGCGCCTGCCGCGTCCACCGATGCGGCAGCGCCCGCCGCCCCGGCCGCAGCAGGTGCAATCGTGCCGACCTTCGATATCGTGCGTGTCGAAAGCAACGGCTCGATCGTCGTCGCCGGCAATGCGGCGCCCAACGCCAAGGTCGAGATTCTCAACGGTTCGACTGTGCTCGGCTCGACGGTGGCCGGTCCCGACGGCGCCTTTGCCATTATTCTCGACGATCCGCTGAAGCCCGGCGACTACACGATCACGCTGCGCTCGACGGCTGGCAATGTCGTGATCGCCTCGGCGCAGACCGCCGTCGTTTCGATCCCCCAGAATTCCACCGGCCAAGTGCTGGCAATGGTCGAGGAGCCGGGCAAGCCGTCCGAACTGCTCACTGTTCCAGCCCCTGAGGCAAAATCTGATGCCTCGCCGCCTGCCACCGGCACCGAACTGCCGGCCGCCGCCGCGCCGGCGCCAGCCGCCCCGGCCGCCATTGAAGCCCCACCGGCTCCGGCAGCGCCCGCCACACCGGCAGCGCCTGCTGCTCCCGTGGCGGAGCCCAAGATCGTCGTCGAAGCCGTCGAAATCGACGGCAACAAGATTTTCGTTGCCGGCGTCGCTGATCCCGGCCGCAAGGTGCGCGCCTATGCCAACGATATCCTGCTCGGCGACGCGAAGACCTCGCCCGACCGCCACTTCCTGGTCGAAGCGACACGCGACATTCCGGTCGGCACCTACACCATTCATGTCGACGCGCTCGACGCCGACGGGGTGACGGTGGTGGCTCGTGCCGCCGTGCCGTTCGAGCGCGAGCCGGGCGAGGCGGTTGCCGCCGTCGCGCCCGCCGAGCCAAAGCCTGCCGAGATAAAACCAGCCGAGCCGAATGCTCCGGCGACCAAAGCCGCGCCGGCTACGCCGGCAACAGCCGCCGAAACGCCCGCAACTGCGCCCACTCCTGCCACCGAGGCCCCGGCCGAAATGGCCGCCACAACGCCTTCGGGCGAAACTCCCGAGACGGTGGCTCCAAAGCTCGAACATGCCGATGGCGCAGTCATTATCCGCCGCCATGACACGCTGTGGCGGATTTCGCGGCGGGTCTATGGCCAGGGCATGCGCTACTCGACCATCTATCTCGCCAACCAGGACCAGATCAGCAATCCGAACCGCATCTGGCCGGGGCAGGTGTTCAAGGTGCCGGAGAAATCGAAGGAAGGCGAGCCCGCCGATCTCAAGGCAATGGGTGACCAAATGACGACGGCGCCAGCCAAGACCGAGTAGCGTTCTGCCCATCAGGATAGCTTGCGGCAGGGCCAGTCATCGTTTATCGCCGATGGACGATGACCGAATCCCCCCTCGTAACGGACCGACGCCGCGCGGCAGATGAACACGCGCCGGCCAACTGCACGCCGGTTAGCCGCGCCGTCGCTGTCCAGCTCGCGGCCCTTTCGCATCCAGCGCGGATCGACATTCTCAAACACCTTTCCGCCAGCCGTTCCTGCTGCTGCCGCGAGGTCGTCGAGCATCTCGACCTGGCGCAGTCCACCGTTTCCCAGCATTTGAAGATACTGGTCGAGGCCGGGCTGATCCGCTTCGAGCCTGACCGCCAGCGCTCGCGCTATGAACTCGACCGTGCCGCGCTCGCCGATGTTTCCGCATCGTTAGCCGCGCTGGTCGATTCCTGCTGCTCCGGCCGCTAAGATATAAAAGGTAAACAAGAATGGCCGAGAAAACCGTTTCCGCCGATTCCGGCTCGACCTTCAGAACGTTGCGCAATCTCTGGCCGTATATGTGGCCGGCCGACCGCGCCGATCTGAGGGCGCGCGTGGTGTGGGCAACCGTACTGCTGGTTGTCGCCAAGCTGACCCTGGTGGCCGGACCCTATTTCTTCAAATGGGCGACGGACGCGCTGGCCGGCGATAGCAAATCGCCGCCGCCGCTGCCGGCCTTCCTGCTGGCGCCGGTCATGCTGGTCGTCGCCTACAATGCCGTGCGGCTGGTGCAGCTCGGCTTCAACCAGTTGCGCGACGCCCTGTTTGCACGGGTCGGCCAGCATGCGGTGCGCCGGCTCGCCTTCCGCACCTTCGTGCACATGCACGAACTGTCGCTGCGCTTCCACCTCGAACGGCGCACCGGCGGACTGTCGCGCGTCATCGAGCGCGGCACCAAGGGCATCGAGACGATCGTCCGCTTCACCATGCTGGCGACGGCGCCGACGATCGTCGAATTCGCGCTCACCGCCGGCATCTTCGCCGTCACCTATGGCTGGCTATACGTCTTGGTGATCGCGGTCACGGTCTGGCTCTATGTCTGGTTCACCGTCAGGGCGAGCGATTGGCGTATTTCGATCCGCCGCGAGATGAACGACAGCGACAATGAAGCCAGCACGAAGGCGATCGATTCGCTGCTCAACTACGAAACAGTCAAATATTTCAACAATGAAGCCATGGAGGCCGAGCGCTTCGACCGTTCCACGGCGCGCTATGAGGTGGCGGCGACCAGGACCTGGACCTCGCTTGGCTGGCTGAACTTCGGCCAAGGCGTCATCTTCGGCATCGGCATGACCGTCGTCATGGTGCTGTCGGCGCTCGAGGTGAAGGCAGGCACACAGAGCGTCGGCGATTTCGTCTTCGTCAACGCCATGCTCATGCAGCTTTCGGTGCCGCTGAATTTCATCGGCATGATCTACCGCGAAATTCGCCAGGGCCTGACCGACATCGAAAACATGTTCGATCTGCTCGACGTCAAGCGCGAGATCGTCGATCGGCCGGGCGCCAAGCCACTGGTCGTCGAAGCCGGCAAGGTCGAGTTCCGTGACGTGCATTTTTCCTACGACCCCAACCGCAAGATACTGAAGGGCATCAGCTTCGAGGTGCCGGCCGGCAAGACGGTGGCCATCGTCGGCCCCTCCGGAGCCGGAAAGTCGACCATTTCGCGGCTTTTGTTTCGTTTCTACGACATTCAGCGCGGCAAGATTCTGATCGACGGCCAGGACATTCGCGACGTCAAGCAGGAGAGCTTGCGCGCCGCCATCGGCATGGTGCCGCAGGACACGGTGCTGTTTAACGACACCATCGCCTACAACATCCGCTACGGCCGCATCGGCGCCAGCGAGGAGGATGTGCGCAAGGCGGCAGAACTGGCCCAGATCGGACCGTTCATCGAGCGGCTGCCCGACGGCTATCGCTCAATGGTCGGCGAGCGCGGGTTGAAACTGTCCGGCGGCGAGAAGCAGCGGGTGGCGATTGCCCGCACCATCTTGAAGGCACCGCCGATCCTGATGCTCGACGAGGCGACCTCGGCGCTGGACAGCCACACCGAGCAGGAGATCCAGGCGGCACTCGACCTGGTCAGCCAAGGCCGCACCACCCTCGTCATCGCCCATCGGCTGTCTACAGTGATTTCGGCCGACGAGATCATCGTCCTGCAGGACGGCCAGATCGCCGAGCGCGGCACCCATGCCGCCTTAATGGCCAAGCGCGGCCTTTATGCATCGATGTGGGACCGCCAGCGCGAGGCAAGCGAGGCCGAGGAGCGGCTGCGCATTGCCCGCGAAAGCGACGAGTTCGGCGTCGTCGTCCGCCGCCGCACCTCGGAGGTGAGCTGAAAATTCGTGCTTGACCTCAACTTAAGTTGAGATCGTAGACCGTTTTGGATCGCAGCAAGATGCGTCGTTGAAAACGGAGACAATCGATATGAGTGAGATAAATCAGGCAGTTAGTGGCGGCAGCGTATTCCGGGTGGACAAGTTTGTTGTTCCGGCCAACGCCCGCGAGGAGATTCTTGCCAAGGTCCGGATGACGCATGAATTGCTGCGCCAGCAGCAAGGGTTCGTCCAGGATTTCCTGCTTGAGCAATTCTCGGGGCCGGGCGAGTTCAACCTCGTGACCATTGTCGAATGGGAAGGGCAGGCCGCTGTCGACAAGGTCGTGCCGATCATCAAGGCTGCGCATGAGCGCATCGGCTTCAATCCTCAGGAGACCATTGCGCGACTTGGCGTCAAGGCCGATATTGCCAACTATCAGCGGATTCCCGGGGTGTAAGCTCTCTACGGCCAGCCGGCGCCCGGCGCAGTAGCCTCGACGCTGAGCACTTGGCCGGTACGGGCATCGCTGATCATATGTTCGAAGCCGCGCCATTCGGCGGCGACGATGAACAGCGTTTTTCCCTCGCTGCCGCCGAGCATGCAGGCAAAGCAGCCGCGGTCGACATCGACGCTTTCGATCATCGCGCCGCCTTCGCGCACCCGCACGCAATGCCGGTTCGGAACGTCGGCGTACCAGGCCGCACCTTCGGCATCGAGGCAGATGCCGTCGGGAAAACCGTTGCCGAGATTGGCCCAGATCCTGCGGTTGGAAAGGTGGCCATCGGCAGCGATGTCGAAGGCGGTCAGCCGGTTGGCGTGGGACTCGGCAACGATCAGCGTCTTGTTGTCAGGCGTCACTGCCATGCCATTGGCGAAGGCGAGGTTCTCAGCCACCTGCTGAACCGAGCCGTCAGGTGCAACCAGCACGATGGTGCCGGGGCCGAAATGCTGGCCGGGAGCCGGAGCAGGCCCACCGCCATTGACATAGATGTTGCCGCGTCCATCGACGACGATCTCGTTCCACGGGCCCTTTGATAATTGTCTCAGATCGGCATGGGTGACCAATGTTCCGTCTGCCTCCTGCCTGAGGATCAGCCCTTCGCGGCCGGAGACGACAAGCAGGCGCCCGTCCGGAAGCCAGTCAATGGAGTAGGGCAGGGTGGCCGGCACGGTGAGCACGATCTCGCTGTTGCCCAGAGCGTCAACGGCGATGATCTGGCCTGTGCCCCAGTTGCAGAACCACAGCCGGCCATCGTGCCAGCGCGGCGACTCGCCGAAGGCCAAGCCGTTCATCACCACTTGCACTTGCCTAGCTGCTAATTCCTGCATGGGCCGAGAACCTCCGGGTTTGCGCAAATCGTCATGGCTGAAAGGCCGATGAGAGGCGCTGTCTTGCCAAGGACGGGCCAGAGTGCTGCGTTCCGACAATGAGGATGGCGACGGCGTCGTTTATATTTGACCTGAGTAGCCGCACGGAACCGCGCGATGCGCCGTGCGCCTCCACTCATCCTTCTTCAATGAAGTATAACCGGCCGGTGCTTGCGGACGGGAAAGTCAAATGCAAGAATCACGTTGGCCCGCAGAAATCCTGTTGTGGCAAGCAGGAAGGGCGTTTGGCGTGTTCGAAAGATTTTCCCGCTGGGCCAAGAAGAAATTTCAGCGATCAGCGACCATTTCACCGGCTCGGTCCAAGCAGTCATTCCCAGGCAAGCCATCATCTTCGGTGATCGTGCCGCGCTCAGTCGTGGAAGACGCGGCCGACAATCCTTTCGGTCTCATTGTAGCCGTCAGAGAATTCGTCGAAGCCATGGTCTCCCAAGGCCTTTACCGTTCCACCGAAATCAGCCCCAAGGCAATGCAGGCCTGTCATGCCGATGACTATTTGGCTGAGGTCAACAATGGCGGCCATAGCCAGTTCATCTATAATTCTGGCGAAGAACTCGACACCGTCATTGCCGACGCACGCACCGCCCTCGTCGGCAAGAGACTTGGCCGTGTTGAAGCGCAGGCAATAGAAACGGTGCTCGAATTGGCCGCAGCCTATCATGCGCCGGTCGCTGTCGACCTCTTGCTGCGCAGGGCCGGGTTCGATCCGACCGATGCTGTCGTCTCTGCGAACTCGGTCGTGCCTAGGGAAGGCGGCGCGGTTGTGAACTGGGTGGTTATGGCCGACGAGCATGTATTCCTCCTCCAGTCGACCCTGAAAGGCGGCGTGCTACGCGGCACCCACGAAGAGAGCTTGGCGGAGGCCGATCGGCGCGAGCTCGAGGAGTATTTCGACCAAGCGGCGGCAGCGGGTGCCTGAGTGGATTTCGCTTGGCCGTTCTGAGACGGCGACGACCGCCACCTCCAAGCGCTCCCATTGTCGCGTTGCGACCGCGGGGTGTTTCCGCTATTGAGGCCGGACTTGGAACCAAGGTTGTCCTCATCCCATGAGCCTCGTCGACACGATCAAGAATGCGTTCGTTCCGATCCATCGCGAGGGTTATCCCTTTATCGCTGCGTTCGGCGCGGCGACGCTCTTTCTGGGCTATTTCTCCTCGACCCTGTTCTGGATCGGTCTCATCCTGACCGCCTGGTGCGCCTATTTCTTCCGCGATCCCGAGCGTGTCACGCCGATCGACGACCGGCTGGTTGTCAGCCCTGCCGACGGCATCGTCTCGGCGGTCGGCCCGGCCGTGCCGCCGCGCGAGCTTGGCCTCGGCGGCGGTGAAATGACCCGCATCTCGGTGTTCATGAACGTCTTTTCCTGCCACGTTAACCGCTCCCCGGTGCGTGGCCGCATTTCCAGGATCGAGCATCGGCCAGGAAAATTCCTCAACGCCGAACTCGACAAGGCAAGCACCGAGAACGAGCGCAACGGGCTGGTCATCGAAAGCCCCAATGGAACGGTCGCCGCGGTGCAGATTGCCGGCCTCGTGGCGCGGCGCATCGTCTGCTGGGCCGAGCCCGGCGGCGCCATCGGGACCGGCGAGCGCTTCGGGCTGATCCGCTTTGGCTCGCGCGTCGATGTATTCCTGCCCTCGACCGCGACGCCGCGTGTCGCCGTCGGCCAGACCGCGGTTGGCGGTGAGACGGTGCTGGCGGAATTCGGCGGCGTTGCCGCAACGCCGCTCGTGCGGGTCTCCTGACCGGTGGCGCCGCCGTTCAAGAAATTCGAGGCGCATGGCGGCGGTGGCCCTCGCATTCGCGAAATCCCGATGCGCATGGTGCTGCCCAATCTGGTCACGGTGCTCGCCATCTGCGCCGGCCTGTCCGGCATCCGCTTCGGCTTCGAGGGCCGCTTCGAGCCGGCGGTGGTGATGGTGCTGCTCGCCGCCTTCCTCGATGGTATCGACGGCCGTCTGGCGCGAATGCTGAAGGCGACTTCCAAATTCGGCGCCCAGATGGATTCGCTGGCCGATATCGTCAATTTCGGCGTGGCACCGGCGCTGGTGCTCTATGCCTTTCTGCTCGACAGGGCAGGTTCGCCGGGCTGGATCGCGGCGCTGCTGTTCACCATCGCCTGTGGGATGAGGCTTGCCCGCTTCAACGTGCTCGACGAAGAGCTCGACCGTCCGCAGTGGCAGACCGAATATTTCGTTGGCGTGCCGGCGCCGGCGGGTGCGGTGCTGGTGATGCTGCCGCTCTATCTGTTCTTCCTCAGGCTTGGCCTTGAACCCAGCCGCCTGGCAGCCTTCATTGCCACCGGCTTTACAATATTGGTGGCGTTCCTGCTGGTCAGCAGACTGCCCGTCTATTCCGGCAAGAGCGTCAGGATACCAGGCGACAGGGTGCTGCCGATCATCCTCGCAGTCGTCCTCTACGTCCTGCTTTTGATGACCTATCCCTGGTACACGCTGACGGCCTCGGTTGCCGGCTATCTGCTCTTCTTGCCGTTCAGCGTGCGCGCCTATTCGAGACGCGCCAAGCGCGAAGGCGAGAAGGTGCCGTCCTCGGACATTGGCTGACAGATTTGGTGCCAATTCCTCCTGCGCCTGGCAGTGCACGAAAAGGGTCACCAGTTTAGATCAGGGAGCGGCTCGCAGGGGACGCGGCGCTGTGGGGGCATCGCCGCGTTTTCGGAACTTGCTGGGCGCCTGACCGTTTGTATCGGTAGATTCGTTTGAGCGGCTGCTCGTGATACGTCGTCAGCGTCGCGCAAGCTGCCGCATCGGGCGGCAGGACCATCGGAAAACGAGGAGAAATGGCTGTCATCCTCATTGGCGTGTTACTGACTGTCGCCGGCTTTGTCTATATGGCGGTAGCAGTCATCATGCGCGGGCGGCTCAGTGAGCCGACCGCTGTCTCCACCGCGCCGGATAGTGCGACGCCTAATCTCGCAACACCAGGTCCAACCTTGGAGCCGCGGCGGCGCGGGCTCCGTTTTCTCGGCCTGTCGCAGAACTGGCCGGGCCTGCTGATGATGGCCGTCGGCGCCATTCTGCTGTTGTCGGTGGTGGTCCTCTAGAGTTCTCGACAGCAAACCTCAGGCGGCTGCGCTCAGTCCCAGCCTCTCGAGTGCCAGCTTTCTAGTCGAGACATAGTCGGTCTTGCCGGAGCCCAGTACCGGGATCTCCTCGACCTTGACGATGTCGTTCGGCACCATCAGTTCGGCCGCGCCGGCTTTTTTGCCGAATTCGCGCAATTCGTCGGGATCGGCATTGTCGGCGGTGGTGACGAGAACGAGGCGCTCGCCGCGCCGCTTGTCTGGCACCGCCACCACGGCGTGATGCTCTTCCGGCCATAGCGACTGCACCAGCATCTCGACCGCACCAAGCGATACCATCTCGCCGGCTATCTTGGCGAAGCGCTTGGCGCGGCCGCGAATGGTGATGAAGCCTTCGCGATCGACCGAAACGATATCGCCGGTGTCGTGCCAGCCTTCGAGCGGCTGCAGCTCGCCAGGCCGGTCGCCAGTCATGTAGCCCATCATCAGGTTCGGCCCGTCGAGCCACAGCCGGCCGGCGTCGCTGATGCCTTCGACCGGTTCGAGTTTCATGCGCATGGCCGGCAGCAGCCGCCCGACCGTGCCGTCGCGGCCGTGGATGGCTGTGTTGACGGCAACCACCGGTGCGGCCTCGGTCAAGCCAAAACCTTCGATGATCTCGGCCTGGAAGCGTTCGCGATAAACCCGGCGCGTCTCCGGCTTTACCGCTTCGGCACCGGCCACGACGAAGCGCAGGCTGGAAAAATCGCCGTCCTTGGCGGTGCGGGCATAGTTGGCGAGGAACGTGTCGGTGCCGAACATCACCGTCGGCCGGACCTTGCGCGCCACCTCCGGAATAAGCTTGTAGTGGAGCGGTGAGGGGTAGAGGAACAGCTTTACTCCGGTGACCAGCGGCAGGATGGTGCCGCCGGTCAACCCGAACGAGTGGAACACCGGCAGCACGTTGAGCAGGATGTCGGCCGGCGAGATAGTGATGCGGGCTTCCGCCTGCATCGCATTGGCAAGAAGGTTCCGGTGCGACAGCACCACGGCCTTGGGCGTGCCTTCCGAGCCGGAGGTGAACAGGATCACCGCCGGCTTGGCCGCATCCTGGCGCTGCAACGGCCAGCGCCACAGCAACGCGGCTGCGGCCTTGTCCAGGACGGTCACACTTGCGCGAACATCCTCCAGCCACAGCAGTTTCGCCCCGCCCTTTTCCACCGCCTCGACGATGTCGACGAGGTTGGCCTTTTCGACAAAGGCGCGTGAGGAGACCACGGTCCGGATCACCGCCGTGCGGATGGCGGCGGTGACGCTCGCCGGGCCGGAGGTATAGTTGATCATCGCTGCCACCCGCGCAGCCGACAAAAGTCCGACGAACGACAGCACGACGCCATTGGCGTTGGGCAGGAGCAGCCCAACCGCTTCGCCCGGCGCTGTTATTGCCTCGAAGCGGCGGCCCAAAACCCTGGCGCCGATGAACATTTTCCGGTAGCTCAGCGCACCGCCAATGACGTCCTCGATAATTGGGTGCGAAGCGCCAACACGGTCGGCGGCATCGCGCATGGCGAGAAACAGGCCGCGATCGAGATCGCTGCCGAAAAGCCTGGCCTCGGCGAAGCGGTCAAACAGCGCATTGGTGTTGGAGGCCTGATCTGGGTTCCGCGCCACCAGCTCGGCGATGGTCATCGGCTCCAGCGCGCTGATCGACAGCTGCGGAAACCAATGGCGCGGCGCCTTGTCTGCCGGCGTCAGCGAAGCCGGCAGGCTGCGTGCGCCGGCAACAAAGACCGGCACGATGCGGGCGTCGGCCTGCATGGCGATACGGGTGATGGCGCGAAACAACCGAAACGACTTGACGTCGGGCTCGACTGCATCCGGCAGGTAAACGGCGAGCCGGCCCTTGCCCTTCAGCACCCGCACCAATCTGCGGCTGACGAAGACATGCTCGGCGTTGAAGGCGATGGTGCGGCCGAGCTCGCGCCACGGCTCCAGCCACGGCGATCCGGCCGAAGCCTGATCGAGGATGTGCAGCGTGTCCTCCGGCAGCAGCGACAGCATCAGCGCCGGCTCGATGCGTGACTGATGCCAAATGACGTAGATGACGGGGGCCGCCGACTTGCGGGCAATCTTGATGCGCTCGTCGCTGATCCGGTAGGCGAGCTTGAACGGCACGTAGAGCAGCGCCTGGCTCAAGCGCAGGCCGAGGCGGAACTTCTCCACCACGCCGATCAGCAGACAGGCCGCGACAAGACCCGCAAGCAGCGCCAGTGTCAGGATCATCGCCGCATCTCCCAACGATCTCACGTCACGGCTCTTCAGTGGCCGCTTCGGGTGAGAACCTAGCCGAAGTTGGATCAACGTCAATGCGGCTCCATTTTTCCTTCTCTCCTATCTTTAATTGGGCTCGGCTGCCTATCGCAGCTACGCCGCTTTCATCCTTCCGCTGATGAAGCGGAATTCCTGCGTCTTGCCGCCAAAGCCATAGGCGGCCGCAGGCACTTCATGCACGAGGGCGTAGCTTTCCTCATGCACCTTGCCCAGCAGCCGGCCGAATGCGGCGAAAATTGCCTGCAGATACGCCTCCAGTTCGAGCTTGGTGTTGGTGCCGTCGACAACCTTGATGTCGAGCCAAGCCGTGTTGGCGCCATGCTCGGCCAGCGACTTGCCGCCGGCGAACCAGTGCTCGGGGTCGTGATAGGAAATGGCAACAGCTGTAATCGTCGCGTCCTTGCGCAGATGCGTGGCCGTCAGTTCGGTCACTTCCTTGGCAATGGCGGCGGACAAAGCGGCATCGGGCTTGCCGGTAACGCTGACATTGATGATCGGCATATTTCTTCTCCTCGGTTTCAAGCGGCGCCTCTTCGCCGTCGAGAAAATCATGCCATCGTCCTTTGATCAAAAAAATCGAATTGTTTTTGATAAACACTTTGATAATATCGAATTATGCAGATGTTCGATCCCGACCTCCTCAAGACTTTCCTCGCTTTCGTCGATGGCGGTTCCCTGGCGCGGGCCGCGTCGATCGTCGGTCGCTCGCCGTCCGCAGTGACCGCGCAGATGCAGCGGCTGGAGGATGTTGTCGGCGAACCGCTGCTGGTGCCGCAGGGGCGAGGGCGCGGCCTGACGCCGGCAGGCGAGGATCTGATCGCTCACGCGCGTCGCATCCTTGCCGCGCACCGCGAGGCGTGGCTGGCCCTCAAAGGGGCGCACGCCGACGGGCGCGTCGCCATCGGCACCACGCAGGATTTCGCCGATAGCGGCTTGCCGCAGCTTCTCAGGGCTTTTGCTGTCAGCCATCCGCGCGTCAGGATCGAACTGCGCGTCGGCCGTTCCGCCGAACTGGCGCAGGCTTTGCAGGCCGGCACCCTTGATCTGGCCATTGCCATGCGGCAGGTGCCGACACGGGACGAAGTCGGTGTGCTCAAGGAACCAATGATCTGGCTTTGCTCACAGAACGGGCTGGCCGCCCGCCACGACGAACTGCCCTTGGCGCTGCTCGATCCCCATTGCGGGTTTCGCGAAGCGGCGACCAGTGCACTCGATGCGGCCGGCCGTCGCTACCGCATTGCTGCCGGCAGTGCCAGCCTTGCCGGCCTGCGCACGGCGGTGCACGCCGGCATCGCCTTGACGTTGAGGACGGCGCGCTTCGCTCATTCCGGCATCGTCGAGGCGCCGCGCGATCTTGATCTGCCGCCGGTGCCGGTCGCCGAATTCGCCGTCCGCTTGCGTGAGGATGCCGACCGGCCGGCGCAGGATCTGGCCGCGTTGTTCAGCGGCAACCTGGCCTTGGCCAATTGAGCCAGCAAAGAAAAAGCCGACCTTGCGGTCGGCTTCTGAGTAAGACGGGCCGAGGGGTTTGGGGGGACTTGGGGTGGCCCGTCGCAGCCATAATGCCTGAGCCCTATGATGGTTCCGTGACTTTTAAAATTTATTTTCAGGAACGGATTTCTCGTGATCGGACCACCAACTCGCGCTCGGACGCGGCGAGGATTGGTCATGCATCCGCTGCGCGCTGCCTGGCCATCAGCCAGTCGCGGCCGGCGTGGGCGAACACAGCGCAAAGCACGATGGCGCCGCCGACCATGCTGGCTGCCGGCGGGATCTCCGCCAGGAACAGGAAGGCAAACAGGATCGCGAATGGCACTTCAGCTGAACCCAGCAATCCGGACTCGGCCGCCGGAATAAGCCGGGTGCCCTCCGTCCACAGGATCGAAGCCAGCGCGAACGAGGAGCCGAAGGTGGCTAGAAGCACAGCGTCCCTGGCCGAGACAGCCAGCGGATCGGCGACGAACCAGCCGAGCACGAACAGAAGGAATGCCGACACCGCACCCGCCCACACCACCGGCGTGTCGCGGAAGGCGCGCACCATGATCATGTAGAGCGCGCTGCCGATCGTCATCAGCAGCGCCAGCCCGTCGCCGAACAAATGGCCGGTGCCGAAGCCGGACCAGACCATGATCGCCACCCCGCATAGTGACACGGCGGCGGCGGCAAGCGTCTGCAGCCGGAACGGCTCGCGGACCAACAGGAGGGCCAGCAGCGCGGTGACGAACGGAGCCGTGGCATAGATGATCGCGACATTGGCGACAAAGGTGAACTTGAACGCCGAGATGAAGGCGATGCTGGCGAGCGCGCCTTCGATCGCCAGCAGCCAGCCTCGCCAGCCGAGCCGCAGGCTGTCGCGACCGCCGGAGCGCTGGCGGCGCCATAGCACATAGAGGCTGATCAGGATCGAGCCGACGAAGCCGCGCCAGCAGGTAATGGTCAGCGGGTCGGCATGGATCGATTTGGTCAGCACGCCGGTGAGGCCGAAGACGGCCGCCGATGCCGAGACCAGGATGATGCCGAGGGTACGTTCGCGGGCGCTTTCCACTGTGCCTGGCATGTCCAGCAATTCCGTCATCTCACCAGCCTACTCTGCCCCGTCCTGACACCATAGTGTCAGCTTGATCGAGGCGTCGTGCATCGAAACAGCAGACCGGCAGCCCCGGTGAACAGGATGCCGGCGAAAGCCTTTCGCGCGTTTCCAGGATGGCGATGTCGGCCATTGTCCGGCGGCCTTACGAATGTGTTGCGAGAGACGGTGTGAAAGCGTTGGATGCCCCCGTATCGTCAGGCTATACGGGCGAGACCCTGCTAAGCGCTACGCCAGCGCGCGCTTGCGTTTGGGGCAGGCGGCATAGCCGTTAAGCAGCGAAGCCAGGCAACTATAGGAGACGACGAAATGGATGCGATCGCATTGAAGGCCATGCAGGCGCCGCTGAAGGAGGCCTATCGCGACGACGCCTCGCGCGCGCTGATTACTCTCCGCGCCAAAGGCTCGATCGACGACCAATCGATCGCCTGCAAGGTCGAGACAGGCACGGCGATCGCCATTGCCGGGCTGCATCCGGCGACCGGCGGCACCGGGCTCGAACTCTGCTCCGGCGACATGCTGCTGGAGGCGCTGGTGGCTTGCGCCGGCGTCACGCTGAAGGCGGTAGCGACGGCGCTGGAATTCAAGCTTGGGGCCGCCACGGTGGAAGCCGAAGGCGATCTCGACTTTCGCGGCACGCTTGGTGTGGCAAAGGATGCGCCGGTTGGCTTCCGTGCCATCCGGCTGACATTCGGCCTCGACACCGACGAGCCGCAGGAGCGCGTCGATGCGCTGATCAAGCTGACCGAGCGCTACTGCGTCGTGTTCCAGACCATCAGCCAGAAGCCGGAGCTGGCGGTAAGCGCACGACGCTGGGGCTGCTGATCTCCCCCCTTGAGGGGGAGATGCCCGGCAGGGCAGAGGGGGTTGGTCCGACCGGGCTCGGCCCGCTGCAGCAGATGGAGGCCGGCGCTCCACGCGTGGCGACCCCCTCTGGCCTGCCCTCTTTGCCAAAACTTGGCATCTCCCCCTCAAGGGCCCCTCAAGGGGGGAGATCACGCTGTCCTACTGCGCCGACGGCTCCTCGGCGTCGCCCTCGTCGGCGAAGGGCGAGGCGCTCGGCACGCACTGCACCGACCAGCCGGCCGGCGTCGGTTGCTTCTGGTATTCGGTTATGGCGAAGGTGCACTGTTCGCGGGTGTCGAATGTGCTGGGCAACACGACCATGCCGCCTTGCGGGCCGGCGATCACCAGATACCAGACTAACGCTACGCTCGGTGCCGCCATGGGTATTTCCTCGCTCTGCTTGTTTTGGGAGTCGCACGATCCTAGCAACTCCGGCCCAGCGGCGAAAGCTGGGCCAAAGCGCGGCGTTAAGCCACGGCATCACAGCCGCGTGATGTTAGGCCGCTTACTCCGGCTGCCGGTAAGCGACAAAGCGGTTGTGCTTGGCCTGGAAGATCAGCCCGGTCTCCTTGAGCGTAGGGCTGGCCAGCGGCACGATACGCTTGGCGATCTCCGAAGGGTGCGGCAGCGTTTCAGGATCCTCGCCGGGTACAGCCTGCGCCCGCATCGCGGTGCGCGTTGCCCCGGGATCGGCGGCATTGACCCTGAGCGGCAGGTTTTCGGTCTCATGCGCCCATGAACGCGTCATGGCCTCGACCGCCGCCTTCGACGCCGCATAAGGCGCCCAGAAGGCGCGTGCGGAGTGGGCAAGGCTGGAGCTCAGCACGATAGCGCGGCCGGCATCGGAAAGCCTGAGCAGCGGGTCGACCGAGCGGATCAGCCGCCATGTTGCGGTGACGTTGATGGTCATCACCTTCTCGAAGGTCTTGGCCTCGACATGGCCGATCGGGGCGATGACGCCGAGCACAGCGGCGTTGGCGACCAGTATGTCGAGCTTGCCCCAGCGCTCGTGGATGGCGCCGCCCAGCCGGTCGATCCCCGCCATGTCGGCAAGATCGAGCGGGACGAGCGTCGCTTGTCCGCCGCCTGCCTTGATCTGGTCGTCGAGTTCTTCCAACCCGCCGACGGTGCGAGCAACCGCAATCACATGCGCACCGGCGGCGGCAAGCTCCCTGGCGATGAAATAGCCGATGCCGCGCGAGGCGCCGGTGACGACCGCTACGCGGCCGGAGAGATCGAGGGCAGAAATCATGAGGTCACTCTGAGATCAAAGGTTACGGAGACCAGCTACTATCATAACCGGTTGGAAACCAGATTCCTCGACGCAGGTAGTGGCCGATATTCGGCCTGACATGGTTCGGGTCCAGGGTGTCGAGATCGGGGATGATCTTGATCCTGTAGGGGGTCGGAAATCTTCCGCTGGCAAACAACCGCGTTTTGGCGAGATCTACCGCATCCGTTTCGTCTTCTGCGGTGATGCCGACGCCCATCGGAAAACCGTGGCGGCGTCCTGCTTCAAAATCCAGCCAGAACAGCTTCAGCATTGAAGCGACGTCTGCTAAGACCCGCCGGCCGCTAACAGCGACAGCGTGCGCACATTGTCGGAGCCTTCGAAATCGGCAAGCCGGGTCGGATACTGGCCGGTGAAGCAGGCGTCGCAGAATTGCGGCTGCTCGTTGTCGCGGCCGGTTTCGCCGACGGCCCGGTAGAGCCCGTCGATCGAGAGGAAGCCGAGCGAATCGACGCGGATGAACTCGGCCATCTCCTCCACCGACATGCGCGACGCCAGCAGCTTCGACTTTTCCGGTGTGTCGACGCCGTAAAAGCAGGACGCGCGCGTCGGCGGTGAAGCGATGCGCATATGTACTTCCTTGGCGCCGGCATCGCGCACCATCTGCACGATCTTCTGGCTGGTAGTGCCGCGCACGATCGAATCGTCCACTAGCACCACGCGCTTGCCTTCGATCATACGGCGGTTGGCGTTGTGCTTGAGCTTGACACCCATGTGGCGGATCGAATCGCCGGGCTGGATGAAGGTGCGGCCAACATAGTGATTGCGGATGATGCCGAGCTCGAACGGAATGCCCGCGGCCTGCGAAAAGCCGATCGCCGCCGGCGTACCCGAATCCGGCACCGGCACGACGATGTCGGCCTCGACCGGACTTTCCAGTGCCAGCTCGGCGCCGATGCGCTTGCGCACTTCGTAGACGTTGCGGCCTTCGACTGACGAATCCGGCCGCGCGAAATAGACATATTCGAAAATGCAGAAGCGGGTCTTTTGCGGCTCGAACGGGAACAGGCTTTCGATGCCCTTGCTGGTGACGACGACCATTTCGCCGGGCTTCAGGTCGCGAACGAAACGCGCACCGATAATGTCGAGCGCGCAGGTCTCGGAGGCGAGGATCCAGGCGCCGTCGAGATCGCCGAGCACCAGCGGTCGGATGCCGAGCGGGTCGCGGCAGCCGATCATCTTCTTGGACGTCATTGCCACCAGCGAGAAGGCGCCTTCGACCTGGCGCACCGCATCGATGAAGCGCGAATTCAGGTCGCGCTCCTTGCTGGTGGCTACCAGATGCAAGAGCGTCTCGGTATCGGAGGTGGAAGAGAAGATGGCGCCTTGCTTCTGCAGCGCGCGCTGCACGGTCATGGCGTTGGTGAGATTGCCGTTGTGGGCGACGGCAAAGCCGCCATCGGCAAGTTCGGCGAAGAAAGGCTGGATATTGCGCATGCCGGCGCCGCCGGTGGTGGCATAGCGTGTGTGGCCGATGGCACGGTTGCCTTGCAGGCTGTCGATGACACGCTGCTTGGTAAAGGTGTCGCCGATCAGGCCGACATGGCGTTCGACATGGAATTGGGTGCCGTCATAAGAAACGATGCCGGCCGCTTCCTGGCCTCGATGCTGCAACGCATGGAGGCCGAGTGTGACGATGGCTGCGGCGTCCTGGCGGCCGAAAATGCCGAACACGCCGCATTCGTCGTGGAAATGGTCGTCGGCTTCGGCGGAAAGCACGTCGTCTGCGTCTGCCACTGAGGCTGCCATTGGGGCTCAAGCTCCGCTAAAGTCGCCATATAAGGTCATAGCGCATCGAAAGCAACGCACGTCGTGCACATGATCGGCAGTCTTGAGCCTCGCAAGTCTGCCGAAATCAGTTTGCCGGCGCCGGGTTTTCAGGTGCCGGCGTCGCGGGCGCATTGTCGGCCGGCGGCGCGTCGCTGTCGTCGGGTGCTGGAGCAGTGGCGTCGTCGCCGGCGGCAGGGGCTTCTGCTGCGGGCGCATCGGGGCCCAGAGGCGTCTCGGTGGCCGGTTGATTCGGGTTGAGCTTGTTGAGGATGGCGTTTTCCGGGTCCTCGGGCAGCAGGCTTTCCAGCTTTGCGCCGATCGATTCGAGCAGCGGCTTTGACTTGGCATTGGCAATCCAGCCTGGAGCTTTGGCGCCGGCCAACCAATTGAAGAAAAGCAGCGCGACAGCGACGACCAGGATGCCACGCGCCGCGCCGTAGAGGAAGCCAAGTGTGCGATCAAGCGCGCCGATCCTGGAATCGATGATCCAGTCGGCGAGCTTCATGGTGATGACCGAAACGACGATCAGCGCGACAATGAAGACGATACCGGCGGCCGCCGCCATGGCGGCCTTTTCGTTATCGATATAGGGCTGAATGTAAGGCAGCACCGGCTTGTAGAAGAAGAAGGCGGCCGCCGCGGCGGCTGCCCAGGAGATGATCGACAGGATCTCGCGCGAAAAGCCGCGAACCATAGCGAGCATCGCCGAGACCAGGGTGAAGCCGACGAGAATTCCGTCAAGCAGCGTAATCGGCATGTTTTTCGCCCCACTCCGATCTCTTTTTCACGGCTCGACGAGCCGCATCACTCTTGCTCGTCGGCGCGGCTGCGCCGTGAGCCGGCTATGCGCGCCACGAGATCGGCCAGCTCGGTGGGCTGGAAAGCGCCGGCTCCGATCCCCCCGGCTCCATTACCACCAACAAGTTCCTCGCTGCCCAAGGGCAGAACCGCGCTTCCGAAACCCAGCTTTTCGGCTTCCTTGAGGCGCTGCTGCGCATGCGCAACCGGCCTCACTGCACCCGAAAGGCTGATTTCGCCGAAATAGACGCAATCGGCGGGAAGGGCAAGACCGGTGAGCGAGGAAACCAGTGCCGCCGCCACCGCCAGGTCGGCCGCCGGCTCCGAAATTCGGTAGCCGCCGGCAACGTTGAGATAGACGTCGTGCGTGCCGAAGCGGACGCCACAATGGGCTTCCAGAACCGCCAGGATCATCGACAGCCGGGCACCGTCCCAGCCGACGACGGCGCGGCGCGGTGTGCCCAGCGTCGACGGCGCCACCAGCGCCTGGATCTCGACCAGCACCGGCCGTGTGCCTTCCATGCCGGCGAAAACCGCGGCACCCGGCGACTTCGCATGGCGTTCACCGAGGAAAAGCTCGGACGGGTTGGCGACTTCCCGCAAGCCTTTGTCCGACATTTCGAACACGCCGATCTCGTCGGTTGGCCCGAAGCGGTTCTTGACCGTGCGCAGGATGCGGTAGTGGTGGCCGCCTTCGCCCTCGAAATAGAGCACCGCGTCGACCATGTGCTCGACCACCCGTGGTCCGGCGATCTGGCCCTCCTTGGTGACGTGGCCGACCAGAACGATCGCCGCTCCTGTGGATTTCGCATAGCGGATCATCGCTTGGGCGGCGGCACGCACCTGGGTGACCGTGCCGGGTGCCGAATCGGCCATGTCGGTCCACAGCGTCTGGATCGAATCGAGAATGACCAGATCCGGCCGCTTGCCGTCGGCAATGGTGGCGAGGATGTCCTCGACATTGGTCTCGGCGGCGAGTTCGACGGAGGTGCCGGCGACGCCGAGCCGCTGGGCGCGCAGCCTGATCTGGGCGACCGCTTCTTCACCCGAGACATAGACGATGCGGTGGCCCTTTGCTGCCAGTGCCGCGGCGGCCTGGGTGAGCAGTGTCGACTTGCCGATGCCGGGATCGCCGCCGACCAGCAGCGCCGAGCCACGCACGAAGCCGCCGCCGGTGGCGCGGTCGAGCTCGCCGATGCCGGAGACGATACGCGGCGCGTCCTCGATGTCGCCGGAGAGGCTGGTCAGCACCACCGCGCGGCCCTTGCGGGCGTTGCGCGTATTGGCCGGGCCAGAGCCGATACCGCCCGACGTGCCTTCCTCGACCAGCGTGTTCCACTCGCCGCAGGCATCGCATTTGCCGGCCCAGCGCTGATGCACCGAACCGCAATTCTGGCAGATGAACTGAATGCGAGATTTGGCCATCAGGCGGATACCGTTCGCAAATGGTCGAGGGCTGGCGATCCTTCGCACCCCCCTCTGTCCTGCCGGACATCTCCCCCGCAAGGGGGGAGATTGGCTGTCATTGATGCTTTCACCAATCTCCGATGCCGCAAGAGGAGAACCGGCGGCAAAACTGCCGATCTCCCCCCTTGCGGGGGAGATGGCCGGCAGGCCAGAGGGGGGTGTGGCGGAGCGCGACGGTCGGTCAAAAAGCTACTCGAACCGATCCGGCAAATGATGTTCCTCGGCAAGGTCCGAGAAGCGGGTGAATTCGCCCTGGAAGGCGAGGCTGACCGATCCCGTTGGACCGTGGCGCTGCTTGGCGACGATGACTTCGGCCTTGCCGCGCATTTCGTTCATCTCATGTTCCCACTTGATGTATTCGTCGGTGCCCGGCTTCGGCTCGCGGTTCTTCAGATAATATTCCTCGCGGTAGACGAACAGCACTACGTCGGCGTCCTGCTCGATGGAGCCCGATTCGCGCAGATCCGAAAGCTGCGGGCGCTTGTCGTCGCGGCTTTCGACCTGGCGCGACAGCTGCGACAGGGCGATGATCGGCACCGCCAGCTCCTTGGCTAGTGCCTTGAGGCCGGTGGTGATCTCGGTGATTTCCTGGACGCGGTTTTGCGACGATTTCGCGCTCGATCCCTGCATCAGCTGGATATAGTCGATGACGATGACGTCGAGGCCGCGCTGGCGCTTCAGGCGACGTGCGCGGGCCGACAGCTGAGCGATGGAAATGCCGCCGGTCTGGTCGATGAACAGCGGGATTTTCTGCATGGTCTGCGAGCAGGCGACGAGCTTTTCGAAATCCATCTCGCTGATCTCGCCGCGCCGGATTTTCGACGACGGGATTTCCGTCTGTTCGGAAATAATGCGGGTGGCCAGCTGTTCGGATGACATTTCGAGCGAAAAGAAGCCGACGACGCCGCCATTGGCCGCCTTGAACGAGCCGTCCGCCTGCTGCGCCGGGACATAGGCCTCGGCGATGTTGAAGGCGATATTGGTGGCGAGCGAGGTCTTGCCCATGCCGGGGCGGCCGGCAATGATGATCAGGTCGGACGACTGCAGGCCGCCCATGCGGCGGTCGAGGTCGCGCAAGCCGGTAGCAACGCCCGACAAATGCCCGTCGCGCATATAAGCCGCATTGGCCATGTCGACGGCCGTCTTGACGGCATCGGTGAAGCTCTCGAAGCCGCCATCGTAGCGGCCGGTTTCGGCCAATTCGAACAGGCGCCGCTCGGCATCCTCGATCTGGTCGGAGGGCGACATGTCGACCGGCGCGTCATAGGCGATGTTGACCATGTCCTCGCCGACAGTGATCAGCGCGCGCCGCGTCGCCAGGTCGTAGATGGCGCGGCCATAGTCGGTGGCGTTGACGACGGTGACGGCCTCGACCGCCAACCGCACGACATATTGCGCCACCGTCATGTCGCCGACCTTCTCGTCGGCCGGCAGGAAGGTCTTCAGCGTGATCGGCGTCGCGATCTTGCCCATGCGGATGAGCTCGGCCGCGACCTCGAAGATCTTTCTATGCAGCGGCTCGTAGAAATGGCCGGGCTTCAGGAAGTCGGAGACGCGGTAGAAGGCATCGTTGTTGACCAGTATGGCGCCGAGCAGTGCCTGCTCGGCCTCGATGTTGTTCGGCGCCTCGCGATAGAGCGGTGTTTCCGCCACGCCGAATTTTCGTGCTGCCTCTGCCATGATGTCCCCGGTCCTGATCCCCGTCTCTCGATATCAGAACGAGACAAGTCGGTGATGACTTATCTGCATCAGTCCCCAACCAACCAACTTTGATGCCCGCGATTCACAGCCAGGATCTTTCGGTGGAAAGAATCTCGATTGACTCGAATCAAGATGGCGAGCCTAGCCGTTCTCAGGCGAGAACAAAACAGGAAAATAGCTGCCGGTCATTCCGGCAAGGCATCACCCCAGTCCAGTCGCCGCGCGGCCTTGAATGTCTCGCCGTCGCGCTTGGTGAACAGTCGCTCGGCAGCACCCCCATCCTGTTGGCAAAGCTTCAGCAAGACCTTGCCGGAGCCCGACTTCGGCGGTGCGATCACTCGCGCTCGAGGCGGAGCGGCCGGATGGCGGGAAGCGGCGACAAAGATGAATTTCTCGTCCTCCCACGGCACCTCGGCATCCTTGGCCAGACGGTGCAGGCGCGAGCGGGCGACGCGGCGGGCGAAATGGCACCAGTCGGGCGCGACGAGCGGGCAGGGCGCCTCATGCGGGCAAGGCGCAAGCACGTGCGCCCCCGCCTCGATCAGTTGCCGACGCACGGCAAGGATGCGCTGCCAGCCGGCCGGCGTGCCCGGCTCGACGACCAGCAGCGTGTCGGCGGTCAGCTGCCAGAGTCGATCGACGAGTTTTGCCAGCGATGCCGGCGCGATCTCATCCAGCACATAGGCTGAAGTCACCAGCTCGGCCGGCTCCAGATCGACCAGGTCGACGGTGACGTCGCCGGTCCGCCAGGCGGTCCTGGCCGTGATCGCATCCGCGGCAAGTACTTCGCCGACCCGTCGCACCGCGGCGCCGGCCTCGAGTAGCACCGCCTGTTCGAGATCGGGCCAGAGATCGATTGTGGCCCAAAGCACCGTGCCAGGGCCGGCGCCGACATCGAGCAAGGTCTTCGGAGCATAGTCGGGTCGAGACTCGCCCACCGCATCGAGGCTGGCGCGAACGGCCGCATAGGTCGCCGGCAGCCGCGTTGCCAGATAGGCCTTCACCGCCATGTCTTCGGCCATGTGCAGGCGACCGTCGCGCAACTCTGCGCGGTAGCGGTCCGACAGCGTCTTTGCCGCTTGCTTAAGCATCGGCAACGGCACCTGTTCGAGAAGGCGGTCGACGCCTTGTCTAAGCGGGACGGGCAGTTCCATCGCTCACGCAGCCCGGGGTGCGAGCAGAACGACCGAGGCGCCAACGATGCAGATCGCGGCACCGGCAAGGTCCCAGCGGTCGGGATGCACGCCTTCCGCCAGCCACGGCCAGGCCAGCGAGGCGGCAATGTAGATGCCGCCATAGGCGGCGTAGGCCCGGCCCGCCGCGCTGGTGTCGACCAGCGCCAGCAGCCACGCGAATAGCACCAGCAAGACGAGACCGGGCGCCAACCACAGCGGCGACTTGTCCAGCCGCCACCACGCCCAGAACGAAAAGCAGCCGGCGATCTCGGCAAGTGCGGCGGCGACGTAGAGGAGGTAGGTCATGAAAAAAGGTCCCGCGTTGACGGGACCCTTTTCAGCGTGCCAGCCGGCGATGGCAAGCGGCAATGGCGCGATCGCCGACCGTCTACTCCGGATCCGCCACCTTGCGGCGGCGAGCCGGCTTGGCCGCCGGAGCCTTTTCACGACGTCCAAGATCGCGCATCTCCAGCGCCTTCTCGCAACTGGCCATGTAGTCGCGTGTCATTGGCAGCGTGTCGTTCTTCTTGGCGATCTGGATCTGGAAGATCACGAGATCCTGCCAGCGGAAGGCAGCTTCCGAGGCGGCAAGATAGAACTCCCACATACGGCAGAAGCGCTCGTCATAAATCGCTTTGGCCTTGTCGCGATTGGCGGCGAAGCGCTCGCCCCAATGCTTCAGTGTCTCGGCATAATGCAGCCGTAGAACCTCGATGTCGGTGACGACGAGCCCCGATTTTTCGATGGCCGGCATCACTTCGGAGAGCGACGGGATGTAACCGCCCGGGAAGATGTATTTGCGGATGAAGGCGCTGGTCGCCCACGGCACGCCGGAGCGGCCAATCGTATGCAGCAGCATGACGCCGTCCGGCTTCAGCAGCGTCGCCGACTTGTCGAAGAAGGTGCGGAAATGATTGACGCCGACATGCTCGAACATGCCGACCGAGACGATGCGGTCGAAACGTTCATTGAGTTCGCGATAGTCCTTGATGTCGAAATGAACCCGGTTTTGCAGGCCTTGCGCATGGGCGCGGTCGGTGGCGACGCCGTGCTGCTCGGTCGACAGCGTCACGCCCTGTACGTCGACGTCGAACGCCTTGGCGAGATAGAGCCCAAGTCCACCCCAGCCGGAGCCGATGTCGAGTACCGTCTGGCCCGCTTTCAGCCTGAGCTTGGCGGCGATATGGCGCTTCTTGGCTGCCTGTGCCTCGTCGAGCGTCATGTCCGGCTGCTCGAAATAGGCGCAGGAATACTGCATGTCCTCATCGAGGAAGAGGCGGTACAGGTCGCCCGACAGATCGTAATGGCGCTGCACGTTGCGGCGCGCCCGCGACGCCGTGTTGATCTGCTGCAGGCGCCGGAAGGCGTGGCGCAGACCCTCGATCGCCTTCGACCAGGTGGCATCGATACCGCCGCTGCCCATGTTCTGGAACGCAATGCGCATCACCCCCAGCACGCCGCCCTCGAGAATGTCGAGTTCACCGTCCATGTAGGCTTCCGGCACCGCCAGCATCGGATCGAAAGTGATGGCGCGCTCGGCATGCCTTGTCTTGATATGCATGTGCACCGGCTCGCCGCTGCCGTCACCGAAAGTCACCATCGAGCCTTGCGGCCCTGTCACCTTGAGATTGCCTGTGCGGACCAGGCGGTCGAGAACGCGTTTCAGCAGAATATTCATGACCAAATGTCCCCTCTCGGTCAGACAGGCTGTCTTATTCTGCATCAAGATATAGGGGTTCGAAAAGTTCCATTTGGCATAAAAATGCCCGGGTACGAGGCCCGGGCATTGGTCCAGAATAGCGATTAGCCGGCGAATGCCGACGAATGACGATCAGCCGTTGTCTTCGCCGCCCTCGAACTCCGCATTCGGATCGAAGAAGTTTTCCGGCCGCGCATTATCGTTGATGTCCTCGCCGTAGATGGCTTCGGCGGTGGTCAGCGTTTCGCCCTTGGCCTGGCGCTCGGCTTCGTCGGCCGTGCGGGCAATGTTGAGCGTGATGGTAACCTCGACTTCCGGGTGCAGCGCGATCGCCACATTGGTGACGCCGATGGTCTTGATCGGCTGGTTGAGCAGGATCTGGTTGCGGTTGACCGAAAAACCTTCCGCCGTCACCAGCTCGGCGATGTCGCGCGTCGAGACCGAACCATAAAGCTGACCGGTTTCGCCGGCCGAGCGCACGGCGATGAAGCTCTTGCCGTCGAGCTTTTCTGCAATCTGCGCGGCCTCGGACTTGCGCTCGAGGTTGCGGGCTTCGAGCTGGGCCCGCTGTCCTTCGAACTTCTTCTTGTTAGCTTCGTTGGCGCGCAGCGCCTTGCCCTGCGGCAGCAGGAAATTGCGGGCGAATCCGTCCTTGACCTTGACGGTGTCGCCCATCTGACCGAGGCGGGAAACGCGTTCGAGAAGAATGACTTCCATGGTTTTGTTCCTTCGCTTGGGCGCTATCCTCAGGATCGGCGCCGAATTGTCTGGAACAGGTCAGGAAGCTGGGGCGTCGCCGCCTGTGTCGCTGTCCTGCCTGTCGCGGCAGTTAGGATCTCTTGTCGAAATCCAACCCGGGATTTAGTGTTCGATCCGGCTACGCCCGTCGTGGCCGGTGAAAAAAAGCGGGCGGCGAACCGCCCGCGTAAATTTTAGCGGACCACGTAGGGCAGCAGGCCGAGGAAGCGGGCACGCTTGATCGCCTTGGCGAGTTCGCGCTGCTTCTTCTGGCTGACGGCGGTGATGCGCGATGGCACGATCTTGCCGCGCTCGGAAATGTAGCGCTGCAGAAGCCGCACGTCCTTGTAGTCGATCTTCGGCGCGTTGGCGCCGGAGAACGGGCAGGTCTTGCGGCGACGATGGAAGGGGCGCCGGGTTGGGATCTGATTGATGTCGACCATTATTCTGCGGCTCCTTCAAAGCCTTCGCGCGGACGGCGCGGGCCACGATCGGCACCGCCATCGCCGAAGCTGCGCGGCGGACGATCACCACGGTCACCGCGATCGCGGTCGCCGAATGAGCGCGGGCCACGATCGCCACGGTCGCGATCGCCGAAGCCGCCGCGTTCCGAGCGCTCTTCGCGCTTCTGCATCATTGCCGACGGACCTTCCTCATGCGCATCGACCTTGATGGTCAGGAAACGCAGTACGTCCTCGGACAGGCCCATCTGGCGCTCCATTTCATTGAGCGCGGCCGGCGGGCAGGTGATGTCCATGAGTGTATAATATGCCTTCCGGTTCTTGTTGACCCGGTAGGTGAGGGACTTCAGTCCCCAGTTCTCGACCCGGCCGACGGACCCGCCATTCGCGGTGATGACGCCCTTGTACTGTTCGACAAGCGCATCGACCTGCTGCTGCGAGAGGTCCTGCCGGGCAAGAAACACATGTTCGTATAGAGCCATAGTGTTCGTGCCTTTCTTCGTTTCTCTCCCGGTTCCCGGCGGCAAAAGCCTCTGCAACTTCTCTGACCCGCAATCCTTGCGAAGGCGGGGAAGAAAGGAGCATGACGAGACGGTCGAGAGCGGAGACACGGGAGGCGGAAGCGCTTCTGGCTTCACGCGAAGGTTCGAAAAACCTCCGGCCCTCCGTTCAGCCCCCAGCAAGGACCGGCAGATTGCGGGCGTCTATACAGGAATTTGACCGCAAAGCAAGGCCAAACGACAGGGCAAACGGCTCGATTAGTGTCCCACCGTCCCAGAGCGCCACGGGCCTCGACGGCAAGGTTTTACGGATTTCCTGAAACCGGACCTTAACCACCATGCGAAGTTCCAGCACCGGCGGGCGTGGCTTGCATCTTCGCATCTCGGCGACATCGACGCTACGCGCAAGGACGTCTTCGACCGTTATTTCCAGACCAATGTCGCCGGCCACAGGCCGCTCTCCCGCCGCCGCTGCTCAACTCGTATGCGCAGCCACTTTGCCTGTGGTTTCGGGGAAGAAATCGGGCGCCGCATGGCGCTTGCCGAACATCATGTCGTATTGCAGCAGACGGAAGTCGCGGATTGCCGGGTCGATCTCTTTCCGACGCGACCAATCGGGGGTGGCGTCGCCCCCCGGTGCCAACAGCAAATTGCGGTCGATGACGCGATAACGGTCCCGCAACTGGCCGAGGAAGCCGGTGTAATAGGGATGGGTGATGCCGGCTGTCTTCAGGATATGGTAGGGCAGGAAGGCCGGGCTGACGGCACCCAGATCCTCGGCCGGGCCACTGCGGTTCGACCAGACGATCAGCGGCGTCTGGTGGTGCAGCAGCATCTGGTCGGCCGCCTCCTTGCGCGGCGCCACATTGTCCTTCAGGAAACCGGTCTCGACGTAGACCGGCCCAAGCGGCGGCAGATGGTCGCCGAAGAAAGCGATGACCGTCGGCCGCTCGCGTTTCTTCGCCCATTCGATCAGCCGCTCGAGGCCGCGGTCCGCGTCGGAAGAGCCTTCGGCATAGCTCAACAGCGATTCACGCGCCCATTGGCTGATCGGCGCCTGCACCTTATGGGTCGGATTGTTATAGCGATACGGCTCATATGGTCCGTGGTTCTGCAGGCTGACGGCGAAAAAGAAGACCGGCTCGGCGCTGGTATCGGCCTCGTGGATGATCTCGTCCGTCATAGCTGCGTCCGACGCGAGCGGTCCGCGTTTTTGCATGGGGGGCAACGTCTCCTCGGACTTGAAGTCGTTGAAGCCGAAATCGGCATAGACCGCCCCTCGGTTCCAGAACCAGTTGGTGCCGGGATGGATGGCACGCGCCCGGTAGCCCTGACTTTTCAGGAAGGTCGCCAGCGAAGGGGTCGGTGTCCGCACATATTGCTGGTAGGGAATGCTGCCCGCCGGCAGGAAGGCGTTGGAAAAGCCGGTCAGGGCCTCGAACTCGATGTTGGCCGTCATGCCGCCGAATTCGGGGGAGAACATGTAGCCCGTGCGCAGTGCCCGCACATTGGGGATAGGGTCGGGTGTGATGGTGACGCCGGGCAGCTTGGTCGGATCCCAGAAGGATTCGCTCATGACGACGATGATGTCGGGCTTTTCAGCAGGTACCGAGGCCGTCACCTGCGGTTTGCCGATCGCTTCGATCGCCTTGTCGGAATAGCCGGGCGGCGCCGAGACATGGGCCATCGGGACGTTCAGCGCGAAGGCGAGCGCAAAACCGTTCGAAGCGTAGTTTTCCTTCTGGTCCCACATGATCGGGATGATCTGCAGCCGGTCGCGCGTCCACGAGAAAGTGGCATAGTCCATGATGGAGACGAAGAAGGCGATCAGCGGCACCGTCAGTGTCAGCCGGGCAAGGCGGCCCTTATGGCTGAGTGCCGGAACGCGGCGGCGCCATAGCCGCCAGCCATAGACGAGCAGCGACAGCCCGCCGACAATGCCGATCGCCAGGGCAATGGCGGTTCCCGGGCGATCGCGGACCAGGAGCGGCATCAGTGCCACGATCTGCCGGGAATAGAGGAAATCGGTCGGATAGAGCGGATCGCCGAGATAGAGCGACTTCTGGTGGCCGACGAACGCCAGCGACAGCGTCAGCGGCGCGACTATCATCAGGCTCTGATGACTGCGGCCGAGCACGGCGTCGAGGCCGATGAGGATCAGCGCAAAAATGATGATCGTGGTCCAGCCGGGTTTGAAAGGCTGCAGAAAGAAATCGACAGTGCCGGCAAAGTTGCCGCGCACGATCAGTTCGATGGCAAACACCAGGATGGCCGCGGCCAGCAAGCTGATAAGGCCATAGCGGATGACAGGCCATTTGCGCTCCGGTAGATAGCCGGTCGACGGATCGCCTTCAAGAAACTGTGGCGCCGCCTCGGCTGCGCTCTGCTTGGTCTTTGCCACTTCAATAGTTCCCCGGCCCGCAACAAAAGCGTCACTCGATTGTCATCGAACTGTGACGCAAAGCCTAGCGCCTGCGGCGAAAATAAGAAGAGCCAGCAAACAAATCGTGAGCGGTTTTCATCATGAGTGATCGCCAAAAAGGCCTGCCGAAACAGGCACTCGGCCGCCATTACGAGGTGAAGGTTGGACTTGACTTGGCCGCACGCCTTGCGTCACAGGCAACGAGAACCAGCAGCTGGGAGCCGACGATGGCCATCGCATTCACCTTTCCGGGGCAGGGCAGCCAAGCTGTCGGCATGGGCAAGGACCTCGCCGAAACCTTTGTGGAATCGCGGCAGATCTTCGAGGAAGTCGACGACGCGCTCGGCGAAAAACTATCGCAGCTGATCTGGGAAGGGCCGGAAGAGATGCTGACGCTGACCGCCAATGCCCAGCCGGCGCTAATGGCGGTGTCGCTTGCCGCAATCCGGGCGCTGGAGGCGCGCGGCTTCTCCCTGAAAGGCAAGGTCACCTATGTGGCCGGCCACTCGCTCGGCGAATATTCGGCACTTGCGGCCGCCGGTTTCGTTTCGGTCGCGGACGCTGCCCGGCTGTTGCGCATCCGCGGCAACGCCATGCAGGCGGCGGTACCGGCAGGCGAGGGCGCCATGGCGGCGATCATCGGGCTGGAACAAGCCGACGTCGAGGCCGCTTGCGCAGAGGCCGCCCAAGGCGCGGCTAAAGATCCCGCACAAGCCTTGGTTTGCCAGATCGCCAATGACAATGGCGGCGGCCAGCTGGTGATCTCCGGCGCCCGGCCGGCGGTCGAACTGGCGGCGAAGCTATGCACGGAGAAGGGCGCCAAGCGGGCGCTGATGCTGCAGGTCTCGGCGCCCTTCCATTCGGCGCTGATGAAGCCGGCGGCCGAGATCATGCGGGAGGCGCTGGCCGCCGTGACGAAGATTGCGCCGGTCGTGCCGCTGGTCTCGAATGTTACGGTGACCCCGACGAGCGATCCCGACGAGATTGCCCGCCGCCTCGTGGAACAGGTGGTCGGGCGCGTGCGCTGGCGCGAAACGGTGGAGTGGTTCGGCGCGAATGGCGTTGCGACGCTCTACGAAGTGGGCGCCGGCAAGGTGCTGTCGGGGCTGGCCCGCCGCATCAACCGCGACATTGCCACCAGCAGCATCGGATCGGCGGCGGAGGTCGAGACGGCACTTGCCGCCTTGGGGTGACCACGTAGCTTGAATTCATCGGTGCTTGCCGCTAGATGAATACATGTATCGCAACGAGGTGCGGCATGCCCACATCGATCCGCCTTTCTCCTGAAGTCGAGCAGCGCCTGGATTTTCTCGCCGCCAAGACTGGTCGCAGCAAGGCCTACTATCTGCGCGAGCTCATTGAACGTGGTCTGGAGGACTTGGAAGATTACTACTTGGCTGCCGAAGTCGTTGAGCGGATCAGGCGTGGTGAAGAAGACGTCATGAGAGCCGAGGACTTCTGGCGTGGCCTGGACGCTTGAATACGCCCGCTCGGCGCGAAAATTTGTCGAAGAATTGGATCCGCAGACACGTCACCGTATCCGTGATTTTATCGAAAACCGCATTGCCGTTCTCGACAACCCGCGTGAACTCGGCAAACCGCTGAAGGGTCCGCTCGCAACCTTTTGGAGATATCGCGTCGGAGATTATCGCATCATTTGCGATGTGCAGGATAACCGGCTCGTCATTCTGGTGGTAACCATAGGCCACCGCGGCGACGTTTTAAGATAGCCGAACTCGCCAGCCCCTATGATTGGCCAGTATGATTTGGGAAGAGGATAAAACATGTTCGAATTGACCGGCCGCAAGGCGCTCGTCACTGGCGCATCGGGAGGCATCGGCGAGGCGATCGCCCGCGTGCTGCATGCCCAGGGCGCCATCGTCGGCCTGCACGGCACACGTATCGAGAAACTGGAGGCGCTGGCCGCCGAACTGGGCGACCGGGTAAAGCTTTTCCCGGCCAATCTTTCCAATCGCGACGACGTCAAGGCGCTCGGCCAGAAGGCGGAGGCCGATCTCGAAGGCGTAGATATCCTCGTCAACAATGCCGGCATCACCAAGGACGGGTTGTTCGTACGCATGGCTGACGCCGACTGGGATAGCGTGCTCGAGGTCAACTTGACCGCCGTGTTCCGGCTGACCCGCGAGCTTACCCATCCGATGATGCGGCGCCGCCATGGCCGCATCATCAACATCACCTCAGTGGTCGGCGTCACCGGCAATCCCGGCCAGACCAATTATTGCGCCTCCAAAGCCGGTATGATCGGCTTTTCCAAATCGCTGGCGCAGGAGATCGCCACCCGCAATATCACCGTCAACTGCGTCGCCCCGGGCTTCATCGAATCGGCGATGACCGCCAAGCTCAACGACAAGCAGAAAGAGGCGATCATGGCGGCGATCCCGACCCGGCGCATGGGCACGGGCGCCGAAGTCGCCTCTGCCGTCGCTTACCTAGCTTCCAACGAGGCAGCCTACGTCACCGGCCAGACCATTCATGTCAATGGCGGCATGGCAATGATCTAACACTTGGGAAAACGCTTCATTCCGTCTTGGATGCACGGGATTTTTCGTGTAATGCCGCCCGCAACCCGGCGGTTCGGGCAAAAACCGGTCCTGTTCCGTTGCGTTTCCGGCAGGACCATCTTTCAGCTTGATTAGCGGCATTCTGCCCGCTAACGAAGACAGACAACCAAAAGACGAGGATGCCCAAATGAGTGACACCGCAGAGCGCGTCAAGAAGATCGTCATCGAGCACCTTGGCGTCGATGCCGACAAGGTGACGGAGCAGGCGAGCTTCATCGATGATCTGGGCGCGGACAGCCTCGACACGGTCGAACTTGTCATGGCGTTCGAAGAAGAATTCGGTGTCGAGATCCCGGACGATGCGGCCGAGACCATCCTGACTGTTGGCGATGCGGTGAAATACATCGACAAGGCCTCCGCCTGACGCTATTTGCAGTCATTACCGGGGAGGACCTGCGATGAGGCGTGTCGTCGTCACGGGCCTTGGGCTGCTTTCGCCGTTCGGCATGGGCTTCGAGCACAGCTGGAAGGAGCTTCTGACCGGCCGCAGCGCAGCCAAGCGCATCACCGAATTTGAGGTGGAAGACCTTGCCTGCAAGGTCGCCCACGTCATTCCGCGCGGTGACGGCTCCAATGCCACTTTCAATCCTGAAGCCGTTCTCGAGCCGAAGGAATTGCGCAAGATCGGCGACTTCATCCTGTACGGGATCGCGGCCGCCGACGAGGCACTCAAGGATTCCGGCTGGCAGCCGAAGACGCATGAGGAACAGTGCGCCACCGGCGTGCTGATCGGTTCGGGCATCGGCGGCATCGAAGGCATCGCCGAGAATGCAATGATCCTCAAGGAACGCGGTCCGCGCCGCATCAGCCCGTTCTTCATCCCCGGCCAGATCATCAACCTCGTCTCCGGTCAGGTCTCGATCCGGCATGGGTTGAAAGGCCCCAACCATGCCGTCGTCACCGCCTGCTCGACCGGTGCGCACGCCATCGGCGATGCCGCCCGGCTGATCATCTGGGGCGATGCCGACGTTATGGTCGCCGGCGGCGCCGAAGCGCCGGTGACGAGGCTTTCGATCGCCGGATTCGCCGCTTGCCGCGCGCTCTCCACCGAGCGCAACGACGCGCCGCAAACGGCCTCACGCCCCTACGATCGCGATCGCGACGGCTTCGTCATGGGCGAGGGCGCCGGTGTTGTCGTGCTCGAGGAGCTCGAACACGCCAAGGCCCGCGGCGCCAAGATCTATGCCGAGGTCACCGGCTACGGTCTGACCGGTGACGCCTATCACATCACCGCGCCTGCCGAAGACGGCGACGGCGCTTTCCGTTGCATGACCGCGGCGCTGAACCGGGCGAAGCTGACGCCGGCCGATGTCGACTACATCAACGCGCACGGCACCTCGACCATGGCCGATACGATCGAACTCGGCGCCGTCGAGCGGCTGGTCGGCAACGCCGCCTCGAAGATATCGATGTCGTCGACCAAATCGTCGATTGGCCACCTGCTGGGCGCGGCGGGTGCTGCCGAGGCGATCTTTTCGGTCCTCGCCATTCGCGACAACATCGCGCCGCCGACCATCAATCTCGACAATCCGGAGCGCGAAACGGCGATTGACCTGGTGCCGCACAAACCGCGGGCCCGGCAGATCGAGGTGGCGCTGTCCAACTCCTTCGGCTTCGGTGGCACCAACGCCTCGCTCGTCTTCCAGCGCTACAATGGCTGACCGCTCCGCCGGTTTCCGTCTGCCGTCAATTTTGCCATATTCGCCCCTACTCTGCCCGAGGGGATTCGTCGCAAGATCAAATGGTAGGGCGCTATGAACACAAATCCGGCCGATAACGGCGAATTCGGGCAGCGGCCAGCAACGCCCGGCCCGATCGTGCCGAAGACGGCCAGCGAGGCGTTGCGGCCCGAGGCCGGCACGCCGCCGCCGAAGCGCTCGCGTGCCTCGCGCAGCCAGTTCGTCGTGTTCATGAACTTCGTCATCTCTTCGGTGATGCTGATGGTTCTGGCGGCAGGCGTTGCGCTGTATTTCGGCAAGCAGGAGTTCAACGAGCCCGGCCCGTCGGCCAATGGCGACACGTTCCTGGTCAAGCCGAATAGCGGCGTCCAGGAGATCGCCGACCAGCTTGAGCGGCGAGGGCTGATCAGCGACGCCCGCATCTTCCGCCTTGGCGTGCGCGCCTTTGGCAATGATTCCGCCCTGAAGGCCGGCGAATACGAGATCAAGCCGCAGGCGTCGATGCACGATATCATGGAACTGTTGAAGAGCGGCAAGTCGGTGATGTATTCGCTGACTATCCCCGAGGGACTGACGGTCGAGCAGGCGCTGCAACGGATCGCCGAGCAGGACGCGCTGACCGGCGATATGCCGTCGACCACTCCACCCGAGGGCAGCCTCGCCACCGACACGCTGCGCTTCACCCGCGGCGCAACACGCCAGCAGATGGTCGACAAGCTTCTGGCCGACCAGAAGAAGCTGGTCGACGAAGTCTGGCAGCGCCGAGCGCCGGATCTGCCGATCGCCAACGTTGAGGATTTTATCACCCTGGCCTCGATCGTCGAGAAGGAGACCGGCAAGGGCGATGAACGCTCGCGCGTAGCCGCCGTCTTCCTCAACCGGCTGGCCAAGGGTATGCGGCTGCAGTCGGACCCGACCATCATCTACGGCCTGTTCGGCGGCAAGGGCAAACCCATCGACCGCCCGATCTATCAGTCGGACATCCAGAAGCCGACGCCCTACAACACCTATCTGATCAACGGCCTGCCGCCGACGCCGATCGCCAATCCCGGTCGTGCGGCGCTGGAGGCAGTCGCCAATCCGTCGAAGACCAGCGATCTTTACTTCGTTGCCGACGGCAGTGGCGGCCACGTCTTTGCCTCGACCCTCGATGAGCATAACGAGAATGTCGCTCGCTACCGGGCACTGCTGAAAAAGCAGGCGCAGGACGCCGCCAAGGCCGGGGCAACCAATACCGGAGCCGACACGCCGGCGGGAGCCATCGTTGACGATGCGGGCGCCACCGCCGCCCAGTAGGGCCGGACGCCATCAGGTTCGCCCTGTGCATGTCCGGGTGGATGTGCAAGGGCAGCTATGACATTGAAATTCACATGATCCTGTCCGGAGAAATCGTTCCGGCTTGAGAGCATTCGGCAAAGGGACGCACGGCTACATGAACTTGCAGAGCATGACCGGTTTTGCGCGCAGTGTCGCCGAACACGACGGCACTTCGATTGCCTGGGAAGCCAAGTCCGTCAACGGCAAGAGCGTCGAGGTCAGGCTGCGGCTGCCGCAAGGTTTCGACCGGCTGGAGCCGGCCGTCCGGCAGACGGTGCAAAAGCGTTTTGCGCGCGGCAATTTCCAGATGACGCTGACCATTGGCCGCGCCGCCGGCGCTCAAGCGCAACCCGTGGTCAACGAGGCTTTCCTGAAGGATCTGGCGGGGTTGGCCAAGCGACTGCAGGAGCAGTTCGGAGTAGCACCTGCGGCGGCCGACGGGCTGCTTGCGCTGCGCGGCGTCCTCGACATTCCCGAAACCATCGAAACCGAAGAGGCGCGCAGTGTGCTCGATACCGCGATACTGTCGGCGCTGGAAGCAGCACTGAACGGGCTGCAGCAGGCGCGCCAGGGCGAAGGTGCCGCACTTAGTTCCCTGCTGTCCGGCCATATCGACGCCATCGAGGCGCTGACGCTGCGGGCCGAGGCCGATCCATCACGCGAGCCGGCCACGATCCGCGAAAGGCTCGCCGAGCAGATCCGCCTGTTGATGGACGCGTCCGCCAACCTGGACGCCAGCCGGCTGCATATGGAAGCGGCGTTCCTGGCCACCAAGGCCGACATACGCGAGGAGATCGACCGGCTGAAGACGCACGTGGCGTCGGGCCGGGCGCTGCTCGCCGGCGGTGGCGCCATCGGCCGCAAGCTCGATTTCCTAGCACAGGAATTCAACCGCGAATCGAATACGCTGTGTTCCAAGTCGAATGCCGCTGCGGTCACCGCCATCGGGCTGGAGCTGAAGGCGGTCGTCGACCAGTTTCGCGAACAGGTCCAGAATCTGGAATGATCCCGATGCCAAGCCACATGACTGCCAAGCCCCATGACCGCTAGGGATGTGGGTTCCCGCATTCGGCGCCGCGGGCTGATGCTGGTCTTGTCGTCGCCGTCAGGCGCCGGCAAGTCGACGATTGCGCGCAATCTGCTGGAGAGCGATTCCAGCCTGGAATTGTCGGTCTCGGTCACCACGCGGCCACGCCGCGGCAGCGAGATCGAGGGCGTCCATTACCACTTCCGCACCATGCGCGAGTTCGAGCGGCTGCGCGATTCCGATGCGCTGCTCGAATGGGCGGAGGTGCACGGCAATTGCTACGCGACGCCGCGCGAGCCGGCTGAACAGGCGCTGGCCGAAGGCCGCGACATGCTGTTCGACATCGACTGGCAAGGCGCTCAGCAGCTCAAGGAGAAGATGCGCGCCGACATCGTCTCGATATTCATCCTGCCGCCATCGATGAAGGAATTGAAGGCGCGGCTGAAGCGTCGCGCCGAGGATCAGGAAGCGGTGATCGAGACGCGGCTCAAGAACGCCCGCAACGAGATCGAGCACTGGAAGGAATATGATTTCGTCATAGTCAACGACGATCTCGACCGCGCTTTCGCCGAGGTGCGGGGCATCGTCACGGCCGAACGGCTCAGACGCGATCGCCGGCCAGGCCTGTTCGATTTCGTCTCGGGGCTGCTCGACGAAAAGACGGATTGATCAAGGCGCTGTCCCCGCGACCAGGATCAGATTGCGACTGAGTGCGGCGTCGCGCAGTTCCAATGCCGCGGCATATTCGGCGGAGCGATACCAACGCCGCGCCGTGTCCATGTCGGGGAATTCGACGATGATCAGCGGCCCGGGAGACCAGTCGCCTTCCAACATTTCCACCTCGCCGCCGCGTACCAGATAGCGCCCGCCATGCTGGGCGATGGAGGCAGCCGCGCGGGCGCGATAGGCTTCGATAGCCTCTGCGTCACGGATCGCGACGTCGGAAATGACATAGGCGGCCACTGTTTGTCTCCGGGCAAGGTTTGTCAGGCTATCTATGCCATGAGAGCGGAAATTCCACGCGGACGCTTCCCTGCATCACACCGCGTTGGTCAGGCGAACGAATTCCTCGACGCTGAGCGTCTCCGCACGCCTGGTCGGATCGATGCCGGCGCGGGTGAGCAGTGCCTCGCCGCCGAGGCTTTTCACGCTCTGCCGCAGCATTTTCCGGCGCTGGCCGAATGCCGCTTCGGTGACGCGGCTGAGCCGTTTCACCTCTGCCGGCAAGGGGTTGGGGCGCGGCACCAGATGCACCACCGAGGACGTCACCTTGGGTGGCGGCGTGAACGCCTGCGGCGGCACGTCGAACGCAATCCTCGCCTCCGTCCGCCAGCCGGCCAGCACGCCGAGCCGACCATAGGCCTCGCTGCCGGGGCTGGCTGCAATGCGTTCGGCGACCTCGCGCTGGAACATCAGCGTCATCGATGTGTAGAAAGGCGGCCACTCGGTCACGGTCAGCCAGCGAACCAGCAATTCGGTACCGATATTGTAAGGCAGGTTGGCGACGATTTTCGCCGACCCGCCGCTTCCCGGCACTCCTTTGGCAAGCGCTGCAAAATCAGTTTTCAGCGCATCGCCGGCTACGATCTCGAGCCGACCCGGATAGTGGTTCGCGATCTCGGCCAAGGCCGCCAGGCAGCGCTCGTCGCGCTCGATCGCGACGACCCGCCGGGCGCCATTGAGGAGCAGGGCCCGGGTCAGCCCGCCCGGACCGGGACCGACCTCGATAACCGTAACATCGGACAGGTCGCCGGCGATCCGTGCAATCTTGCTTGTCAGGTTAAGGTCGAGCAGAAAATTCTGGCCGAGTGCCTTTTTCGCCTGCAGCCCATAGCGCTCGATCACCTCGCGCAGTGGCGGCAGGCCGTCTATGCTCATCGGGCTGGGCTCATCGGGTTAATGCCATGGAATTGGGCTCATTGGGCTCAGGGGCCTACGGCCTTTTCCCGGTATCGGCAAGCAGGCGAGCGAGTTTCAGCGCCGCAATCAGGCTGTCGGCACGGGCGATGCCCTTGCCGGCGATGTCGAAGGCGGTGCCGTGGTCGGGCGAGGTGCGGACGAAGGGCAGGCCGAGCGTGACGTTGACCGCCTCGTCAAACGCCAGCGCCTTGGCCGGGATCAGCGCCTGGTCGTGATACATGCAGAGCGCCACGTCGTAGCCGGCGCGGGCGCGGGCGTGAAACAGCGTGTCGGCCGGCAATGGCCCGAAGGCGTCGATCCCTTCCTGCCTCAGCCGGTCGATCGCCGGGCGCACGATCCGCTCGTCTTCGGTGCCCATCGCGCCGCCTTCGCCGGCATGCGGGTTGAGGCCGGCAACGGCGAGCCGCGGCTTGGCAATTCCGAAGCGGTTTGCAAGGTCGGCGGCGGTGATGCGCCCGGTGGCGACGATCAGGTCGGTCGTCAGCGCCTTCGGCACCTCGGCCAGTGCGATGTGGATGGTGACCGGCACGGTGCGCAGGTCCGGGCCGGCAAGCAGCATCACCGGCGTCAATTCGGTGCCGGTGTGAAGCGATGCCAGATGCGCCAGGTATTCGGTGTGGCCGGGAAAGCGAAAGCCGACATCGTAGAGCGGCTTCTTGGCAATGGGGCAGGTGACGACCGCGGCAGCGCGGCCAGCCAGGCAGTCGGCAACGGCGCGGTCGATCGCCTCGATGATGCCGGCGGCGTTGGCTGGATCCGGGCGGCCGGGACTGTCGACGAAACGGGCAGCAAGCGCCACCACCGGCAGCGCGCGCGAAAACACCCCCGGCGCTAGCGCCGGCGTCGTCTCGGCAATCGCGATATCGGTGCCGAGCCTGTGCGCCCGCGCGGCAATCAGTGCCGGATCGGCAAGGAGATAAAAAGACGGAACGCCAGCGCTATCGCGGGCCTGCCAAGCAGCGATGGCGATGTCCGGCCCCACGCCGGACGGATCGCCGACGCTCAACGCCAGCGGAAGCTCTACGTCAGGCACGGCGCTTCGACTTCAGCGCTCGATTATGCGGGCTTTCTTCCGCAACTCCTCGACATATTTCTTCGAGAGTTCGTCGGCGTTCTTGTCGTTCGAACCTTCACTCTGGAACACCATCTGCGCGGCTTTGTCGTCTGACACTTCGCGCGACGAGCAGATGCCGATGAATTCGACACCGCGGTCGGTTTCGCGCGTCGTGGTGGCGCCGCCGACCTTTGTAGCCTTTATCTGCTCGGCCCAGTCCGCCGGCAATTGCGGCGCCAGCACCCGGCCGAGATCGCGAACCGTGACATCGATCAGGCCCTTGGCGAATTCGCGCGTGGTGTTGCAGCCGTTGAAGCGGGCGCGCATGGCGTCGGCTTCGCGTTTGCGCTTGGCCAGCGTCGCGCTTCGCTCGGCGGCCGGCACCACGAAGATGACCTGTTGCAGCATGTACTCTGTGGCGCTCGGTTTGCTGCCGCCTTTTTCGAGCATGCGCTTGACGAGGTCCTGCTCGCTCATGGCGCCGCCGCCGTCGCTAGAACGGTGACGCGCGGTCAGCGCCTGGTTCCAGGCCATCTGCGCCCGGATAAACTCCTTGAAATGCTCCTTGGTGACGCCGGATTGCGCCATGGCGCCGTCAAGCTGCTTGAGCGGCATCTTGTTGCTGGTGGCGAAACGCTGATAAGCGGCATCGACCTGCGCGTCGCTGATGCGGATGCCGAGCCGCCGGGCTTCGGCCAGACGCAGCGTCTGGTCGATCATTTCCTGGCCGGCATCGCCCTTTCTGTGCTGCAGGCGCAGGAAAGCGGCCCGATGCTGGATGTCGCCGGTGGTGATCGGTATATTGTTGACGACGTATTTGATCTCGGTGGCGAAAACTGGCCGCGTCACTGCGGTGATCGAGAACGCCACCAGCAGCGCGAACCCTGCCGAAAAGAGGTATTTCCTCATCGAAAGCATCCCAATTCCATCCCGATTCGGCCCAACCTATCCCAGTTCAAGCCGCTGAAATTCGTGCCTGCTCTATGCGGCGAAACAATGTCGTCCGCCAGCCGCCCCGTTGCCGACCGCTGCCCGTTATTGAATGGTGTCGATGGAGCGTTGCGACGAGCCGAAATCGCCGAGCGTGCGGAACGACAGGTTGAAGCCGACGTTCTGCGATACTTCCTTGGTGTTCAGGTCACGTCTTTCCGAAAACGTCATCAAATAGGTAAAGCACGAATCACTATAGGCAAAGCCGACCCCGTCCTTGACCAGAACGCTCTGCTCCAGATCGTACGTGCCGGTGCCAAAGACGCGCCAATTCTCGGCAAGATGTGTCGAGGCGCCGAGCGTAACTTCATGGCGATCGGTCGAGAACCCATAGAGCGGCTGCGCCTGGATGAAGGCGTATTTGGCGCTCAGCGATACCGGCAGGCCTGAAAAGGCGGCCTTTACCTCAGCGCGGCGGATTTCGAAGCTTTGCTCGTCGAAACGGCCACTGACCGAGCCGGAAAACCCGCTGGGGCTGTTGAAGCCGACAAGGCCGACATAGTCGGAGGTTGCAGTTTCAAGACCCGAATAGGCGCCGACATTGACCAGGTCCGGCGTGCCGAACGAGTTCTGGCCGCCGAGCTGGTAGGATTGGCCGAACACCGCATTAGTGCCCCAGCCATTGTCGTATGCGCCGGAATAGCGCAGCCCGACATTGGCGCGTGTGCCGCCTTCCATGCGGTCATAGCCCGAGAATTTGTCGCGCTCGAACAGCGTCGTGGCGTCGAAGACGAAGCTCTGGGCGTCCTCGTTGGGGACCGCCAGCCCGCCGACATATTGCTCGTTCGGACGCATGAATACTTGCGCCATCGGTTCGAAGACATGGCTGGAACTGGTCATCGAGAACAGTACCGGCCAGCGCATCTCAAGGCCGGCGGTCGCCATGTAGCGGGCAAGCGATGAACGCATATCGTCCTCGACGCCGAGATTGGTCGCCATCTGGTTGATGGCGTCGAGCGAGGCCGAGGAGGCGTTGACGTAGCCGGCGTCGCCGCGCAGCGCCAGGAGCGGTGTCAGCAGCAGCCCGCCATCGGTGGTGAAGGTGCGCTTCCATTCGGCTTCCGCGGTAAGGCGGCCGGATTGACCGTCGATGCCGCGGACGTTGTTGACGGACGAAGGGATGCCCGAATTTGCAAGAGCCGTATCGAGCCTGTCGCGGTCAATGACCCGCGCGTTGACGTCGAACGACAGCTGCCCGCCGGCCACCGGCATGTCGGGGATATAGGCGTAGTCGAGCGAGGGCAGCACCCAGGGCTGCTTGGCGGCGCGTGCGGTCGGATCGCTGGCGAGCGTGTCTTCCTGAACGTCGAAGTGCATGGCGCGCACATCGAAGTAATTGCGATCGTTGAGCCCCGTCAGGTACACCTCGGAGCGGTGCACGCTATCGTTGAAGCCATCGATGTCGTAGGTGCGCGCGAAATTCTTGTCGCTCTGCAGCAGGATGTCCCAGCCGAAGTCCCAGCGCGGGTTGATGGCGAACTGGCCCTGGGTGCCCATCATGCCGCGGAATCTGTTCGGGTCGCCTTCGGTACCCGAATTCACGTTGTGGCCATTGTCGTCGATGAAGGCGTCGGGATTCTCCTGCCGGATGCCCGCAATCTTCAGGCTGTACTGACCGTTGTTGAAGCGCTGCCTCCACTCGGCCTCACCGAGGAAACCTTGCTTGGTATAGCCGCTGCCGGTGACAGTGAGATCGTAGGTCGGCGAGAGCGCGAAATAATAGGGAACTTTAACACCGACGCCGAGATCGCTCTTGTAGGCGACGCCGGGGATCAGGAAGCCGCTCTTGCGCTTGACCGTTGGGTCGGCGATCTCGAAAGCCGGCAGATAGGCCAGCGGAAAGCCGAAGAACTCGAAATTCGAGTTCTCGAAGCGAACCGTCTTCTTCTCGCCGTTCCAGATGATCTTCCTGGCCTTGATACGCCAGGTCGGCGCTTTGTCGGGCTTGTCCTCGCACGGCTCGCAGGCGGTGTAGACGCCATTGTGGAACGTCGTCAGCACGCCGCCCATGCGCTCCGCGCTTTCGGCGGCGAAATACGCCTTGTCTATGGTCTCGACACGCAGCGCGTTGACGAAGCCGTCGGCAAAATCGTCGGTGATGTCGGCATGCTGCGAATAGATTTTGGTTCCGTCGCTATTGACGAGCTCGACATTGCCGCTGGCGACGAGGCGTTTGGTGTTGCGGTTGTATTCGACCCGCTGGGCGACCAGACGGTTGCCGCCATAGTCGATCTGGACGCCGCCGACGGCCGTCACGGTCTGCTTGTCGTTGTCGTAGACCAGCGTATCGGCTGCCAGCAGCATCTGCGTGCCGCTCGGAACCTTCGTTGCCAGGTCACTGATGTCCTGGGCAAAAGCCGGAGCAACCGGGGCGACGCTGGCAAGCAGGCATGCCAAGGCGCTCGCCGCAGAGAGGCGTGCCAAACCGGCGTGCCTATGGCTGCGCAAAACCGCCTCCCTCACTAGCCGTCTTCCTTGTATAGCAGGAATGTCACCCCGAAGAACATAGCCACGACAACCGGGACCCAAGCCGCTACGGCAGTGGGTACGAATCCCGCTACGCCGAATGCCTTGACCAGCACCGAAACGACATAAAGCAGAAAGCCGGCCGCGATGCCACCCAGAATCATCGTTGCCGACTGCCCCATCCTCGCAAATCGCATTGATACCGTTGCCGCAATCAGCGTCATCGCGACAAGCAGGAAAGGCAGCGCAATCAGGGAATTGAATTGCATGGCGAAGGCATTTGCCTTGAGGCCGAAGGAGCGGGCCACCTCGATCTTGCCGGGCAGATCGTAGAAGGGAATGGTCTCAGGGCGCGCCAACCGCTCTTGCACGAATTCCGGCTTGAGATTGGTCGGCAGCCGATCGCTGGATAACGACTGGATGGTGCCGTCCCGGAACACCTTCACGTCCTGCAATTCCCAGTAGCCGTCCCGCAAAAAGGCGCGCGCCGCATCCTTGCGCTCGATGATGTCGCCTTGCGGGCTGAAACTGAAGAAGACCGCGTCGGCCATCTCGAGGCCTTGGTTGAGAATGGCGCGCGCGCCGATGATGGTGTCGCCGGCGTTGGTTTTCTGCCTGATCCAGGGCGCGGCATCGGCCGAGACGCTGTTCGACTTGCCCGAACGGAGCTGGGTCTCGATCTCCTCGGACCAGGAATAGGCGTGCGCGGCTACCGGATTGATGACGCCGACCGACAAGGCTCCAAACAGCAGCGCCCCGATGCAGCATGGCAGCAGGAACTGCCATGCAGAGACGCCGGCGGAACGGGCGATGACCAATTCATATTTGCGGTTGAGCGACACCAACGTCGCCATCGCCGAGAACAAGCCGACGAACGGCACCGTCTGCAGCATGATCATCGGCATCCTGAGCCCCGAAATGGCGAACGCAGTTGCGTAGGTGAAGCCCGGCACGCCGGTCGTGCGGCCGGAAAGCTCGGTGAAATCGATCAGGAACACCAGCGCCAAGAGGCCGATGAAGAACCAGATGGTGATCGTCACATAGCGAAAGAAGAAGTACCGACCCAGAGTCCAGCCCATCAGCCGGCCCCCTGTCCGGATGCGCCACGCCTGGCAAAACGGAGCTTGATGGCGCTCCAGCCGTCACTGAAGCGGCCGGCAAGATTGGTTATCCAATCGGCCCAGGCAACCGGCAATTCCATGGTCCGGTTGGACACGATGAACCAGATGGCGATCGCCGATGCCACGATCGGGACGCCGTAGACCATATAGGCATATTGCGGCACCTTGTCGGCCTTGCCGGCGGCAAAGAACCCGAGCCAGCGCACGAACAGCGCAATCGCGATTGCCGTGATCAGCGGGTGCACACGCGCCTCGCGATGCGAGCGCGCATCTCCGGCGACCGCAAGCGCGATCAGCGCGAAGACGAGCGAATAGGACCACTCGGAAAAACGCTGGTTGAGCTCGGCCAGGTACCTGTTCGGCTTTTGCTGGTACAGCTTGTCGTTCGGACTGGGATTGAGCAGATACTGGGTCGTCCGGTCCTTCGGCAAAAGCAGGATGTCAGATGAGGCCGACATGAAAGCGGACAGGTCGAAGGCATAGGAGGTGAACCGGATCACCGAGAGGTCGCCGGTCATGGTTTTGCGATGGATGACGCCGTCATTCATCATCAGCACCTTCTCGTCGCCGCGTTCGATGATGCTGCCGGTCTTGGCGTAATAGACGAGATTGACGCCTTCTTCGCGCGAATCGGCGACGAAGATGCCGCCGAGGCGATTGTCGGGAAGCCGTTCGCCAACCTGCAGGAACAGGCCGTCATCGATCTTGCGGAAGGTGCCTTCCTGGATGATCAACGACAACAGATCGGCACGCGACGACGCAATCAACTCGCGGTTCTTCTGGCGTGCGTAAGGGTCGACGCCATTGTCGACGGCGAACGAAAAAACGCTGGCTGCGAGCGCCAGAAGCATGATCGGCCTGACGATGGTCCAGCGTGAAGCGCCGGCGGCATTGATGACGGCGAGCTCCGAATCCGAATTCATCACACTGAGTATCTGAGCGACCGCGACCACCAGGGCGAACGGCACGACGATCGGAACAATCGTCGGGATGATCAACGCTGCGACTTCGAAGAAGGTGAGGGCCGACTGACCGCTATCGGTGACGAGGTCGATGCGGGCGAGCACCTGAGTCGTCCAGACGATCGCCAGCGTCCAGACGAGCGCCAGCGCGAATACCGCGAAAGCACGGCGCATGATGTAACGTTCAACGACCTTCATGAAGGCTTTTCTCGGCGATTTCGAACGGCATCATGCCTTGGAACAAGGTAGTCGTCCGGCGCCGGCTGCACAACTGGCTCAGTTTGGCGGTTCGATCTGGGTTCTGTCCCGTATCGCAAATTCCGCTGGGCCGGAGTGTCGGCGGCAATGGATAAGAAAGGGCGAACATTGTTGGTTAACAACAGGTTGCGGCGGGAAGCGGGGCCGTGCCGCGACGAATCGTAGATGGTTCGATATCGCATATGGGAGCGATTTCGGCCAAAGTCTTGTCAAATGCGGCAAAACGACCAAATGTCGCGCCGGTCGCGACCGCCGCGGCGTGATAAGACGGGTCAGGATCTGTTGAGCCCCAGCATGGAAGCGGAAAAATTGCGCAGTCAAACCGGTCGGGAAACCGTCTTTGACGGCGCGATCGTGGTCGGCGCCGGCGCGGCCGGCCTTGCCGCCGCCCACGCCTTGGTGAAGGCCGGCGTACCGACGCTCGTCCTGGAAAAGGAGAGCCGGCTTGCCGAACCCTGGCATCGGCGGCACCAGCGGCTGCACCTCAATACACATCGCGATCTCTCGACGCTGCCCGGCGTCGGCTATCCCGCAGGCACCCCGGCTTTTCCGCACAAATCGGCCGTCATTCGCCATCTGAACGATTTCAGCCAGGCGCATGGTCTGCCGATCGCATTCGGCGCTGCCGTTGAAGAGATCACGTTCGATGGCGATCACTGGACCGTGCGGACGAACGCCGGACGTCGTCTGGCGCGCCATGTCGTCGTCGCCACCGGGCGCGACCGGCAGCCGTTTATTCCCGCGTGGAAAGGCATGAACGATTTTGCCGGCCGAATTATCCATTCGGCCGATTTTGGCAAGGCGAAGGACTATGCCGGCAAAAAGGTGCTGGTGGTCGGTGCCGGCAATTCGGGGTTCGACGCACTCAATCATCTTGCGAATGCAGACGCCCAAAGCATCTGGCTGTCGGCCCGCAACGGCCCGTCGCTGCTGCCGAAACGCATCGGCAAGATCGCCGTCCACAGGCTTTCGCCTGTCATGGCGCGTTTGCCGATGCGGATTGCCGATGCGGTGATGACGACAACCCAGCGCCTGGTTTTCGGCGACCTGACGAAATTTGGGCTTCCGCCGGCTCCCATAGGCGGTGCGAGCCGTCTGAGCGCCGACTACACCGCGATCGCAGCCGATGACGGCGCGGTTCGCGCCATCAAGGCAGGCACGATCGTGGTGGTGCCACCATTGCGGGAATTTACCCAAGACGGCATCATACTGAATGACGGCAGGTTGATCACGCCCGACATCGTCATTGCAGCGACCGGCTATCGCACCGGTCTGGAGCAGATGGTCGGCAAGCTCGGCGTTCTCGACGGCAAGGGCGTTCCGCTTTTCAACGGCGGCGATGCCGATCCGAAATTGCCCGGCCTGTGGTTTGCCGGCATGCGGCCGAGCATTCGCGGTTGTTTCGCCAATGCCCGCATTCAGGCCAGGGCGATAGCGGCGCGGATTGTCAAGCAGCGATGATGAGCAGGACTGTGCCGACTGTTCCGCCCGCAATAGACACGCCTTGTCGAAACGTGCTCGAACCGAAAGGTCAATGATCATGACGCCAGTCAGCATTCGCTACATGGTCGATGATGTCGCCGCCTCGATCGACTTCTACTGTGGACATTTTGGCTTCGCCGTCGAACAGGACGCGCGACCGGCTTTTGCTTCCGTCACGCGCGGCGCGTTACGGCTCCTTCTAAGCGGACCCGGCAGTTCGGGTGCACGGGCTATGCCGGATGGCCGGCAGCCGGTTCCGGGAGGCTGGAACCGCATCCTGTTGGTGGTGCCGGACCTGAAAGAAGAGGTTGCGCGCCTCAAGAGTGCTGGACTTGTCTTTCGCAACGATATCATAACGGGCGTCGGCGGTTCCCAGACCCTGCTCGAAGACCCATCGGGCAATGTCATCGAGCTGTTTCAACCCGCCGCTCACTGACGCAACAACACGGCACCTTCGGTCCGATCTGCCCAATCGAACGCCTCCCGCGATAATCCAACGCACTTCCCGAAAGCAGGACATCATGAATTCGAGACCCTCGATCGCCTTCGCCAAATTCGCCGCGCCCAAAAAGGGCAGCGTTTTCGTTCTGGCGGCCGACGAGGGCGGCCTCAGCGATGCCGCCAGGGCTTGCGATCCGGCAAAGACCCTCGAGCGGGCTTTTCCGGTCGCCGACTTCACCGGCAAATTCGCCAGCCTGGTCGAAGTGCTGGCACCGGAAGGGACATCGCTCGAGCGGCTGGTGGCGGTCGGTGCCGGCAGGGGCTCCAATCTCGATGATTACGGTTGGCTGAAGCTCGGCGGCACGATTGCCGCGTCTTTTCGCAAGGCAACCGAAGTGGCCGTCGTGCTCGATCTTCCCGGTGCGGCCGTCAGCGGCAGGCAAGCCGTTCAGCTTGCAGCGGGCATCCTGCTGCGCAGCTATTCCTTCGACAAGTACAAGACCAAAAAGAACAATGGTGACGACAAGCGCGAGCCAAAAAAGCCGATCAAGGTGACTATTCACACCGCCGATCCGGCAGCTGCAAAGAAGGCCTTCGCCGATGAAGCGGCGGTGATCGACGGCGTCTTGCTGGCACGCGATTTGGTCAATGAACCGGCCAATGTTTTGGGACCGGTGGAATTCGCCGCTCGCATCGCCGAACTGGAGGCGCTCGGCGTCACGGTCGAGATCCTGGCCGAGAAGGAGATGAAGAAGCTCGGCATGGGTTCGCTGCTGGGCGTAGCGCAGGGTTCGCCGCGTGGCGCCCGCATCGCGGTCATGCGGTGGGACGGCGGCAAGGCCAAGGAAAGCCCGGTCGCTTTCGTCGGCAAGGGCGTCACCTTCGACACCGGCGGCAATTCGATCAAGCCGGCCTCCGGCATGGAGGACATGAAGGGCGACATGGGCGGCGCTGCTGCCGTCACCGGGCTGATGCACGCGCTGGCCGCGCGCAAGGCGAAGGTCAATGTCGTCGGCATTGTCGGGCTGGTTGAAAATGCCGTCGACGGCCACGCTCAGCGACCGGGCGACATCGTCACCTCGATGTCTGGCCAGACCATCGAAGTGCTCAACACCGATGCCGAGGGCCGCCTCGTGCTGGCCGATGCGCTGTGGTACTGCAACGACCGCTTCCAGCCGAAATTCATGATCAATCTGGCGACGCTGACCGGGGCCATCATGGTCGCGCTCGGCCAGCATTATGCCGGCCTGTTCTCCAACAATGACGAGTTGGCGGACCGGCTGACGGCGGCCGGACAGGCGACGCAGGAGCGGGTGTGGCGCATGCCGCTCGGCGCCGAATACGACAAGCTGATCGATTCCAAGAATGCTGACATGAAGAACATCGGCGGCCGCCATGGCGGCGCCATCATCGCCGCGCAGTTCCTGCAGCGCTTCGTCAAGGACACGCCCTGGGCGCATCTCGACATTGCCGGCACCGCGATGGGCGCGCCCTCCAACGAGATCAACCAGTCATGGGCTTCCGGCTTCGGCGTCAGGCTGCTCGACCGGCTGCTACGCGATCATTACGAGCAATGAGCGGCTGGGGCGGACTCCGACAATGTAGACTGAACGCATGGCCGAGATTCTGTTTTATCACCTGACCGAATCGACGCTGGAGGATGCGCTGCCCGGCCTCCTGGAGCGCAGTATCGATCGTGGCTGGCGCGCCGTGGTGCAGACCGGCACCGAGGAACGGCGCGACGCGCTGGACCAGCATCTGTGGACTTTCCGGGACGATTCGTTCCTGGCCCACGCAACGGACCGCGAAGCCCATCCCGCCGAGCAGCCGGTGCTTCTGACCGTCGGCCCCGACAATCCGAACCAGGCGCAGATACGCTTCCTGGTCGATGGGGCGGTGCCGCCGGAGCTTGGCGGCTACCAGCGCGCCGTGTTCCTGTTCGACGGCCACGATGCGGCTCAGGTCGAGGCGGCACGCACGTACTGGAAGACAATGAAGGAGGCCGGCCACACCGTGACCTACTGGCAGCAAACGCCCGACCGGCGCTGGGAACGCAAAGCTTAGAGCATTTGCAGCCAAGTGAAATCACTGGCGCCGCAAGAATGCGAAAAACAAAAAGATGGACCGCCGGCTATCCAGAAGATCTGAGCAAGCCCGATGCCGCACGATGAACGAACACCAGGCATGCCCATAGATGCCGCACTTGTTCGCCGGCTGATTGTCGCGCAGTTCCCCAAATGGGCGGACCTGCCGGTAGAGCCGGTCGAGCCTGGCGGCTGGGACAACCGCACGTTCCGGCTGGGCGACAGCATGTCGGTGCGGCTGCCGAGCGCTGCCGCCTATGTTGCCCAGGTCGAGAAGGAGCATCGCTGGCTGCCCCGCCTGGCGCCTCACCTGCCTCTGCCGATACCCGTGCCGCTGGCCAAAGGCGCGCCCGGGGAAGGCTATCCATGGCCTTGGTCCGTCTATCGCTGGCTTGGCGGCAGACCGGCGGCTGGTGAACTGATTGCCGATCTCACTGAGTTCGCCCGTTCGCTGGCCGGCTTTCTGGTCGCGCTCTACCGGATCGACGCCGTCGGTGGGCCACTGGCAGGGCAGCATAATTTCCACCGCGGTGGCCGGCTTTCGGTCTACGACGCCGAGACCCGAGGTGCGCTTTCGGCGCTCGGCGGCCGCATCGACAAGGCCGCCGCCGAGGCGGTGTGGGCGACTGCGCTTGCCTCTGGATGGCAAGCGCCGCCGGTCTGGGTCCATGGCGACGTCGCCTCGGGCAATCTGCTCGTCGAAGATGGCAAGCTCTGTGCGGTCGTCGATTTCGGCAGTTCGGCTATCGGCGATCCTGCCTGTGACCTGGTGATCGCGTGGACGGAATTTTACGGCGAGAGCCGTCAGGCGTTCCGCGACGGCATTGCCCTTGACGAGCACAGCTGGGCGCGCGCAAGGGGCTGGGCGTTGTGGAAGGCGCTGATCGTCGCTTCGGGACATGACAGCAACCAGCGCGAGGCGGAAAAATCGTGGCGACTTATCAATGAGGTGCTGGCGGATCATACAAACCGTTAGAGCGGGATGGCTAATTCAGTTTGAACGCATCCCGCTCTAATAACGAAAGCATTACTGCCCGCCCATCTCCCTCCTGAACGTATCGAAATCGACCTGCATGCCGTTGAAGATGGTGCTTCAATGGCGGGTCAGCGCTGAAACGGCGACCGCCTCCTGGATCTCCTCGTCGGTGGCGCCGGCGCGCTTGGCGTCCTGCGTGTCCGACCAGATACAGTTGTTGCACGGGATTTGCGCCGCCACCGCCAGCGAGATCAGCGACTTGACCTTCGGCGGCAGCGCCGTCTTGTCGCTGAGCTGGATGGCCTTGACCTCGGCCCATGCACCGGGCAGACCGGCTTTCGGGAACTGCTTTACGAAACCGGGCACCCCGCCCATGGTCGACTGGATGTCCTTGACGGTTGCGTCATACTCATCGGCATAAGAAGGGGCTGCAGCCAGGGTCAGCCCGTAGGCGGCGGCGAGCAGGCAGGCACGGCGGACGGAAGAATGCTTTGATGAACGAGTACGACAGACAGACATGATGTTCTCCTCTGGTTTTTGTTGGCCTTACGATGTAAGGTAATGTTGAAAATGAACCTTACAGCGTAAGTTGTTAAGCGGCATCATGGACACATCGATCAAAAAAAAGCGACCCCGCGGCCGGCTGTCTCGCGAGATGATCGAGGATGCCGCTTTGAAGGTGATCGAGAGCGAGGGCCTCGCCGGTTTTTCGATGCGCAAGCTGGCGACTGCACTCGGCTGCGAGGCAATGAGCATCTATCACCACTTTCCTTCGGCGGCGCATCTCTTCGCAGCCTTGGTGGATCGGCTGATCGGCTCCCTCGAAATGCCCGACGCGGACCTACCTTGGCGACAAAGGTTGCCCATCGCCGTGCAGGATTTCCGCCGCGTCGCGCGTGAGCACCCGGCTTTCGCCAGCTTCTTCGTCACCTACCGGATGAACTCGCCGACCTGCCTTGCGTGGCTGAACGGCATCCTCGGCCTGTTCGAGGCCGGCGGCTTCGGACCGGAACTTGGTGCGCGGCTGTTCCGCACCACCGGCTATTATCTGATGGGTGCCATCCTCGACGAGACTGCCGGCTATGCGAAGGGGCCTTCGGCCGTGACCACCGTCAGCGATGAGCAACTGGCGCAGGATTTTCCAAAAGTAGCTGCGGCCGGGCGTTATTTCGGCACCGCCGAATTCGACCGGACGTTTGATCTCGGCCTTGACATGCTCCTGGACGAAATGGAGCGCGCCCGCGACGGCACCAGCGCGCCGAACACCGGGTCTTGACCTCATGCGCTCTCTGTTCGCCCTGATCCTGCTCATCGGCACCAGCATCGGCGTCGTCTACCCCTGGGCGATGACCAACTTCTCCTGCCATGAGATCGGCACCTGGCGGGTTTACGACCAGGGCCGGTTCAAGCCGGTGACGGTGCCCCTGAGCGCACGCGACGGGCCGGTGCGCGTGCTGGTCGACCTTACGGCAAGAGCCGAGCGCATCGTGTCGCAGCAGCGCACCGTGTTAACCCTCACTGCCGCCACCGGCGGCAGGACGGTGCTCGCCTCGACGCTGCAGTTCAACCATTCCGACAATCCGCGCCAGGTCAGTCCACAGCTGCCGGACAGGATCTTTCGCGACGACGCCGGCCTGATCCCGAGCGTTGCCGCCGGGCCCTACATCTTCACCGTCGGTCCGGGCGACGCCGAGGGCATTCCGATGCGGGCCGTCGACATCATGCTGCGCTCGGCTGCCGGCGAGGTCGACCGCCGGGCGCGCCCGGTCGGTTTTTCCCTGATGGCGGCCGGCCTGGTCGGGCTGGTGCTGGCATTTCGTTTCGGCGGCCGCCGGCCGGAAAATCCGAACTCGCAGCCGCCACCGCCGCGCTGGGGCAGGGGCTCCAATTGAACTATCGCCACGCCTACCATGCCGGAAACTTCGCCGACGTCGTCAAGCATGTCGTGCTCAGCCGGCTGATCGAATATCTGAAGCAGAAGGACAAGGCGTTTCGCGTCATCGACACCCATGCCGGGATCGGCCGTTACGATCTGTCCTCGACCGAAGCGCAAAAGACCGGCGAATGGCAAGGCGGCATCGGCCGGCTGGTCGATGCGGCCCTGGATGCCCCGGCGGCAACACTGCTGGCGCCGTATCTTGAAGCCGTCCGTTCGCTCAATCCGGACGGCGGCGTGAAAAAATACCCGGGTTCGCCGCTGATCGCCCGGCACCTGCTGCGCAAGCAGGACCGGCTGTCGGCGGTCGAACTGCACCCTAAGGATGTTGCCAGGCTAAAGGCGCTGTTCGACGGTGACTTCCAGACCCGGGTGATCGAACTCGACGGCTGGCTGGCGCTCGGCGCGCATCTGCCGCCAAAGGAGAAGCGCGGCCTCGTGCTCATCGATCCGCCTTTCGAGGAAGAGGGCGAGTTCGGTCGCTTGGTCGACGGGCTGCAAAGAGCCCATCGGCGCTGGCCAGGAGGGATTTACGCGCTGTGGTATCCGCTCAAGGACCGCAAGGTGGTCGCCGCCTTTCGAAAGGCGCTGAAGCAGACGGGCATTCCGAAGCTGCTCGACATCGGTTTTGAGATCAGACCGGCCTCCGTCGAGCCGAGCCTCTACGGCAGCGGCATGGTGGTGGTCAATCCGCCCTTCACGCTGGAAGGCGAGTTACGGACACTGCTGCCGGCGCTGCACCGGCTGCTTGCACTCGAGCAGCCGTCGCATTGGACGCTGGATTGGCTCGCGGGAGAGTAGTTTGAGATGCAGTCCTTGCCGTTCCGTCAGCGCAACCGCGTCACTACAACCATCGTCACTACAACCGCTTGACCGCGCGTCAGCGAATCCGCACAGTGCGCGCAGTCGACCTTGAGAGGCTGCCATGACTCGCTTCGCCCAATCCGCCCTTGCCGCACTGCTCGCCTTTTGCACGCCGCTGGCCGCACCTCTTGGCGTCACCCAGGCAGTCCAGGCGGCCGACCTTGCAATCTATACCGACGAGGATAGCGGCGTCTGCGGCGACGCCTGGGTCCTGAACAAGATCACCGACCGCTTCTCCTATCAGGTGCATCACGTGCCGCATCTGCCCGACGTGCAGATCGTCGACTTCCAGCGTATCCACCAGCATCGCTATCTGCCGGCCGACGACACCTGGCCGATCGGCCGCCGTTATTGCGGCGCCACCGTTAGCCTCTCCGACGGCCGCGCCCGCACCATCTGGTACCTGATCGAAGAAGGCCAGGGCTTTGCCTCGATCGGCGACAATGTCGAATTCTGCGTCTCGGGCTTCGACCGCTGGATGGTGTATAACGGCCGCTGCCGCGTCCTGCGCTGATCGCGCACTCGCTGATTCCGACTTTTTAGCACCGGTCACCTGATCGACCGTCACCGCTTCCACGCGGCGCAGCATTCGCGGGAAGCGCGATCTGCTGTCACGAGTTTGCAGGGAAGCAGCACTACATGGATTCGCTTGTCTACGTTGTTGCTCTCGGGGCGGTCGTTGCTGGCTTCGTCCAGGGGCTGTCCGGGTTCGCTTTCAGCCTGGTTGCCATGTCGTTTTGGGTTTGGACCGTGGAGCCCCAGCTTGCTGCCGCCATGGCGGTCTTTGGGGCGCTCACCGGTCAGATCATCGCTGCCGTCACCGTCCGCCGGGGTTTCGACCTCAAGCTTCTGCTGCCCTTCCTGATCGGCGGGACCATAGGGATTCCGGTCGGTGTGGCCATCCTGCCCTTGCTGGATGTGCAGTTGTTCAAGCTGGTCTTCGGCGCGCTGCTGGTCGTTTGGTGTCCCTTGATGCTCTTTGCGCGTCGCCTCCCTCCCATCACGGTCGGGGGTCCTGTTGCAGACGGTGCAATAGGTCTGGTCGGCGGCATCATGGGTGGACTTGGCGGCTTCACCGGCCCGGTTCCAACGCTGTGGTGCGTGCTGCGCCAATGGGAAAAGGACAGGCAGCGCATTGTCATCCAGAATTTCAATCTTGTGACCCTCTCCATGACGATGGCCGCGTATCTTGCGGCCGGAAAGATCAAGCTCGAAATGCTGCCGATGTTTGCCATCGTCGCGCCGGCGATGTTGATACCGACACTCCTTGGCGCGAGTCTCTACATCGGCATTAGCGAGGCGACTTTTCGAAAGATCGTCCTTACGCTCTTGGCCGCATCAGGTGCAGCATTGTTGGCATCGTCCTTGCCGCATCTCATGAGCCGGTTTTGAATCCGACATACAGAAATCCCCGACTTCCGCCGTAGGTCGTTTGCCAATGCCGCGGCGTTGCAATTGAGATGTCGGCAACACGACATGGTCGTGAAAAGGCGCGCCATCGGCTTGGTGTCGCCTATAACGGCACGTGCACAGTCGTGGCCTGCGCTATCGACCGATGCGGCCCGCTCCCGATAGGTAGGCGCTGATCAGTTCAACGAGTTGCTTTTGCAGCTCCGGCGCGGCGAGCATGTTCCGGCGTGCCGCGTTATGAATCACACCTTCGATCGCCGACGACAGCACGCGCGCCACGGTCTCCATGTCGGCGCCTTTCCTTGGCTTGCGATAAGTGGCGACAGCAGTCGCATAGTGATTGAGGTATTGTGCCTGGAACGAAGCATGGGCGGCCCTGGAGCCGCGATCGCCCGGCGCCTCGTCGAGCAGCACCTGGTGTAGTGTCGGGTGAATGCTGTGCGCCGCGATCATGCCGCGCACCAGCTCCTGCGCGAATTTCCTGAGCGGCTTTTGGTCTTCCGCCGAATCGCGAATGACCGACAGCACATGATCGAAGTGACGGCGCCGGACGGCTTCGAGCAGGGAAAGCTTGTCGGGAAAATACTGGTAGAGCGTGCCGATGCTCACACCTGCCGCCTCGGCCACCTTGTTGGTGGTGAAGCCGGCCCAGCCCAGCCCGCTCAGAACATGAGCCGCCGCCTCGATGATCGCCTCGACGGTTGCCCTGGAACGCGCCTGGCGCGGCTGCTTGCGCATGCGCGGATGCGGTTTTGCAATGCGAGTAGACACGCCCGCTCATTCCCCTGAAAATATAGACAACATACTCGCATTTCCGAAAAAGGACAGGACCATGAGTGCGCTCGCTCTGCTTCGCAGCCTGTTTGCCTATCAGGCCTGGGCCAATGACGAACTGTTGGAAAAGCTCGCGAGTCTCGACCCGCACGTTCACGGTAAGGAACGGCAGGCCGTGATACGGCTCGTCGATCACAGCCATGTGGTGTCGCGGATATTCTCGGCGCACCTGATTGCCGCAAGCCATGGCTACTCCGCCGACACCACCGAGGACACGCCGGCGTTCGACGAACTTCGCGCCGCGGTCGCGGCGACCGATCGCTGGTATTTCGATTATCTCGAAACCGTTTCGTCGCGGCAGTTGTCGGAGCCCGTCGCATTCGTGTTCACCGACGGGGATAAGGCATTGATGTCGCGACAGGAAATGCTGACCCACGTCGTACTGCACGGCGGCTATCATCGCGGTGAAGCGGGGCGCATCCTGGCGCAGATTTCCGTCATGCCGCCATGGGATACCTTCGCCGTCCACCTCCACAGGGCCGAGCCTTCGCGCCGGCTGCAGATGCAGCGCGAGCCGCTCGGCGCCTGAACAGCCGAGCGCATTCGAGGTCGGCTCGACCGGATCTATCGAGCGATATCCTGTCTTTCAGAAATGCGAGCTATCTGCTTACTTTCATCGTGTCGTGCAAGATAGTGCAGCGGCGTGCTCGTCGCGTTGCTTCCTACTTACCTGTAGTTTATCGTTTCGGACAAGACGAGGCGGGCGACCGCCTTCGCTCTTGACAATGTTCGCGCCGAGCGTCGGACGTTGAAGCGCTAAGCTGGTCGAAAAGGTCCTGAGCTTGACGAGAAGACCGGTCGAGATAGAGCGACCAGAATTTCTGTCGCAGAACTTCGCTGCGGGACACAAAGATTCGCAGCCGATTTTTGCGCCGGTAAAATGGTCGCGCGCTCGCCGTAACGGAAACTTAAGCTGCAAAAATCATTCTAATGCTTCGCTGGCTAGCAAGCCGCGAGTCAGATATGCAATGCGCGCCGGGTCAATAACGGCCGTCGGCACAACGGAAGGGGCATGATATGGCTAAGCAGTCATCCAAAGCGCCGGCATCCAAGGCACCGGCAAAGTCACCGGCAAAGAAAGCACCAGCAAAAGCAGCCGCGGCAAAGACCGCAACTGCTGTGAAGAAAGCAGCACCCGCTGCCAAAGCGAAAGCCGCTGCGCCTAAGGCAAAAGCAGCGCCAGCCAAAAAGCCGGTCGCCAAGGCCGCGGCAAAACCGGCCGTGAAGAAAGCAGCACCTGCCAAGGCAAAAGCAGCACCGGCCAAGGCTGCACCGGCTAAGAAGGCGGCACCGGCCAAGAAGCCGGCTGCAAAGGCCGCGGCGAAGCCCGCTGCGAAGAAGGCAGCACCGGCAAAGGCCGCCGCTGCGAAATCTTCTGCAGCAGTGAAGAAGGCAGCGCCCGCGGCCAAGCCAAAGGCAGCGCCCGCAAAGGCGAAGGCCAAGAAGTAGCCGCCGCCCTGCTACCGCCGGGGACAGTACTCAAGACGGCCAGGGCGGGATGCCGAACAGGCGCCTCGCTTGCTGGTTGACGATCGGGCAGGACGAGAAAGAGGCGGGAGGAAGACGTCTTTTCGCAGCTCCCAGGACTTCGCCATGCGGCGAAGTCCGGTGGGATTTTCGTGGCTGCCAAAGACCAACCTTCGGTGCAATGGCCGAGTTGGTAGCTGATCGGATTTGGATCGTCCGACCTGCTCGCGTCTGCCGCCGCACCTCCGGCTCATCACATCCGAAGTCGAGACTATGGTTGCACGCTGGCGGCGCGGTTTTCCGCCTCTGGCCGTTGATGAACACTGCATGATCAGTCAACAGTGCCCACGCACGAGCCCCTGTCGGAATCGATTTTCGGTACGGGTCATGGCGAAGTCACAATGCTACCGCGTCCTTTTGCGCGTCCAACAGGGCATATGGAGCTGTAGCCGGCAAACAGGAATCGACAATGCCCAGACTGCTCTACGCGTCTACTTCTCCCTACAGTTCCAAGGTGCGCATGGCAGCACTTCATGCCGGCATTGCGGTCGATCTCGTGCCGATAAAGACCGAGGAAAGGCCGGCCGAACTGATCGGCGCCAATCCGCTCGGCAAGATCCCGGTGCTGGTGCTCGATGACGGACGCTCGGTCCACGACAGCCGCGCCATCACCCAGCATCTCAACCGGATGTCGAAGAACGCATTGATTCCGCGCAATCCCGACAAGCGCCTTGAGGCGGAGGTGCTGGAGGCATTGGCCGACGGTATCTGCGACTGCGCGCTGTCGATGGTCTATGAGCGGCGCACGCGGCCGGAAGAGATGGTCTACCAGCCGTGGCTTGACCGCCAGTGGACGAAGATTTCGGCCGCGCTCGATCTGCTCAACGCCAACCCGCCGAAGCTGCCGAAGAAAATCACCGTCGGTCAGATCGCGCTGCGCGCCTGCCTCGGTTATCTCTCGCTGCGCTTCGCCGGAAAATGGGAAAAGGGCCGCGGCCGGCTGACGCGCTGGGCGGCACGCTTCGACGAGAAATTCCCGGAGCTGAAGCCCGGCATCCCGGCTTGAGGGCGGGGGTCTCAGCCGGTGCCCACAAAAAAAGCCGGGCGCGAGGCCCGGCTTTTTCGTGTCGTGGCTTGGACGACTTAGAACTTCATACCGACGCCGAAAGTGACGCGATTGTCGGTCGACTTGACCTTGCCGATACCGTCGAAGTCCTTCCTGCCGAAGTCCGTGTAACGATACTCGACACGGCCGAACACATTGTCGGTGATCTTGATGTCGGTACCCACGCCGGCTGTCCAGCCAAACTGGGTGTTGGTGTCGCTGACGCCGGCCGCTTCAATCTTCTGGTTCTTCAGCGCGCCACCGGCGGTGCCGTAGAGCAGGATATCCGGGGTGACAGCGTAGCCGAGGCGGGCACGCAACGAGCCCTCGAAGCCACCCTTGGCCTCGATGCCGGCATCGTCGCCCTTGACGCCGTTGTAGCCGATATCGGCTTCAGCACCGTAGACGAAGTTCTCCTGCTGCCAGTTATAGCCGCCGAAGACGCCGCCGACAAAACCCTTCGTGTCGACGTCGACACCAATGTCTTTGGCTTTGGCATGGCCGGCGAAGCCGTAGCCGACGCTCACACCGGCATAGGGACCGGCCCAGGATGCGACCGGAAGTTCTGCAATCGGGGCAGGTGCCGGCGGCTCTTCCTGAACCACGTCCGCGGCATAGGCAGTTCCGCCGAGGGCGAACAGCCCAAACGCCACCGCGAGCGGTCGCGCAAATTTAAGATTGGCTTGCATTGTTCTTTACTCCTTAAGCCACAGGACACAGGCTTGTTTTTTAATGAGCGCCCTCAACCCGTCCGGGGGGTGAAACGGATCCGGCGTTCAACGGTTCCAAATGTCGTGTCGAAATGCGGCTGAAGCGAACCTGAACTTGGGTCATTCCCTGGCACGAATGAGGCAGAACCTTGACGTTGCATCTTCGCAACAGCGAATGTCAGCAGGTTCGCCGTGCTGCACTGCACACGGCTTGGTGTAAGGGCTCCAGCGCCCTATATTGCGGACGGGCTGGCCCGAATTCCGGTCGAGCCAGAACGCCCACCGGCCACTTTGCCACAATCCTGCCCCAGGTGGAAATGGGATTTAACGCTTGGCGGGCCATATTTCGCCGGCACGATCCCGGCAGGTATGAATCGGCATCGGATTGAGGATTGACAGATGAGCAAGGTCGCCGCGACGGCACTGGTGACGGGCGGCGCGAAGCGGATCGGCAGGGCGATCGTCGAGGACCTTGCCGCGCATGGTTTTGCCGTCGCCATCCACTGCAATCGCTCGCTGGCCGAGGCGGAGGCACTGGCGGCCGAAATCAACAGTGGTCATTTTGGTCGACATGGCCGGGCCGCTGTGATTGCTGCCGACCTGACCGACATGGACGCCGTCGGCAACCTTGTCGGCCGCGCGGCGGCGGCGCTCGGGCCGGTCTCGCTGCTGGTCAACAACGCCTCGCTGTTCGAGCACGACAGCGTTGAGGATTTCGACTGGCCGGCCTGGGATCGCCATTTCGCCGTGCATGTCAAGGCGCCGGCGCTGTTGGCGCAGACTTTCGCCCGGGCCTTGCCGCAGAACAGTGAGGGGCTGATCGTCAACATGATCGATCAGCGCGTCTGGCGGCCGACGCCGCGTTATTTCTCCTATGCGCTGTCGAAGTCGACCTTGTGGGCAGCGACCGAGATGATGGCGCAGGCGCTGGGTCCCCGCATCCGCGTCAACGCCATTGGTCCTGGCCCGACCTTGAAGAACACGCGCCAGCACGACAGCGATTTCGATGCCCAGATTGCCGGCCTGATCCTGAAGCGCGGCCCGGAATTGCCGGAATTCGGTGCCACTATCCGCTATCTCTGGGCGGCACGCTCGGTTACCGGCCAGATGATCGCGCTTGACGGCGGCCAGCATCTTGCATGGCAGACGCCCGATGTGACAGGCATGACCGAATGAGCCCGATGGACCAGAAACACAAAACGCGCGGCGGCGCCGACGACCTGCCGCCCGAAATCGACCTCGAGGACGAGGCGGCCGAGGAGGTCGTCGAGCCTGCAGCCAGCGGTCCGGACGTCACCTTCACCGCCATCGACTGGACCCCGCATGCCGGCGACGCCGACGGCATGGTCGGCGCCGAGGTGATTCAGACGCTGGTCAAGCGGCTGCCCAATGCGCCCGGCGTCTACCGCATGATGAATGCCGCCGGCGACGTGCTCTATGTCGGCAAGGCACGCAGCCTGAAGAAGCGGGTCACCAACTACGCGCAAGGCCGGTTCCACACCAGCCGCATCGGCCGCATGGTGCGCGAGACGTCGACGATGGAGTTCGTTGTCACCCGCACCGAGATCGAAGCGCTGCTGCTTGAAGCCAACCTCATCAAGCGCTTGCGGCCACGCTTCAACGTGCTGATGCGCGACGACAAGTCGTTCCCCTATATCCTGTTGACCGGCGACCATGTCTCGCCCGGCATCTACAAGCATCGCGGCGCGCGCTCGCGCAAGGGCGACTACTTCGGCCCCTTTGCTTCAGCCGGCGCCGTCGGCCGCACCATCAACTCGCTGCAGCGCGCCTTCCTGCTCAGGAGCTGCACCAACTCCTTCTACGAGAACCGCACCCGGCCTTGCCTTCTGTTCCAGATCAAGCGCTGTGCCGGCCCGTGCACCGGCGAAATCTCGCATGTCGACTATGCCAGGCTCGTCGCCGAGGCGAAGGATTTTCTCTCCGGCCGCAGCCAGAAGGTGAAGACGGAGATCTCCGCCGCCATGCAGCAGGCTTCGGAGAACCTCGATTTCGAACGGGCCGCCATCTATCGCGACCGGCTGGCGGCGCTGTCGCATGTGCAGAGCCATCAAGGCATCAATCCGCAGACCGTCGACGAGGCCGATGTCTTCGCCATCCATCAGGAGGGCGGCCAGGTCTGCATCCAGGTGTTCTTCTTCCGCACCGGCCAGAACTGGGGCAACCGCGCCTATTTTCCCAAGGCCGATCCGGCGCTCGAAGCTGGCGAGGTGCTGGGTTCGTTCCTGGCGCAGTTCTACGACGACAAGCCGACGCCACGCACCATCCTGTTGTCGTATGGCATCGAGGACCAGGAATTGCTGGCGGAGGCCCTCTCCACCCGCGCCGGCCGCAAGGTGTCGATCTCCGTGCCGCAGCGCGGCGAGAAGAAGGACCTGACCGACAACGCGCTGCAGAACGCGCGCGAAGCGCTCGGCCGGCGGCTCGCCGAGACCTCGACCCAGGCGCGGCTGCTCAATGGCTTTGCCGAGACCTTCGGCCTGGAAAAGCCGCCGGTGCGCATCGAGGTCTATGACAACTCGCACATCATGGGCACCAACGCCGTCGGCGCCATGGTCGTCGCCGGGCCGGAAGGTTTTGTGAAGAACCAGTATCGAAAGTTCAACATCCGCTCGACCGAGATCACGCCGGGCGACGATTTCGGCATGATGCGCGAGGTGATGCAGCGGCGCTTCTCGCGGCTGTTGAAGGAACATGGCGATGCCCCGCAAACCGAGGGCGCGGACGAGGCGAGCCCTACCGGACCGGGCGACGATATCGAGGACGCCGGCGGCTTCCCGGCCTGGCCCGACGTCATCCTCATCGACGGCGGCCAAGGGCAGATGACGGCGGTGCGGAAGATTCTCGCCGATCTCGGCATCGAGGACCGCGTCGTGGCCATCGGCATCGCCAAGGGTCAGGACCGTGACGCCGGCCGCGAACGCTTCTTCGCCAAGGGCAGGGACTCATTCTCGCTGCCCGTACGCGATCCGGTGCTCTATTTCGTCCAGCGGCTGCGCGACGAGGTCCATCGCTTCGCCATCGGTTCGCACCGCGCCCGCCGAAAAAAGGAGATGGTCAAGAGCCCGCTCGACGAGATCAGCGGCATCGGCCCCGGCCGCAAGCGCGCGCTGCTGATGCATTTCGGTACGGCCAAGGCGGTCAGCCGCGCCGCCGTCGAGGACCTGGTCAAGGTCGACGGCATTTCGGAGCAGGTGGCGAAATTGGTCTACAATCATTTTCACGAGAGCTAAGACCTATTGCCGATATTTCGGCCGGCTAATCGATTCTGGCCTGTTGACCCCCCACATTCGCTTCTGATTTGACTAAGCAGGCAGAAAGAGTTCCCAAAACATGTCCCAGCGCGCGTTCAACCTGCCCAACATGCTCACTTACGCCCGCATCCTGGCGGTGCCGCTGGTCGTGCTGTGCTTTTTCCTGGAGGGGCATTTGAAATCGAGCGACTTCGCTCGCTGGTCGGCGCTCATCATTTTCCTGCTCGCCTCGATCACCGATTACTTCGACGGCTATCTGGCGCGCGCCTGGCAGCAGACCTCCAACATCGGCAAGATGCTCGACCCGATCGCCGACAAGCTGCTGGTCGCCACTTGCCTGCTGCTGCTCGCCGCCGACACCGACCGCCATGCCGGCATCGCCGGCTGGTCGCTGTGGGCGGCGATCATCATCCTGTGCCGCGAGATCCTGGTCTCGGGCCTGCGCGAATATCTGGCGGCCCTGAAGGTCTCGGTGCCGGTGACGCAACTGGCAAAGTGGAAGACCACCATCCAGATGATCGCCATCGCCTTCCTGCTGGCGGGACCTGCCGGCGACAAGATCTTCCCGCTGACCACCCAGACCGGGCTGGTGCTGCTGTGGATCGCCGCCTTGGTCACGCTCTACACCGGCTACGACTATTTCCGCGCCGGCCTCAAGCACATCATGGATGAATAAAATGTCGACGAAGCTCATCTATTTCGCCTGGGTGCGCGAGCGGATCGGCAGACCGGAGGAAGAGGTCGAACTGCCGGCCGGCATCGAAACGGTCGCCGACCTGTTGCGCTGGCTGAAATCACGCGGCGAGGAATACGAGAACGCGCTGCAATATCCTGACGTGATCCGCGTCGCCATCAACCAGGAACATGTCGAGCACCGCGAGAAGATCGCCGGCGCGCGCGAGATCGCGCTGTTCCCGCCGATGACCGGTGGCTGAACCATGTCGGCGGTGGTGCCTGTCGTGCGCATCCAGGCGGAGGATTTCGACGTCGCCGCCGAGATCGCCAGGCTGACCAGGGGTCGCAACGACATCGGCGCCGTGGTGACTTTCTCCGGCCTTTGCCGCGACGAGCAAGGCAGGCTCTCCGCACTCGAGCTCGAACATTATCCCGGCATGGCCGAAGCCGAGATATCCCGCATCGCCGGCGAGGCAATCGAGCGCTGGCCACTGCAGGGGCTCACCGCGATCCATCGCCACGGCAAGATCGCTCCCGGCGAAAACATCGTGCTGGTGGTGGCCGCTTCCGCCCACCGGCAGGCGGCGTTCGAGGCCGCGAATTTCCTGATGGACTATTTGAAATCACGGGCGCCGTTCTGGAAAAAGGAACACCATAGCGACGGTTCCGAGGGCGGCTGGGTCGACGCCAAGGAGGCCGACGACAAGGCGGCGAGCCGCTGGAAGCGAGACTGACCAGGCTTTCCGCGAGGGCGTCAGCCTTTGTCGGTGCCGATCAAATGATCGAGCGAAATCCGGCCGGGTCCCCAAGCCACGATGCCAAGCGCCATCGCCGCCCAGGTAATGTGCAGCGGCCAGCCGTCCGGCACGGTGAGCTCGATGATCAGCGTCATCAGCAGCAGCCCGAATGCCGCCAGTCGCGTCACCAGGCCGAAAACAAGGAGAACTGGCAACACGATCTCCGCTGACCCTGAGGCGAACGCCACCAGCCCAGGTGCCGGAAAATCGTAAGGGCCGCCCGGCAGATGCAATTTGAGTTCCGAGCTGAAAAGCAGCACGGCGACATCGTTCAACTGTAGAAAACCGTCCCATTTGTTGACGCCGGACCGCCAGAACGGGACGGCGAGGGCGCAGCGCAGAACAAGCTGCGTCAGCGATGGCGTCGCGATCGTGCGCAGGGCGGCATTCAGCCTTTCGACGAGAGCGGCGACCCCTCGCGGTTCGGTGCTCGCGTTCTGCCCATCGCTCATCGTGCTCACCTTTCCTGATGTGCCGTCGTGAAGGCTCCCGCTTCCAGCACGCCGGCAATGTTGGCGGAAAGCTCGAATTCGGCACTCTCCGCAAATGCCGCCGCGGCCGCCGCGCCGAGCGCCTCGCCCGCGATCAGATGCGAGATAAACACTGCGCCGCCGGGCCGCAGGTGGCGAACGAAGACCTCGAGGCCGGACCGCGTGACCAGCGCATCTTCAGCGCCCGTTGCCCGGATCGGCCCAACAGGAGCCTCGTTCCGGTTTGCCGCGAAGACCGTGACTGCCGGGAACCGGGAGCGCGCGACCCGCGTCGCCGGATGCGGCCGCAGCACGGTATCGGCAAGCCTCTCGCAAGGGATCGACGCCAGTGCCTCAGCCGACAGCGCCTCCGCGTCGGCGGCATGATAGGCGTCGAGCCAGGCCCGCTCGATGCGCGCCACGTCGGCCAGCCACGGCATTGACTGCGCGTATTCGTAGCGCTCGATGAAATCGGGAAAGTCGCGGCCATATTCGAATAGAAGCGGCGAGGTGGGTGGCGTTTCGCGGATGTGAAAGCGCGCCATCGCGCGAAAGAAATCCGGGCCGGTGATGCGCAGCGTCGCTGGAAAGCTGGCGGCCAGCGCATCGATCAGGCTGACCGTGACGTTGTTGCGGTAGACGGCATATCGCTTGACCACAGCCTTCCCGTTCGGCCCCGAGACAGAGTCAGGCGGGGCACGGTCAGGATCGAGCAAACCGGCGGTGAATGCCGCGGCATAGTCAAACCGGTGGCCGAGATCGCCCGACTGGAGCTCATCCTGCGGCATGGGCTTTTCCGAAATAGCTGTCGGCATGACGGTCGAGGATGGCTTGGGCGGCGGCGGCCTCCGCCTTGAGCACCAGCCACTCGGGAATGTCGCTGTCCCATTCGATCAGCGTCGGCAGTGGCCCGCATCGGCCGATGACGGTATCGAAGAGCTTCCAGACCGCGTCGGCAACCGGGCCGTCATGGCTGTCGATGAGCAGCAGGTCGCCTTCGTCGTCCTCCTGCTTGGCGTGCCCGGCCAGATGGATTTCGCCGACATGTTCGAGCGGGAAGTCCGCGAGATAAGAACGTGTCGAATAGCCGTGATTGGTGGCCGAGACGAAGACGTTGTTGACGTCAAGCAGCAGGCCGCAGCCGCTACGCCGAACCAGCTCGCGGATGAAATCCGTCTCGCTCATCGTCGATTCCGGAAAAAGCACATAGGTCGAAGGATTCTCGAGCAGGATCGGGCGGCCTATCGTGCCCTGCACTTCGTCGATGTGATCAGCCACGCGCGAAACCGTTGCCGGCGTGTAGGGCAGGGGAAGCAGGTCGTTGTAATAGGTGGTGTCGTGCGTCGACCAGGCGAGATGCTCTGAAACGAGCGCCGGCTCGTAGCGATCGACCAGCGCCTTGAAACGACCAAGATGCGCCTTGTCGAGCGGCTGCGGGCCGCCGATCGACATGCAGACGCCATGCAGCGAGACGGGATAATTGCGGCGGATGCGGGCGAGCGCGTCGTGCGGCGGGCCGCCGGCGCCCATGTAGTTTTCCGCATGAACCTCGAAGAAGCCGCTTTGGGGACCGTCGCCGAGGATTGCGGATAAACGCTCATGCTTGAAACTGGTGCCGGCAAGGCCGGCGACCGGGTGCGCCGGAAAGCGCGAGGTCTTCGACATGCGGGATGCTGGACGGGTCGGTCCGTTCATTGTCATCGCCACTTTCCGGGCAGGGTGCATCGCTTACGATGGGACGTCGCGGGTCAGCTCGGTGGGTGAGCCCTTGCGGCCGCCGGGTAGGTCCATCGTCGTGCAGGTGCCGCCGTCGACGAACTTCCAGGCGTTGCCTTGATAGTCGACGGTCGAGGTACCTTGGCAGGTGGTTCCCGGGCCTGCCTTGCAGTCGTTCTGTCCCTTCAAGGCGACGCCAAAGCACTTCTCCTTGCCGGCGTCCATTGCTGCCTTGACCTGTGCCTCGGTCAGCGGCGCGGCCGTCGCAAAAGAAGCAAGAGCCGTGGCAACGGCGCTGGCCAGTAAGGCCGCGCTCACGGTTGATCTCGTTGACATGATTTCACCTCCGGTTGGGTTTCAAGCGCACTCTCCTCAGTGCGCATTGGTCAGTTCGGTCCGGACGCCCGCCGTGTTACGTCTGTTTGGAACACGAATTCGTGATCGCCTGAGGCTTGGCCGAGGGTGGCCTGAACAGGGTTTGCGGAGCGGCCAAGAAGGCCGACGACAAGGCGGCGGGCCACTGGAAGCGCCCGCCGTCCAAATAAATCCCTGGGACAGCCGTGCCCATACCCCGCCAGCCATTCATTGACCGCAATCCTGCGAGACCTTTGGCCGGAAGGGGAGCAGGATCATGCTGGACAGGATCGCCGAGTTCTTCATCTTCGGGCTGGTGCCGCTGGCCGTCGGCATACTGGCCGTTCCGGATCACTCCGTGGCCGCCGAAAAGACCCTCAAGGGCGAGGTGATGTATCGCGAGCGCATCACGCTGCCGCCCAACGCCGTGCTTTCCGTGCAGCTTGCCGACGTATCGCTGGCCGACGCGCCGGCCGCAATTATCGGCGAACGCAAGATCGTGCCCACCGGCCAGGTGCCGATCAAGTTCGAGATCAGCTTCGATCCGCAGGCGATCAGGCCGAACATGACCTACGTGCTGCAGGCACGCATCACCGCCGACGACAGGCTGCTGTTCATCTCCGACGAGCGTCATCAGGTCGACCCGCTGAGCGATGCACCGCTGACCATCATGCTGAAAATGGCGGCGCCGAGCGACGAGCCGGCGGCAGCCTCCGTGTTCGGTCAAAGCTGGCTGATCGAATATATCGACGGCATCGGCGTGATTGCCGAGCCGCGGGCGACGTTCCGGATCAGCGAAGCCGGCAAGGCCGGCGGCAGCGGCCCTTGCAACGTCTACTTCGCCACCGCCAAAGTCGATGGTTCGACGATTACCATCAGTGACATCGGTTCCACCTTCAAGGCCTGCGCGTCCGAGACCATGGCCGAGGAAAAGGCGCTGTTCGAGGCGCTGGCCAAGGCAGCGTCGTACCATATCGACGCCGGCAAGCTCATCATCGCCGACAAGGATGATCGCGTCATCCTGCGGTTCAATGCTGCGAGCTGAGCCTGTCGCTATTCAGGTAAGGGCTTCACCGGCTCGGCCTGCCCTGAATCTCAACAGGCCTTGGACCGTTCCGAAACGATCACACCTGTGGTGGCGCAGGCGTCAGGCCAAAGCGGTGCATCAAATCCATGATCCTGGCGCGGTCGGGCGGGCCGCCGGCGCCGAAGATGGCGAAGGCCTCGCGGAAATATTCCGGCCCGATCGCCGCCGGCGTCACCATGCAGAGCACCTTGGCCGTCTCTGTGCCGTTATTGTCGAAGCGATGGATTGCTCCGCGCGGAATGCACAGTGCCTGTCCAGGCCCCAAATCGTGCCGGTATCCGTCGACGGTCAGCGTCAGCACGCCATCGATCCCGTACATCGTCTCTTCGTAGTGGTCGTGGCTGTGTGCCGGCGCGAGCAGGCGCTGCGAGCCGGGGACAGTCAGTTCGAAGGCCGCGATGCTGCCGGCCGATTGATCGCCGGTGAGCAGGAAACGCACGGCAAGACCGCCATGGCTGATCGTCTCGTCAGCAGGATTGACGCGGACCTGGCTGGCTTTTTCTAGCATTCCATCCTCCCATGTGGTAAATCGAATTTACCGATGACGAGTAAACTCAATTTACCAAGGTGTCAATGCCATCGCCCATTGAAGATCCGCCAAGGAAGCCGCCGCTGATCGGCGCGCTGCTGCGCGTGCCTGCCATGGCCATCCACCGCAAGCTGATCAGAGAACTCAGGGCATCGGGTTTCGAGGATCTCAGCCCGCCGCATATGGCCGTGATCCAATATCCCGGCCCTGACGGCCTGAGGCCAAGCGCGCTTGCCGAGCGCGCCGCCATGAGCAAACAGGCCATGAACCAGCTGCTGAAGACGCTGGAAACGATGGGCTACATCAGGCGCTCCGCAGCACCTGACGAAAGCGGCGGGACGATCGTCAATTTCACCGACCGCGGGCGCGCCGCCTATCAGAAGATGGCCGACATATTGCTGGATATCGAGCGGGAATGGGCTGAGGAACTTGGCTCAAAACGCTTTCATGAGCTGAAGATGCTGCTCGGCGACCTTTGGGACACGCCGCTCATTCGCTGAGAAGGAGATCGGCAGCTTCGACGCTCCGCTCACTCCCGAGGCGTTGGATGACGCCTCGTTTGTCTCCGACCACGGCCTGCTCGCAGACGGCGGCTATTCGGTCGCCTGATCGGCCGCATGCCGATCACGTTGTGTTTCAGCGGGAATAGGCCGGGCAGGGGGCGCGTTAGTCGTTCATAAGATGGCGGGTAAGGCAAAAGGGACGTTTGTCCCTTCGTTGAAGCCGCCAGAATGGCTGCGGCTCGTTCTGGCCACTCAAAGGAGTCCAGAGATGAAAACGCATACGCTTATCGTTGCCGCCACCGGTGCATCGCTTCTTGCCTTTACCGGTCTTGCCAAGGCGGACGACCATCTGTTCGATGCCCTTCAGCATGGTCTCAGTCCTGACAGCCAGCCTTTCGAGACCAACAAGGCTGGTCATAGCGGCGATCTCGCGCCCGGGCAGGGCAGCCCGTTCACAGGTGAGGAGACCAAGACCCCGGCCACCGACACGGACGCGGCGAATGAACATGCGAACGTGAAGGAACGCCAGGCGAAATAGACTGGCAGAACCCGCCGCTAGGGGGCGGCGGGCGAGATCTATCGGGCGACGACCGCATACACCAGGCATTCTCAATTTGTTGCGAGTTTGAATACCGCGCCATAGTGATAGGGCGGCACATCAACCAGCTCGGCGAGCTTGAACCCGCTCGCTTCCACCGCCGCGGTGGTCTGTTCGGGTGACAGCCTCAGCTCGGTCTTTGGCCCGCGCGGCTCGCCGAGGACCGTGGTTTGCTCGCGCGGCTGCTGGTGCCAGTTGACGATGGCAAAACGACCAGCAGGGCCAAGCGTCGCGCGCACGGCGCGGGCAAGGCGCGGCCGATCCGGAACACCGTGGAAAGCGTTGGCCATAAAGACGAAGTCGACGGTTTGAGGCACCAGCCTGGCAAGCTCATAGGCATCGCCCGCCACAAACTCGCAATTGCTCGCGCCACCTTCGGCCAGTCGCCGCCGGGCGACTTCGAGGAGATCGGCATCGATGTCGATGGCGACTACATGACGGGCGACCCTGGCGATTGGCAGCGTGAACCAGCCGTCGCCGCAGCAAAGATCGACCACGTCCGTGCCGGGCTTCATGCCTACTGCCGCCACGACACTGGCAGGCTCGGGCCACAGCGCTTCCCACCAGCCGCCGGTCGGCATTTCGGTGCCCTGGAAGAAGCCGGGAATGGTGCTGGTCATGGCCTGGTCGGCTCCATTGTCGGGACCGCGTTTGATCGGTGCCCTCGAGCTTAACGCACCCATGATCCGTCGAGGAGCCTGAAGCTGAAAATGTCCGCTAACAAAAAAGGCCGGCGTTGCGCCGGCCTCTTTGATGGGGTTCGGGATGCCGGCTTAGCCGACGATCTCGGTGTCCGAGAACCAGTATTTGATCTCCTGCGCGGCGGTTTCCGGCGCATCAGAACCGTGCACGGAATTCTCGCCGATCGACAGCGCGTGCAGCTTGCGGATGGTGCCTTCGGCGGCGCTTGCCGGATTGGTGGCGCCCATCACTTCGCGGTTCTTGGCAATGGCGTTCTCGCCTTCCAGTACCTGCACGATGGTCGGGCCCGACGACATGGACTCGACCAGCTCGCCGAAGAACGGACGCTCCTTGTGGACGGCATAAAAACCTTCCGCCTCGCGGCGGCTCATCCACACCCGGCGCGAAGCGACGACGCGCAGGCCGGCATCTTCCAGTATCTTGGTAATGGCGCCGGTGAGATTGCGGCGGGTCGCGTCCGGCTTGATCATGGAAAAGGTGCGTTCGAGCGCCATGGGATCGTCCTTGTGATGGAGAGTGGAATTGAGGGTGGCGGGCTCTATACAAGCCGCCCGCCGGCTTGCCAAGGGGACGCTGGCGCGGCGCGCATTTCTGCACTAGCCGCCGCACAGCGCGTCACCGTCAGGGCCAATGTCGTCATAACTGCATCTCGATCGTCAGGTTGGCGGTGTCGCCAGCCCGAAGGCCTTCGCGGACCCGCACCGCCGTCTTGATCGGCAGGAGCAGGCTGCCGGATTTCTTGTCGGGAAACAGCGATGTCCGCCATCTGGTCTGGCCGATGACGGCTTCCACGCCAAGCGAACCCCAGGGCCGTGCCATCCCCATCATCGCCGTTTTGATCCGGGTCCCAAGCTCCGGCGGCAACGTCACGAAATGCCAGCCGCCCTTGCCCGGATAGACCCAGATCTCGGCCTGCATGTCGTAGCGAAACATTCTATGCCCTTCCTCAGGTCAAGGTCGTCACGACCGGCTTTGCCATGGTGTCTTGTTGGCAATGCTGACGATCGGCGAAACCATCCATGATATCCACAGCCCTGCAGCGGAGGAGTCATTCTTCCCCGCAAAGAGGATGGCAGCGCCGCCATACCACTACCGCCTTGTCACGATAGACGGCCGCCGGATTTCCCAGCCTTCCCGTTCCAGCTCCGGCACGCTGTGGTTCTCGCTCGGGTAGCCGATGCAGAAGTAACCGATCAGTGTCCACTCCGGCGGCACGTCCAGGATCGTCGCCATCTCGGCCGGATCGAGGATCGAGACCCAGCCCATGCCTATTCCTTCGGCGCGCGCAGCCAGCCACATCGTGTGGACCGCCATGACAGCCGAATAGTCTATGGTGGCTGGCATGGTCAGGCGGCCGAGCCCATGCCCTTGCGAGGTTGTACGGTCGGCGAAAACCGCAAGCTGGCAGGGTGCCTCATTCAGGCCCGCAAGCTTCAGGCGCGCATAAAGCGCGGCGCGTTCGCCGCAAAAGGTTTGGAGTGCCTCCGCGTTGCAGCGCTCGAAGCATGTCCTGACGGCAGCGCGGCATACTACGCTCTCGACGACGACGAAGCGCCAAGGTTGGCTCAGCCCGACGGACGGCGCGGCGCTGGCAAGCTCGAGCAGCCGCTCCAGCGCCCCTTCGGGGAGCGGCGTCGGCTTGAACCGCCTGACGTCGCGTCGCCACAGGAAGAGATTGGCGAGCCCGGCGCGAAAGTCGGCCGGGAACTCTGGGTTTGCGGTCATGGCGCGCTGCCTTTGTTGTGATTGTCCGGTTCGCCGGATGTTCGTCTTGTTTGCTGCGATCCGGGTGCTGATGAGGCGCTTCGAGCGACACGTCTGCTACCCGCATTGTCGCATTTCGCCGGGCGGCAATTCTAACGCATGTCGCGCAAAAGTGTGCAGCGGTTTTGCGGTAACGACATGCATCAAAACAAGAACCTAAAGCGCGTCACATGAGGCCGGTCGGACGCGACGCGCTCTAGCCAAGGCTGGACGACATTGCCGCGATCTACGCCGTTGGACCTTGATCGGCAAACAAAACCCGCCTCGGCAAGCCGGGCGGGTCGTCGGTACGAATCAGCACCATACCCAAATTAGTAGCATAGCTGCCGCACAAAGCAAGAACAAAATGTGGCGTTGCCGATGAAACTGCCGATTTCACCCCTCAAGCGGGGCGATCGCTGCCGGCGCGACCGTGCGGCCGACGCCGCCATGCAGATCGAGGCATCGTTCGAACCATTGCGCCACGACGTCGCTGTCGTCGAGCAGCCGGTAGGGCGTGGCGATGCGCGCCCATTGCAGCGCGCCGAAAACGATGTAGTCGGCAAATAGCGGCGACTGGCCGCTGATGAAGGGCTGATAGCCAAGCATCGAGCGGAGCGGCTCCAGCGAGGCGCGGAAGCTGGCGAGCCCAGCGTCGCGGGTGGCGTATACCGCCTCCAGGCGATTGCCGAAGCGCTGCTCGCGGGTCTGCCGGAAATAGGCGGCGTTCGCCTCGTCCTGCATGGCGTGTAGGTCCAGTATCGCAGCGGTGGTGACGTAGGGATGGATGGTCAGCTGCGACCAGCGTTCGATGAAGCGCGCCATCGCCTTACCACCGTCGCCGGAAAACAATGTCGGCCGCTCGGGATAGGCCTCCTCGAGATAGAGCGCGATGGCGAAGGAATCGGCGACCACCGTCTCGCCGTCGCGGATCACCGGAACGAGCTTCGAGACGCCGCCTTCCACCTTCGGCACTTCGAGGAAACGGGTCGGCACGCTGGTGATGTCGAGCCCTTTGTGGGCCAGCGCCATCGCCGCCTTCCAGCAATGTGGGCTGAATGGGCGGGCGGCGTCGCGTCCGACAAGGTCATAGAGCAGAATGGTCATTGGCGGCAGCGTCCTTGCAGTCTAACTATGCCCGAAACAGACCCGCGCGAAACAGGGTCTCGCAGGTCGAGAGAAGAATGAAACAGCATTTCAGGATGTTTGCGGCCTACAATCAATGGGCCAACGGCCGCATCTACGACGCCGCCGCCGATCTCGACGAGGAAGAGTTCGACCGCAATGTCGGCGTCTTCTTCGGTTCGATGATGGGAACGCTCAACCACCTCCTGGCAGCCGACCGTATCTGGATGAAACGCTTCACCGGCGAGGGCGACGCGCCGGCAAGGCTCGACACGATCCTGCACCGCGCCTTGCCCGGCTTGCGGCTGGCGCGCGAGGCCGAGGACAAACGGATCATCGACTGGGTCGACGGCCTGAGCGACAAGGCGCTGTCGGGCCGCTTCTCCTACATGACCGTCTCGGATATGCGCACCGTCTCGCAGCGGCTGGCGCCGGCGCTCGATCACTTCTTCAACCACCAGACCCACCACCGCGGCCAGGCGCATGCGATCCTGACCGTTCTGGGCAAGCCAAGCCTCGGACTGGACCTGACGATGTTCCAGCGCAGCGAGGAGGGCAGAGCATTCGCCTAAAGCGCGTCGCGTTCGACCGGCCTCCATGCGACGCGCTTTAGGTTCTTGTTTGATGCATGTCGTAATCGCAAAACCGCTGCACACTTTTGCGCGACATGCATTAACCCTGGGGCGGCTGGTGAAGCGGACGGTGGATAGAGGACGATCTGCCGAGATTGCAAAACGCGCCAAAACATTTTATGGAGCGCACGGTCGTGAGGGCGGCCGCTTCAGCAGCATTCAGCAGCAACAGCGAGAATTGGCACGCATGCCCAATGAACCCTTGCGCCTTGTGGCGTTCTTCGCCGTGGTCCTGGCGCTCCTCAACTCCGGTTATTATTTCCACCAGGGGGACATCGTCGCGACCATCTATTTCATGATCGGCGCCATTCTTGTGACTGCGGTGACCCGGATGAGTGTCAGAAGGCAGCTGATTTAGGACCGACCCGCTTATCTGGCCGCCATCTCGACGGCCGGTTCGCTTCGACTGCGATCGAATTGAAAGCAAAGTCTTAGGACTTCGTTTGCGCTGTTGCTTCAAGGTGGCCGGCTGAAGCAGGAGCAAAAAAATGCGGATCGATTTGTCCCCGACGAGCTGGGGCAGGGTCGTGGCGGTTACCGTCGCTGGCACCGTGGTCTGCATTGCAGCCGCGTTCTTCGTCGATTCCTTCAATTTCCCGTATTTGTCGCCGGAAGCGCTGTGGCGGGCGCAGCTCACCGACCTGCTGCTGCCGCTTGTGCTGGCCGGCTCGTTCTTCTTTTTCCTGATGTGGAAAATGCGCCAGCTGGCCATCGCGCAGAAGGCACTGGCCATCGTCGCGGCGACCGACAGCCTGACGGCGGTGTTCAACCGGGGTGCGTTTTCGATGCTCGTCGAAGCCTATCTCGAACAGGCCCGCAGCCATTCCGTCGTCAATGCCGGCGCCTTGTTGATCGTCGATGCCGACCATTTCAAATCCGTCAACGACCGCCTCGGCCACGACTGCGGAGACCAGGCGCTCAAGCTGATCGCCAGGACGATCCAGGGCCAGCTGCGCGGCGCCGATATCGTCGGCCGGATCGGCGGCGAGGAATTTGCGGTTTTCCTTCCCGGCGCAGATCCTTCGCAGTCCTGGCTGGTGGCGGAGACAATTCGCCGACGCGTCCGTGAGGCGGAGTTCTCGCCTGGCGGCCGGCCCTGTCCTCTCTCGGTCAGCATCGGCGGCGTCGCCTTCAGCGGGCCGACCACCTACGCCGAGATGTTCGTGGTGGCGGACAAGCACCTTTACAAGGCCAAATCGAACGGCCGCGATCAGGTCAGTTTCGAGACCGCGGCAGCGGGCGACCCGCCGGGCGGCGGCCCGATGACGGTCCATTGACGGTCGTTTCTGTCAGGCGGCGTAGCCGCCGAGGCCCCGGGCGACCGGCTTGACCGAGACTGCCGGCTGCGCGGCCGGCCAGAGGATGCCTGCCGTCACGGCGAAGGTGATCAGGGCGTCGCGTGCCGCTTCGGCCGAGATCTCGCCGGCACGTGCCGCCTCGCAGGCCTTTACCGCGGCGCCATAGCTCAGCCGCCGGCGCGAAGGCGGGAACTCGGTCAGGAATTCGTGCATCTCGGAGAACGAAGCGATCGTACGCTTGTAGCCGGCGCCAACGGTTAGGGCGACCGGGGTGGAAAACGTCCTGTCGTGCATTCTGGCCTCTCGAATGGGCGGAGGTCACGGCGGACGCCGTTCTCCGGTCTGGGGGTCGGGCAGAAACGCGGATCACGGCGCGAGGTTCCATGTTGCCGGGATTGTTTTTCGCCGGCTCTGGGAGCGGTCGCCGGGCGAGCAGCGCCAGCGGCGAGGCGGGTGCCTATTTCCACATGCCGCGCATGCGGGCGCCGAGATCGACACGCACCTGCGGCTGGCGGCGCGGATCGTCTCTGGCCTGGACGCTGGCCCAAGCCACCTGCTCGAACGCGCCGAGGATCGAGCGCGGGATGAAGCGCGTGCGCGAGGCATAGACATGGCGGTCGCCGCGCGCCGCCTGGCCGTGGACGAAAAAGCGATGCGGCATGACCAGGTGCAAGCTGTCCTTGGCCCGCGTCATCGCCACGTAGAGCAGCCGCCGCTCCTCGTCGATGTCCTCCTTGCTGCCGACGCCGAGATCGATCGGGATGCAGCCGTCGACGGTGTTGAGCACGAAGACGCTCTTCCACTCCTGGCCCTTGGCCGAATGGATGGTCGACAGGATCAGATAATCCTCGTCGCGGTGCGGCGGGCCGGCCTCGTCGCTGGTCGCGTCCGGCGGATCGAGCGTCAGCTCGGTGAGGAAGCGCTCGCGCGAGGCATAGCCGGAAGCGATCTGTTCGAGCTGCAGGAGATCGGCCCGGCGCGTCGTTGCATCCTCGTGGATGCGTTCCAGATACGGCTCGTACCAGAGCCTGACCTGCTCGATGTCGGCCGGCCATTTTTGCGCGCCGGCGCGCAGGCCGCAATAGAGCGCGACAAAGCCCGGCCAGTCGTCGGCGGCCCGCTGCGGCGGCCGGTAGCGGGCAAGCCCCATCGTCTCGTCGAGCGACGTGGCCATGGTCTCGACGATCGCATTCGCCGCCGAAGGGCCGATGCCGGGCAGAAGTTGCAGCACGCGAAAGCCGGCGACGCGGTCGCGCGGGTTCTCGGCAAAGCGCAGCACGGCCAGCACGTCCTTGACGTGAGCCGCATCGAGAAATTTCAGCCCGCCGAACTTGACGAAGGGGATGTTGCGGCGCGTCAGCTCGATCTCCAGCGGGCCGCTATGGTGCGAGGCGCGAAACAGCACGGCCTGCGCTTTGAGAACGGTGCCGGCCTCGCGTTCGGTGAGTATCGCCTGGCAGACATAGCTCGCCTGCTCGGTCTCGTCGCGCACGCTCACCAGCTTCGGCTTTTCCGCCGATTTGCGCTCGGACCAGAGATTTTTGGTGAAACGTTCCGACGCTTCGCCGATCACCGCGTTGGCCGCCGCCAGGATCGTCTCGGTCGAGCGGTAGTTGCGCTCCAGCATGACGACCTCGGCCGGCTGCGCGAACTGCTTGGGAAAATCCAGGATATTGCGCACTTCCGCGGCGCGGAACGAATAGATCGACTGCGCGTCGTCGCCGACCACCGTCAGCCCCGATCCGTCGGGCTTCAGCGCCGTCAGGATCGATGCCTGCAGCCGGTTGGTGTCCTGGTATTCATCCACCAGCACATGGTCGAAACGTGCACCCAGATGCGCGGCGATTTCCGGCTCGCCGGCCATCTGCGCCCAGTAGAGCAGCAGGTCGTCGTAATCGAGCACGTTCTGCGCCTGCTTGGCCTCGACATATCGGGCGAACAATTGTTTCAGCTGCTCGGCCCAGCCGGCGCACCACGGGAACACCGAACCCAGCACCTCGCCGAGCGGCGCCTGTGCATTGACGGCACGCGAATAGATCGCAAGGCAGGTGCCCTTGGTCGGGAAGCGGGCTTCGGTCTTCGAAAACCCAAGCTCGTGGCGGGCGAGGTTCATCAGGTCGGCGGAATCCTCGCGGTCGTGGATGGTGAAGGCCGGATCGAGACCGATCTCCAGCGCATAATCGCGCAGCAGCCTGGCGCCGATGCCGTGGAATGTGCCGGCCCAACTCAGCGCATCGGTGATGACAGAAGCATCGCGGCCCAGCACCTCGCCGGCGATGCGCTCGACCCGCTTGGCCATTTCCGCTGCGGCACGGCGCGAAAATGTCATCAAAAGGATGCGGCGGGGGTCGGCACCCCTGACGATCAGATGGGCGACCCGGTGCGCCAGCGTGTTGGTCTTGCCGGAGCCGGCGCCGGCAATGACCAGCAACGGTCCGGCGATCTTGCCGTCGCCATGTTCGACGGCAAGCCGCTGCTCGGCATTGAGCTTCGCCAGATAGGCCGGCTGGAAAGACGAATCACTGGCGGCGAGGTTCATCGCTCATCAAGCATCGTTTCTGCTTTGTTCGCAACGGTTTGCGGAGACCAATAGGGCTCGTGAGCGACGGAGCCTTGCGGGCGGACCTGTCGACTAACGCTCGGGCTCGACGCCCATCCTTGCCGATTGCCGCCGCAGCGCCTCGCGATCGTCCTGTGGCGGCGGCAGCAGCAGCGGATCAAAATCGTCGGGTACCTCGTCGATCACTTTCTTGGCGACGCGATAGGCGACATAGACGATTGCCCCGGCGATGAGCAGACGGATCATGCCTTCCTCCATTGATTGTGGAGCAACCGGAGACGCGGCATTTTGTTCCCAGGCCCCTTGGCGAATGCAGGAACGACACCGGCCGCGCAACCAAATCGCCGACGCCTCGTTGTCGGGCGAGAGGAGACTGCGATGAAAAAGCGCTCAATCCTGCTGCTTATGGCAGCTCTGACGGTTGCGGGTTGCGACAACAACATCCAGCCGACCAAGGCCCCTGGCGACACGGTCGAGCAGAACCCGCAGGTCGACAAGAATCCGGTGCCGAAGTCGACGACCGGCGGCGATCAGCCCGGCACGCCGCCGAAACAATGACCACCTGAAATAGCATCGGCACCGGTCAAAGAGGTGGCCGGCGCCGCTTGGGAGGAAGCTGATGGCGCCGGCCAGGCGGAGATCAGGCCCGCCGCACATCCAAGGATAGCCGAGTCTTTCCGCAGCGTCATGGTCGATAGCGTACAGACGGCACGCCCCTGTGGACAAACCTGCCGGCCACGCCAGCGTTTGTTCATCAACACATGGAACAAACCCGCCTGCTGCGTGTTTGGGTGTCGATCGGACGCTCCCAAGGCCGCCGTTCACGAAAGAACCCGCTCTCCTTGTCCCCCCTCAGGATAGCGGGTTCTTTTTGCGTCTTGCGGGAGTCGCCGCCAGGCGGATTGACTTACCTGCTTGCCGGTTTTCGCGCCTTATGCGGCGAACCGGGGCTCCAGCCCTTGCGAAGCATGGTTGTCCCGTGCAAAAGCGCGGCCATGCTGATCATCAACGACCTTTCGCTCCGCATGGCCGGACGCCTGCTTCTCGACCATGCCTCGCTGACCTTGCCGGCCGGCAGCAAGGCTGGCCTTGTCGGTCGCAACGGCACCGGCAAGACGACCTTGTTCAAGGCAATCACCGGCGATCTCGCCTCCGAGACCGGCTCGATCAGCCTGCCCAAAAACACGCGCATCGGCCAGGTCGCGCAGGAAGCGCCGGGCACCGAGGAGCCGCTGATCGAGATCGTGCTCAAGGCCGATCTTGAGCGGAGTGCACTGCTCGAAGAGGAAAAGACGGCGGCCGATCCGCACCGCATCGCCGACATCCACATGCGGCTGGCCGATATCGATGCGCACTCGGCCGAGTCACGCGCGGCGACCATTCTCGCCGGCCTCGGCTTCGACGATGCCGCGCAGCGGCGCCCGGCCTCGTCCTTCTCCGGCGGCTGGCGCATGCGCGTCGCGCTGGCCGCCGTGTTGTTTGCCGAGCCCGATCTGCTGCTGCTCGACGAGCCGACCAATTATCTCGACCTCGAAGGCACGCTGTGGCTGGAAAACTACGTATCGAAATACCCGCATACCGTGCTCTTGATTTCGCACGATCGCGACCTGCTCAACCGCGCCGTCAACTCGATCGTCCATCTCGACCAGAAGAAGCTGACCTTCTGGCGCGGCGGCTACGACCAGTTCGAGCGCCAATATACCGAGCAGCGCGAATTGCAGGAGAAGGGCCGCGTCAAGCAGGAGGCCGCGCGCAAGCACATGGAATCCTTCGTCGAGCGCTTCCGCGCCAAGGCGTCGAAGGCGAGGCAGGCGCAGTCGCGCATCAAGGCGCTGGAGAAGATGAAGCCGATCGCCGCGATCGTGAACGACACGGTTCGGCCGTTCTCCTTTCCGGAGCCGGTGAAGACGGTTGCCTCGCCGATCATTGCGCTGAACAACGTCAATGTCGGCTATACCGAGGGCGAGCCGATCCTGAAAAAGATGACGCTGCGCATCGATGCCGACGATCGCATCGCGCTGCTCGGCGCCAATGGCAACGGCAAGTCGACCTTCGCCAAGCTTTTGGCCGGCCGGCTGAAACCGGAGACCGGCAGCATGACGGTGGCGCCCGGGCTGAAGGCGGCAATCTTCGCCCAGCACCAGCTCGACGACCTCAGGCCCGACGAAAACGCTTATGAGCACGTCCGCCGGCTGATGCCGGACGCGCCGGAATCCAAGGTGCGCGGCCGCGTCGCCCAGTTCGGCCTGACCACCGAAAAGATGAACACGGCCGCCAAGGATCTGTCCGGCGGCGAGAAGGCCCGGCTCCTGATGGGCCTGTCGGCCTTCGAGGGGCCGAACCTGTTCATCCTCGACGAGCCGACCAACCATCTCGACATCGACAGCCGTGAATCGCTGATCCATGCGCTGAACGATTTTCCTGGTGCCGTCATGCTGATCTCGCACGACCGCCATCTGCTCGAAGCGACCGCCGACCGGCTGTGGCTGGTCAAGGACGGCGCGGTCAATCCGTATGACGGCGACCTCGAAGATTACAAGACGCTGGTCACCGGCGTCTCCGGCGACCGCCGCGGCAAGCGCGAGGCGGACAAAGCCTCGAAAGCCGACCGCCGCCGCGATGCAGCCGCGCGCCGCGCTGCCTTCGAGCCGCTGGCCAAGGAAATCCGCGCCACCGAAGCGCTGATGGACCGCCTCCGTAAGCGCATCGACCTGATCGAGGATGAACTCGCCAACCCGGCCGTCTACGAAAAGGACCCCTCAACCGCGACAAGGCTGGCCAAGGAGCGCTCACAACTTGCGCAACAGCTGGCCGGCCACGAGGAAAAATGGCTGTCGATGTCGGCGGAGTACGAGGAAGGCACGGCGGAGTAGGACGATGTCGACAAAACTCTGGATCGAAGCTGCCAAGGTTTTGGTTGTCAATTCCGAAGCTGTCGTAAAATGCCCTGAGTGTGGAGACGGCAATCTGCTGGTCATCGACGCAGCCGGATCATCGCATGTCGAGCGCCACATACATTGCCCGAAATGCGGCGCCTACAACGCCTTGCTTAAGAGCATTGATGGCGGGTAACTGGCCCTACACGCCGCTATCACAACCGGCTAGTTTGCTCCCATGAATCAGCACGCCAAGCTCAAAATCGGCCATTCGGCCTGTCCGCATGATTGCCCGTCGACCTGCGCGCTCGAGGTCGAATTGCTCGACGCCAGGCGCATCGGCCGGGTCCATGGCGCCAAGGCCAACAGCTATACGGCCGGCGTTGTCTGCGCCAAGGTCGCCCGCTATGCCGACCGCATCCATCATCCCGACCGTTTGCTGAAGCCGCTGGTCCGCGCCGGCGCCAAGGGCGAGGGCGTATGGAAGGAAGCGAGCTGGGAGGCCGCACTCGACCTCGTCGCCGAAAAGTTCATTGCGGCGGAGGCGAAATACGGCTCGGAGACGGTCTGGCCCTATTACTATGCCGGCACGATGGGGCTGGTGCAGCGCGACGGCATCGAGCGGCTCAGGCACGCCAAAAAATACTCCGGCTTCTTCGGTTCGATCTGCACCAATCTGGCCTGGACCGGCTGGATGATGGGCGCCGGCGCGCTGCGCGGCCCCGATCCGCGCGAAATGGCGAAGTCCGACTGCGTGGTGATCTGGGGTACCAATGCCGTGGTCACGCAGGTCAACGTCATGACACACGCAATCAAGGCGCGCAAGGAACGCGGCGCCAAGATCGTCGTCATCGACGTCTACGAAAATGCGACAATGAAGCAGGCCGATCTCGGCTTGGTGCTGAAGCCCGGCACCGACGGCGCGCTGGCCTGCGCGGTGATGCACGTGCTGTTCCGTGACGGCATGGCCGACCGCGCCTATCTGGAAAAATACACCGACGATCCGCACGGTCTAGAAGCGCATCTTAAGACGCGGACGCCACAATGGGCCGCTGACATCACCGGGCTTTCCGTCGACGAAATCGAGGCCTTCGCCCGTCTCGTCGGCACGACGAAGAAGACTTATTTCCGCCTCGGCTACGGTTTTTCCCGGCAGCGCAACGGTTCGGTCAACATGCATGCCGCGGCCTCGATCGCGGCGGTCACCGGCTGCTGGCAATATGAGGGCGGCGGCGCCTTCCATACCAATTCGGGCATCTTCAAGCTCAACCAGGAACTGCTCGAAGGCACGCGGATGCGCGACCCCGCGATCCGTCATCTCGATCATTCGCGCATCGGCCCGGTGCTGACCGGGGCTGAGGATGCGCTCTATGGCGGCCCGCCGGTGACGGCGCTGCTGATCCAGAACACCAATCCGGTCAATGTCGCGCCGGAGCAGCGGCTGGTGAAGCAAGGTTTTCTGCGCGGCGATCTGTTTTCCTGCGTGCACGAGCAGTTCATGACCGACACCGCCAAACTCGCCGATGTGGTGCTGCCGGCGACGATGTTTCTCGAGCATGACGACGTCTACAAGGGCGGCGGCAACCAGCACATCACGCTCGGGCCGAAGCTGATCGACCCGCCGGAAGGACCGCGCACCAATCATTTCGTCATCGAGGAGCTCGGCAAAAGGCTCGGTGTCGCCGATCGCCCGGGCTTCGGCATGACCGAGCAGCAGCATATCGATGTCATTCTCGGCAAACGCGGGCTGGGCAGCTTTTCGAGCCTGAAAGAGCAGAAATGGGTCGATTTGCAGCCGAATTTCGCGGCCGCGCACTTCCTGGACGGCTTCGGCCATGCCGACAAGAAATTCCATTTTCGCGCCGACTGGACGGGCCAGGCGTCGCCCAATCGGCCACCGAAAACCATGGGCCTGTTCGGGCCGGTGGCGCGCCTGCCGGAATTCCCCGATCATGTCGACCTGATCGAGGTGGCGGACGAGGCGCACCCGTTCCGGCTGACTACCTCGCCGGCGCGCAATTTCCTCAATTCGACCTTTGCCGAAACGCCGGTGTCGCAGGCAAAAGAGCGCCGGCCGGAGCTGCTCTTGCATCCCGATGATGCGGCGGCACTCGGCGTTGCTGACGGCGGCCGTGTCGAAGTCGGCAACCAGCGTGGCGAGGTGGTGCTGCACGTAAGATTGTTTGACGGCATCAGGCGCGGCGTGGTCGTCGCCGAAGGCATCTGGCCGAACAGCGCCCATGAGCGCGGCGAGGGCATCAACGTGCTGACCGGCGCCGATGCGCCGGCGCCCTATGGCGGCGCCGCCTTCCACGACAACAAGGTCTGGCTGCGCCCGGCGGATTGAGCGTCGGAACGATATCTCCATCCGGCCGTTTTCGCGTGGCGGGTGGAGGCATGGTCATGGCAGAAGCGTTGGCGGCGCCGGATCCCATCGGAAGGACACTGTCGTCCGGCGAACTCGTAACCACGATGTCCCACTTTCATCGCGCCGAGATTGCGCGCATGGCTGGGTGGCGCGACCGCCTGGACCGGACGAGCAACTGGGCGATAACGGTTGTCGCGGCGATGCTGTCTGTCTCGCTTTCGACAGCCAGCGCTCACCACGGCGTGCTGCTGTTTGCCATGCTGCTTGTTCTGCTGCTGCTGTGGATAGAGGCGCGGCGATACCGCTTCTTCGACTTCTATCGGGCTCGCGTGCGCCAGTTCGAACGGCACTATTTCGCGCAGGTATTCTCGCCGCGGCCGGATTTCGCGTCCGATTGGCTGTTGATCGTCGGCGAGAGCCTGCGCGCACCAAAATTCCTGATTTCGCAACGAGTGGCTTTGGCGCGCCGCCTGCGTCGCAATTACATCTACATGCTGCTGATCCTGCTGCTGGCCTGGATCCTCAAACTGTCGACCCCCAGCCTCTTAAACGAAGGCGTCCGCATCGGTTTCGTTGGGTCGATGCGTGAGGCCGTCACCAGTGCTGCCTTAGGCCCAGTTCCGGGCGCGGTCATCGTCGTGCTGGTCGCCGTCCTCTATGCCGGCCTATTGGTGGCAGCCTTCCTGACGGAGAGCGACGACGGCGAACTCTCCTTCGGTGACGTCCACGTCTAGCAACGCCCTGTCTGGCAACGCAACGCGCTGTCGCGCGTTGTTGGACACGTGCATTGGGCGATGGGGGTTTCATGGCTTGGCAGGCTCCGACACGTTCCAGCCTGGCGCTGCTGGTTTGCGCTTTCGTCCCCGCAGGCGCGGCCTGGGCGGCGGAGACGCTTGTTGCCGGGTCCAAGGCCTCCGGCATGGGCGGTTCGGGCGAGGGCGCTTTCGTCGCCGAGATCGTGCTTCTGCTGCTTGTCGGGCGCGGCCTGGGCGAAGTGCTGCAGCGCTATGGCCAGCCGGCAATCATGGGCCAACTGATCGGCGGCATCCTGCTTGGTCCTTCGCTGTTCGGCTGGCTGTGGCCGTCGGCTCAGCACCTGATCTTTCCCAGCGATCCCGCGCAAAAGGGCATGATCGACGCGGTCTCGCAGCTCGGCATCCTGATGCTGCTTTTGCTGACCGGCATGGAGACGGACCTGCGGCTTGTGCGCCGGGTTGGCGCGGCCTGTTTTTCCATTTCGGCTACCGGCGTCGTGGTGCCCTTCATCTGCGGTTTCGCGCTGGCGCAGTTCCTGCCGGACGCATTGCTGGCTGACCCCACGCAACGCACCGTCGCCGGGCTGTTCCTGGGCACCGCGCTGTCGATCTCGTCGGTCAAGGTCGTCGCCATGGTGGTGCGCGAAATGAACTTCATGCGCCGCAACCTCGGACAGGTGATTATTTCCTCGGCGATCATCGAGGACACGATCGGCTGGCTGGTCATCGCCGTAACCTTCGGTATCGCCACCAACGGCAGGCTGCAGTTCGCGCCGCTGGTGACCACCATCGCCGCGGTGGCACTGTTCATGGTGTTCTCCTTCACCATTGGCCGCCGTCTTGTCTTCACCCTGATCCGCTGGACCAACGATCAATTCCGCAGCGAGTTTGCGGTGATCACCATGATCCTCATCATCATGGGAGCGATGGCGCTGATCACCAATCTGATAGGCGTCCATACCGTGCTGGGGGCGTTCGTCGCCGGCATCCTTGTCGGGGAATCGCCTATCCTCTCCAGCCATATCGAAGGCCAGCTTCGCGGCGTCATCACCGCGCTGTTCATGCCGATCTTCTTCGGCATGGCGGGGCTTTCCGCCGATCTCACCGTGCTCGCCGATCCGACGCTTGCCATGCTGACGGGCGCACTCGTGGTCATCGCCAGCATCGGCAAGTTTGGCGGCGCATTCATCGGCGCCAAATTCGCCGCCATGTCGTTCAAGGAAGCAATCGCCGTCGGCAGTGCAATGAACGCGCGCGGCTCGACCGAGGTGATCGTCGCCAGCATCGGCCTGTCGATGAACATCCTGTCGCACAATCTCTTCACCATGATCGTCACCATGGCCGTGATCACCACCTTGGCCATGCCTCCGATGCTGCGCTGGGCGCTCGGCCGGCTGCCGGTTGGGCACGACGAGCAGCAGCGTGTCGAGCGCGAGGCGTTGGACGAATACGGCTTCATTTCCAGGCTGGAGCGGCTGCTGGTGCTGGTCGACGACAGCAGGATCGGCAAGTTCACTGCCTATCTCGCCGGACTAGTCGGCGGAGGCAGCGGCATGCCCACCACCTTGCTTCGCCTGCCCACCACCTTGCTTCAGCCGAAAGACGGCCGAATTGACAGGCCAACCGATAGCAAGGGACAGGAGCGCGCCCTGCAGGAAATCAAGAAGGGTGCAAGAAAAAGCGCCCAGGCGGTGAAACGGATCGATGATACGCTTGTCGATAAAGTCCACCTGACGGCCCGCACCGAATTGGAAGCCACGGGTAAGACGATCGCCGAAGAGGCCCGCAAGGGATACGGCCTGTTGCTGGTCGGCCTTGACGATGTGCTGACCGCCGATGGCGCCTTTGCACCGGCCCTCAACGACATTGCCGCAGGATTTGACGGCCCGCTTTGCCTGGTCCTGAACGGCGGCAATGCTGCCGAAAAGATGCCGACGCTGAAGGCCGGCACCAGCATTCTCGTCCCCGTCAACGGAACCCAGGTGGCGCGTCGCGCCGCCGACTTGGCACTGGCGCTGGCCCGTCCAAACCGGGCGCGGATCAAGGTTCTCTACGTCTCGCAAAGGGCAGCCAAGGGCCGCAGGTCGACATCCGTGTCGCATAGCCGCGAAGAGGCCGTGCTGAAAGACATCGCCGATCTGGCGGGCCGCTACGGCCTGCATGTCGACACAGCGTTCCATACCCGCGTCACACCCGACAAGGCGATCGCCCGGGAGGCGGCCAAAGGCGCGGCGATCGTCGTGATGGGCGTTACCCAACGTCCGGGTGAGGACCTGTTCTTCGGCGAAACCGCCGGCGCTGTTTTAGCCGCCTGCAACTGCCCCGTCGTGCTTCTGGCCAGCGCGCGGCCCAAGCATGAAACCGCTGGCGCTGAACTGGCAGCGTGATTTTCATTGCCTATTGATCCGTCGGCAGGCATGTCGATCGAGGCTCTGAAAGCGCTGATCAGCCAAACGTAAACGAACTCGAACCGAACGGTTCGGTTCTGTTGACGGAGCGTACGGGAAGCGGTGAACGCCGGCTCACAGAATGTTAGCGCCGCAAATCACCAATGACCGCATAACCAATTGAAAAGAAAGAATAACATTGTGGCTAAAGGAGCCGCATGTCGAATTTCAAGCGGCCAATTTGGCGCACCCGTACAAAATTTTCGTGATTGGAAACGACAGGCTTGCCGACCCATCTCGGGGTGGTCCGAGCGACGCGAATTCCTCCCAAGGCACGCCACGTGACGGACAGAACGAAGAAATACCGGAGTACCTGAAATGACCAAGATCGCTCTTACCGCCGCGGCCATCCTTGTTGCCACCGGCACCGCTTTTGCCGGCAGCGACCATTATGGCTCGGACAATGTCAACCAGCCGGCCGCTCCTGCTGCCAACGTCGACAACACCTTGACCGGTTCGATCCGCAAGCCGGTCGCTTCCGAGCATACCGGGGCCAAGACGACCTCCGAGTCGGTGGCGCCTGAATCCGGCCAAGGCATCTGGGGCCGCTGATTATCACAGCCCTGGAACACAAGAGCGGCGGGCTTGGCCCGCTACTCTTGCTTTCGCCTATCAACGGGCGTGCGCGCCGGGTCGTATCCTACGCCATACTTTGATTTGCAGGTTTCATCTGTAGCCACAATCTCGGTTGCTGAAATCGTCCAGCAACGTGCACGTCGGAAAAGGCCGGGTGCGTATTCGTCGGCGCGGACAGCGCTCTCATCTCGAATGCGTTGAAAGCAACGACAACTCACGAATGACCAGTACACTGGAGTACCTGAAATGACCAAGATTGCTCTTACCGTCGCCACCATCGTCCTCATCGCCACGGGCAGCGCCTTAGCCGGCAGCGATCATTTTGGTTCGGACGGCGTCAACCAGCCGGCCGCGCCTGTTGGCAATGCGCCTGTCGGCAATATCGACGGCGGGTTAACCGGTTCCATCCGCAAGCCGCTGACGGCTGAGCACAACGCCGTCGACACCGAGGCGACGACCCGCTTCGGCACGGATCAACCCGTAGTGCCCCAATCTGGCCGGGGCAACTGGGGCCGATAGGTCCTCAAACTCCGGAGCACAAAGAGCGGCGGGCCTGGCCCGCCGCTCTTGTTTGTGCGAAGCTCGGTCGGTCGAAAGGATCGGCGATCCTTCCCCCGGCCTGTTGGTAAATCCCTAACGCAGATCCTTCGGCCAAATGCAGTGCGTCAGCCGGGCGCCGCCGAAGCTGAGACCGGCCCAATCGCCATCGACATCGAACCGAGCCAGGGCCGCGGTGGGGAATTTTTCCGCCAGCTTCTTCAGCGCCGCTTCATCCGATCCAGCCCCGGCAAGACCGCGCGCGAACTCCTCCAACCCGGGATTGTGGCCAAGCACCAGCAGCGTTCCGGTCCCCGCCTTTACTTGCCGAACCTTGGCGAGGATGTCCGCCGCCGCTGCCTCGTAGAGCGCCTGGGCAAATTTGGCCTGCACCTTCGCCGGCAATTCCGCCGAGACCAGCCGCCAAGTGTCGCGGGTGCGCAGCGCCGGCGATACCAGCGCCAGCTCCGGCAGCCAGCCGCGCCGGGCCAGTTCGCGGCCGACCAGCGGCGCTGCCTTCAGCCCGCGCCCGGACAGCGGCCGGTCGAAGTCGATGAGATCGGGATCGTCCCAACTCGACTTGGCGTGACGCAGGAGCAGCAGTTGCTTCATGGATTCAAAATAAGGCCGAAACGTCGCGTGCGCCATGCACGACGCGGACGGTCTCGACGCGCTGTTCGGCCAGCCGATAAAGCACGAGATAATTGTCGATCGTCAACGATCTGGATGTCAGCCATTCCGCTGGTTGTTGGTGGCGTTGCCGAACCGGCCGCGAGCTTTCTGTATTATCTCCCCGATGTCGAACCGCGCGAACGGACCGCTTTCCAGCCCATCTGTCCAGGCTTTCCGTAGTCGCTCCGCTTCGGCTATGCGCAAGGGCTGGTCAAGCCCCCATTCGGGTAGCACCTCGCTGACTTTTTCGACGGTGACCATCAAGCTGTCTCCTTTGATTTACCTGCGTTGTCGGCGACATCACGTCATCTATGAGCTGCCCTTCCGGGCGCGCACGAAAATGAACGCCGGGAGGCGGCAAAGTCGATCATGTCCCTTTGGGTCCTTCAGCCTCAGTTCCTCACTTGGCGTCGGCTCGCACATCCGCTCAATGACAAATCCGGCATCCGCAAGAGGATCAGTCAGATCGCGCAGCGGCCTTCGATAGTAGAGCATTTTCTCGCCGAGCCATCCCCATTCCTCCTCGATCAGTTCGGCATTCAAATATCCAGGATCGAGAATGCTGACGTGATCGTGAACTGGGTGATGCGTCGAAAATACCAGCGTGCCAGTTGGTCGAAGCAGCCGCGCATATTCAGAAAAGACGGCTGGTAGGTCCGCCAGGTAGTGGAGGACGAGCGAAGATAGCACGAGGTCAAAAGTCTCGTCGCCGAGGGTACCTCGCAGATTGCTCACGTCGCCCTTGATCACGCGGGCGCGACCTGCGACGCGCTTCTGCGCGAGAGCAACCATTGCGGCGCTGCGGTCTACAGCGACCACGCGAGCACCGTGGCACGTCAGCCAATCGGCGTACCAGCCGTGACCGCAACCGGCGTCAAGAACATCGATATTGTCGACCGATGGCAGGAGCTGCAAGGTCGTCGGGCGCTCGTAGAGAGCATTCCAGGGCCGGTCATCGATCATCGCCGAGTAACGCCCTGCGATGGTGTCATAGTCTGTCGTTTCGGGCACGGACGTCATACCTCGTTGTACCCGAAATCAATATCACTGGCGTCTGCCTTTGGCACATCGCATCCTTGCGCTGCGCTGCCGAAAAATCTGGGTCGAGACAGCAGACTCTCGCAGCCCACCGCACGGCTAATTTGTGGGGCTCACGACCCAGCCGATTAAAAAGCAATCACGGCGTGATCCGCGCCAGGTGCTCGAGATCGGTCTCTTCGCGCAGCGGGTCGGGCGCGATCACCACCGACGTGGCGTTGTCGGCATCGTCGGCGAAGCGCGAAAACACCGTGCGGCCGCCTTCCATCCGCGCCTTGCCTTCGGCGACCAGCCCCAGCGCCAGCGGATAGAGCTGGTGCTCGGCCTTGAGCACGCGCGCGGCCAGCGTATCCTCATTGTCGCCGACCATCACCGGCACGGCGGCCTGGGCGATGATCGGCCCATCATCCATGTCGAGCGTGACGAAATGCACCGTGCAGCCATGGATGCGCATGCCCGCGCGGATGGCTCGCGCGTGCGTATCCAGCCCCTTGAAGGCAGGCAGCAGGGCAGGGTGGATATTGATCATGCGGCCCTGCCATTTCTCGACGAAACGCGCGCCGAGGATGCGCATATAGCCGGCCAGCGCGATGATCTCGGCGCCGAAAGAGACAAGGGCCGCGTCGATCGCCCCGTCATGCGCTTCCTTGCTGGCATGGTCCGAGCGCGAAATCACCCTGGTGGCGATGCCGCGAGCCGCGGCGATGCCGAGACCGGCGGCATTGGCGCGATCGGAGATGACGCCGACGATCTCGGCCGGATAGGCCGGGTTGCTCGCCGCCGCAATCAGCGCCGTCATGTTGGAGCCGCGCCCAGAGATCAGTACGACCGTCCGTTTCTTGCTCATAGGCCGATCGAGCCCCGATAGATGACGCCGGCATCGCGGCGCGGCACGATCTGGCCGATCGGCGTCACCGTCTCGCCGGCTTCCTGTAGCACGGCAGCGACCTGAGCCGCCTGGCCCGAGGCGACGACCAGGATCATGCCGATACCGCAATTGAAGGTGCGCATCATCTCTTCCGGCGCGACGCCGCCGGTCTTGGCCAGCCACGAAAACACCGGCGGCACCTCGATGGCGCCGAGATCGAGCTCGGCCGAAAAATCCTTGGGCAGAACGCGCGGGATGTTTTCGGGAAAGCCGCCGCCAGTGATATGGGCCAGCGCCTTGATGCCATGCGTGTTGCGGATCGCCTTGAGGATCGACTTGACGTAGATGCGCGTCGGCTCGAGCAGCGCCTCGGCCAGCGTCGCCTCGTCATTGAACGGCGCCGGATCGCCCCAGCCAAGGCCGCTTACCGCGACGATGCGGCGGACCAGCGAAAAGCCGTTCGAATGCAGGCCCGACGAGGCAAGGCCGAGCAGCACATCGCCCTCGACGATGTCGTCGGTCGGCAGCAGCTGGCCGCGTTCGGCGGCGCCGACGGCAAAGCCGGCAAGGTCGTAATCCTTGTCGTGATACATGCCGGGCATTTCCGCCGTCTCGCCACCGATCAGCGCGCAGCCGGCCTGCCGGCAGCCGGCAGCGATACCGCCGACGATCGAAGCACCCTGGTCGGGATCGAGCTTGCCGGTGGCGAAATAGTCGAGGAAGAACAGCGGCTCGGCGCCTTGTACGACGATGTCGTTGACGCACATGGCGACGAGATCGATGCCGATCGTGTCGTGCTTGCCGGCATCGATGGCGATCTTCAGCTTGGTGCCGACGCCGTCATTGGCGGCGACCAGCACGGGATCGGTAAAGCCGGCTGCCTTGAGATCGAACACGCCGCCGAAGCCGCCGATTTCGCCATTGGCGCCCGGCCGGCGGGTGGCGCGCACCAGCGGCTTGATCTTCTCGACCATGAGATTGCCGGCATCGATGTCGACGCCCGCTTCGGCATAGGTGAGCCCGTTCTTGCGCTTGCTCATTTCCGGCGCCTGCTCATCTGTTGCGCTTGCCTGTCGCTGGTTTCATTCGCTTGCGGGCTCTTCGCATGAACGGTTTTGCCCCGCAAGGCAAGCGCGCGATGATGGTGTTTTTAGTTGGATACCGGCGGAACCGGGCGCGATATACTCCAACAGTAAAAAGAAATCCCCGCCAGAATTGCGGCGAGGCCACCGACGGTGGCAAGAGACCTGATTTCGCCGTCGAAGGGCAGAATTCCATACGAGAAGCCGGCGGCGACCAAAGCCGCCGCGGCAGCCCACAGACCGGGGTTTGCAACGACCGACCTCGCGAACAAGAACGCCACGACCGCAGCCGTCAGCCAAAGGGGCCAAGAGACGACCACGCCCACGGCCAGCTCAAGAGCGAAGGCCCACAGAAGATCTTGCGTCGCTATGTTGCGGTGCGGGGTTCCGAAAGATGCGAAAGCCAGCAGACTTTCTGTCAGTCCGGCCAGATAGCAAAGCGTGACTCGCCAAGCGATTGTGATTCTCTGCGCCATCGTCGTTCGGCAGTTGGGAAAATAAGCTATTGCTTTCCCGGGCTCTTCGCATGAACGGCCGCACCTCGCAAGGATGACGGCGGGATCAGACGGTCTTGGCTCGACAAAAGAGTGGACAGTCGCCCAAGCTGCCGCCCTTACGGACGCCCCTCTCGTTCCGCCAGAACCATGTCGACGCGGTCGAGTTGTGCCTTGGCGTAGCCGCTCAGCGCTATTCCGCTATTGTTCGTTCGAATCCAGTGCACAGCCTGCTTCACCCGCTCGTAGTGCCCAAGTTCGATTTCGCAGGCAATCAGCGCGAGGATCCGAACTGCGAAGGGCTGTGTGAATTCGTAAGGTTTGTCGAGCAACTCGCTATGTCCGGCGACGTAACTGGCGAGGTCCGGGTTCTGAGCCCTGATCCGTCGCGCCAGCTCGACATATTTCCCCAGCAACCTATCTATGCTCGTCTGGTCAAGGTGCTCGAAGTAACGAGCATAAGCTTTCAGCTCATTGTTAAATATCGTTTCAGGATGAAACTGCGACAGTCCGGGCCAGATCCGTTTTTTGCCGTACAGCCTTTCAAGCAACGGCCTGACGGTAAGAAAGTCCAGGTAAACGAGCATGTTCACATGAACATCGCCATAGCTCGCAGTAAAGGCCTCTTCGAGAATTAGGCTGATATCGTCGCTCCGGTCGACTTCGAAGACGCCTTTCCGGATGCGGCGAAAGCCATGTCCCGTCATGAACGTATCGAGATACTTACGCGCTTCGCCAACGGCCAAAGACAAGGTTTCACTCCCTCTTTGTTGCGCCATGGTGCCCTTGATGGTTGCCGAAGAGTCCAGCCACTGCGCCGCTTGTTCCAAAACAGCTTCGCTGCCAGTGCGCTCTCGACAAACGCGTGCACGGCCCAACTTTTGTCGCTTCTCACTTGCCGTAACCCTCCATCTCGATCATGTATCGACAAACAAGTGCGACGGGATATGCGTTTGACCATCCCCAACATGATCACGATCATGCGCTTCGTGCTGGTGCCGGCCGTGGTGCTGGCCATGCTGCAGGAACGCTGGGACTGGGCCTTTGCCGGCTTCCTCATTGCCGGCATTTCAGATGGCGTCGACGGCTTCATTGCCCGCCATTTCAATCAGTTTTCCAGGCTCGGCGCCTATCTCGACCCGATGGCCGACAAGCTGCTGCTCGTCTCGGTCTTCGTGGTCATGGGCTTCAGCGGCGAACTGCCGCTGTGGCTGGTCATCACCATGGTGTCGCGCGACGCGCTGATCGTCTGCGCCGTGCTTTTGTCCACCGTCATGGCGCATCCCGTCGAGATGAAGCCGCTCCTGGTGTCGAAGGCCAATACTGCGATCCAGATCGTGCTGGCGGCGGTGGTGCTTGGCGAACTCGCCTTTGACATCAGTCTCGATCCGCTGAGGCCGGCCCTCATATTGCTGTCCGGGGTCTTGACCGTGGCTTCGGCCGCGGCCTATCTCGTGGCTTGGCTGAGGCATATGAGCGGCTATGGCGAAGGCTCCACACCCGGCACCTGAACGCGGGGCACCTGAACACGGGGCACCTGAACACCGGGCACCTGACGAACGGTCCATCGACGCCGAGGCCGAAGCCGCGGCAGCGGAGGCTGCGGCATCGGCGTCGTTTCGCCGCCAGATCCGCTTCTGGCTGGTCAGCGCCATCATCCTCGCCGTCTTCCTCTATGTCTTCAGCGGCATCCTTCTACCCTTCGTCGCTGGCATGGTGCTCGCCTATTTCCTCGATCCCGTCGCCGACCGGCTGGAGCGTCTCGGCCTGTCCAGGCTGATGGCGACGGTGGTCATCCTCATCGCCTTCATCGTCGTCCTGGTGCTGGCCGTCGTCATCCTGGTTCCGGTGCTCGCCTCGCAGATGGCTGATTTCGCCAGTAAGCTGCCGGACTATCTGACTCGGCTGCAAGGCCTGATCACCAGCTTCGACCCGAAATGGCTGGAAGAGAAATTTGGCGTCGACGCCAACGGCCTGCGCGAAGGCTTGAACTCGCTGCTGACCTCCGGCTTCGGCCTCCTGACCACTGTCTTCACCTCGATCTGGAGCTCCGGCGTGGCGCTGGTCTCGGTCATCAGCCTGTTCGTGGTGACGCCGGTCGTCGCCTTCTACATGCTGCTCGACTGGGACCGCATGGTGACAATCGTCGACAGCTGGGTGCCGCGCGACTATGTCAAGACCGTCAGGACGATCGCCAGGGACATCAACACGGCGACCGCCGGCTTCGTGCGCGGCCAGGGCACGCTGTGCCTGGTGCTCGGCGCCATGTATGCCACCGGGCTGACGCTGACGGGACTGAATTTCGGCATCCTCATCGGCCTGTTCGCCGGGCTGATCTCCTTCATCCCCTATGTCGGCTCGCTGACGGGCCTGGTGCTGGCCGTCGGCGTCGCCTTCGTCCAGTTCTGGCCGGACTGGACCATGGTCGCGGCAGTGGCCGGCGTGTTCTTCGTCGGCCAGTTCATCGAGGGCAACATCCTGCAGCCCAGGCTAGTCGGCAAAAGCGTCGGCCTGCATCCGGTGTGGCTGATGTTTGCGCTGTTTGCCTTCGGCGCGCTGTTCGGCTTCGTCGGCCTGCTGATTGCCGTACCGGCTTCCGCCGCCGTTGCCGTTCTGGTGCGCTTCGCCATCGCGCGCTATCTCGAATCGCCGCTCTACAAGGGCCATGCCGACGAGCCGGTGCCGCCGCTGCAGGTGCGCCGCCGCGGGGGCACGCGCGGTTGAGCCAGATGCCGGACAAGATCGATCCGCCGCGTCAATTGCCGCTCGATCTAGGCCACGGCACCGGCTATTCGCGCGACGAGCTCGTCGTCTCCAGCACCAACAGCCAGGCGGCGGCGCTTGTCGACCGCTGGCCGGACTGGCCGTCGCCGGTCGTTGTGCTGGCCGGGCCGGCCGGCTCGGGGAAAACCCATCTGGCCTCGATCTGGCGGACCCGCGCCGACGCGGTGAAAGTGGAGGCAGGCCGCATCGGCGACTGCATCGAAAATCTCGGCGCGCATCCGGCCCTGATCGACGATGTCGACGCCGGCCCGGTCGACGAGCACGGTCTGTTCCACCTGATCAACGCGGTGCGCGGCGCCGGCTCGACCTTGCTGTTGACGGCGCGGCGCTTTCCATCCGCCTGGGGTGTCAGGCTGCCCGACCTGGCGTCGCGGCTCAAGGCGGCGGCGACCGTCGAGATCCACGAACCCGACGATCTTCTGCTGGCCGGCGTCATCACAAAGCTGTTCGCCGACCGCCAGGTCGAGGTCGAGCCGCATGTCGTGCAATATCTGGTGCGCCGCATCGAACGCTCGCTGGCCACCGCCATGCGGGTGGTCGAACGGCTCGACCGCACCGCGCTCGAGCGCAAGACGCCGATCACCCGCGCCCTGGCAGCCGAGACGGTCAGCGCCATGGACGAAGGGCAGGGCGAGTTCGAGATTTGACGATTCCAGTTCCGCCACTGTCCCATTTCGAGAAAAAAGGCTGGCATCTGTCTTGCAGCAAAGAGCTTGCCGGCTAATCCCGGTCCTGATTGCGTATCAAATCAGGTTAGTGGGCTCGCCGGGAGATGGGTGGTTGGGGTTCTCGCCCGGCGAGCTTGCCGTCATGCGGCAATCCCGATCGCTATCGGTCTCGCCTGGAAGCGAGGTCGGCGACGTATTTTGATTGAGAGCCGTCCCACCCGCAGACCGTGCATCGGCCGTTTTCGAAATGATGCTGGCAGTTTGGATATCCATAGAGCCAAGATGCGCATTCGGCACTGGCCATTGCACTGCTGTCGGCGAAGTATGTACTGCCGCACTCATCGCAGGTCGTGCTTGGTCGATCGGTCATTGCTCTAGCCTCGCTATCGCTTCAGCCCGATCGCCGCCTGCAACCACCGCTCGTTCCGCGCCGAAGCGCCGGCGATAATCGCCGGGCACCAGCCCGGTTATCCTGGCGAATACTTTGCGGAAGGAGCCGGGATCGTCATAGCCGACCTCCCAGGCGATCTGGTCGATCGACCGTATCGTGGTTTCCAGCATCTCGCGCGCCTTGCCGACTCGCAGGTGCTGGCAATATTCCGTCGGCCTGAGGCCAGTGGCATTGCGGAACCTGCGCAGGAAAGTCCGCTCCTCCAGCCCGGCAAGCTCGGCCATGGCGCCGAGCGTCACGTCGCGCGCGCCGTTCGCCTGAAGCCAATGCTGCACCTTGAGGATCGCTTCGTCGTCATGGGTCAGCCGCGGCGCAAACGGGCTGTAAAAACGTTGCTCGCGGCCCGGCGGGTCGACCAGCATGAAACGCGCCGTGTCCATCATGACGGCCGACCCGAGCACCCTGTCCACCAGCTTCAGCCCGAGGTCGGTCCAGGCCATGTAGCCGCCCGCGGTGATGATGTCGCCATCGTCGATGACCAGCCTGTCGGCGTCGAGCAGGATGTCTGGAAAGCGTAGCGCCAGCGCGTCGCGATAGGCCCAGTGCGTTGTCGCCGCGCGACCGGACAACAGGCCGGTCTCGGCAAGCACGAAGGCGCCGGCGCAGACCGAGCCGAGCGTCGCGCCTGCGGCATGACGGTCCCTGAGCCAGCCGGCATAGGGTGCTGCCGCCTCGCGCGGAATCGGATCACCTAGGGTCGGAGGCAAGATGACCATGGCAGGTCCATGGCGAGCACCGGACCCGCTGTCGAAGGTGCGGATGACCGTTTGGCTCGCCTCCTGCCACTGCCAATGGCTGACGCGAAGCCTCAGCGCGTCCGGCGACCGCTCGACAGCCAGCCGGTTTGCCAGCATGAAAAGATCGGTCAGGCCGAGCACGGCTGCTTCCTGCACGCCGGGATACAAGACAAGGCCGATTTCGATCAGATCACGCGCAGCCGTCATTTGTCAGTTTTGCCACGTTGAATGTCCGTTTTGCCAATGCTCACCCTGACCGCGCTGTTATAATTTGTCCAGCTGAAGGGGCTAAAAGCTTCCGTGTTACCCCCCAACTTTCCATCAAGGAGTAGAACGATGAGCACATTCACCACCCATGACGGCACCGAGATTTTCTACAAGGATTGGGGCAAGGGCCAGCCGATCGTCTTCCATCACGGCTGGCCGCTCAGCGGCGACGATTGGGACAACCAGATGCTGTTCTTCCTCGAAAAGGGCTACCGCGTCATTGCCCATGACCGCCGCGGCCACGGCCGCTCGTCGCAGACCGCGACCGGCAACGATATGGACACCTATGCTGCTGACGTGGCGGCGCTGGCCGCGCATCTCGATCTCAGGGATGCGATCCACATCGGCCACTCGACCGGTGGCGGCGAGGTGGCGCGTTACGTCGCGCTTTATGGCGGCGGGGGGCGTGTTGCCAAGGCGGTGCTGATCGGCGCCGTGCCGCCGATCATGGTCAAGTCCGACAGCAATCCCGGCGGTCTTCCGATCGAGGTCTTCGACGGCTTTCGCGCCGCTCTGGCCGCCAATCGCGCCCAGTTCTACAGGGATGTGCCGGCCGGCCCGTTCTATGGCTTCAACCGCGACGGCGCCAAGGTTTCGCAAGGCGCCGTCGACAATTGGTGGCGCCAGGGCATGATGGGCGGAGCCAAGGCCCATTACGACTGCATCAAGGCATTCTCGGAGACCGATTTCACCGACGACCTCAAAAAGATCGAGGTTCCGGTCCTGATCATGCATGGCGACGACGACCAGATCGTGCCGATCGCCGATTCCGCGCTGCTTGCGGCCAAGCTGGTGAAGCACGGCACGCTCAAGGTCTACAAGGGCCTACCGCACGGCATGTGCACCACCCACCCGGAGATCATCAATCCGGATCTGCTGGCCTTCATCCAGGGCTGACGGCTTGCATGTCGGACGGGCAGCGCGGGCTCGTGCTGTCCGTCCGTCGCTTAAGCATGACCGACGACGGAGACACGCTCGAGCGTGATCCGCTTGCGCTGCCGACGAGATTCGCTTGATGAATGGTCGGAGTGGAGAGATTCGAACTCCCGACCCTCTGGTCCCAAACCAGATGCGCTACCAGGCTGCGCTACACTCCGAACGGTCTGTTGCCTAGTGATTTCGGCCCACCAAAGCAAGCGTAAAAAGCCATCGGCCTTGCTGCCGGCGGCATTGCGCAGTAATGACGGGCTAGTGCATGGCCAGAGAACAGTAATCTGGTGTCGGGGTCGTGTGCTTGCAACCAGCAATGAGGTGGTCATGTCAGCCCGCATTTTCAGCCCAGCCAAAACCGCGATGCAGTCCGGCAAGGCCAAGACCGGCTATTGGGTGCTGGAATTCGATCCGGAGCAGCGCAAGAAGATCGATCCGCTGATGGGCTACACCACGTCCGGCGACATGCGAAGCCAGATCAGGCTGACCTTCGACACAAGAGAAGAGGCGGTCGCCTATGCCGAGAAGGAAGGGCTGGCTTTCCGCGTCGAGGAGCCGAAGGAAATCAAGCGCCGCCAGATTTCCTATGCGGAGAATTTCCGCTATGACCGCAGGACGCCCTGGACGCATTGATCCCATACCGGCCCTGCCGGCACAATCCGCCGGTCATGCGGCCGGCCAGCGGTCCCGTAGCTCAGCTGGATAGAGCACCGGCCTTCTAAGCCGATGGTCACAGGTTCGAATCCTGTCGGGATCGCCAATATTTTAGGTCCATTCCGGACACGTTCACTCGCCAGTCGCACAGGATTTCCGAAACATGACAGCGATGGGCGCGGCGGCACTGCTGGTCCTTGTCCTGACCTATGCCGGCGTTGCCGTCGGCAGGGTACCCGGGCTGCGCCTCGACCGGGCAGGCATCGCGCTGCTCGGCGGTGCGGCGATGATCGCCATCGGCGCGCTCGACATGGAAGACGCCTACCGCGCCATCAGCTTCGACACCATCACGCTTCTGCTCGGCATGATGATCGTCGTGGCGCATCTGAAAGTGTCGGGCGCCTTTCGCGCGCTCGGCGGGTTCGCCATCGAGCATGCGCATGCGCCGTTCATGCTGCTGGTGATGGTGACGCTGTTGACCGGCGTCCTGTCGGCATTCCTCGTCAACGACGCCATCTGCCTGGTCATGGCGCCAATCGTCGTCCACGTCACCCGCGTCATCAACCGCAACCCGGTGCCCTACCTGATCGCCACGGCGACCGCATCCAATTGCGGCAGTGTCGCCACCATCACCGGCAATCCGCAGAACATGGTCATCGGCGCCCTGTCGGGGATTTCCTATCCGGCCTTCTCGGCGGCGCTTGCGCCGGTGGCCCTGTTCGGCCTCGTCGCCGTCATCGTCATCATCCGCATCGTCTACCGCGCCGAATTTTCGCGCAAGGCCGAGCTCAGCCCCGAAGTCTATCGCGGTCGCATGCTGCCGGGGCAGGTGCTCAAGGCGGTGGTCGTCTGTATCGGTTTGGCGGTCGCCTTCTTTGCCGGCGTTCCCGTTGCCAAGGCGGCGCTGATCGGCGGCGCGATTCTGTTGCTGACCCGCGCCATCAAGCCTGAGCGCATCTATCGCGAGATCGATGGGCCGCTGCTGTTCATGTTCGCCGGGCTTTTCATCGTCGTCGCCGGGGCGGAGAAGACGCTGCTTACGCCCGACATCATCGCTTCGGCAAAAGACCTTGGACTAAATGATGTCTGGCGGCTGTCCGGCTTCACCGCAGTGCTGTCCAACATCATGAGCAATGTCCCGGCCGTGCTGGCGCTGAAGCCGTTCGTGCCCGGACTGGAAAACCCCGAGCGGGCCTGGCTGGTCGTCGCCATGAGCTCGACACTGGCCGGCAATTTCACGCTGCTCGGCTCGGTCGCCAATCTGATCGTTGCCGAGCACGCGCGGGTCTCCGGCAAACCGCTGGGCTTCATCGCCTTCTTCAAGGTCGGCCTGCCATTGACGCTGGTCACGCTTCTTGTAGGGACGGCATGGCTGGCGGCCTAAAAGCGCGTCGCATTCGACCCGCCTCATGCGACGCGCTTTAGGCTCTTGTTTATGCATGTCGTTATCGCAAAACCGCTGCACACTTTTGCGCGACATGCAGTAGCCTGTCAGGGCGACGTCACCGTGAGATGGCCTTTCATGTTCGGATGGAAGCGGCAGAAATAATCGACTGATTCCACGTTCTTCACCGTCAGGCTCGCCGCCTTCTTCGGCAGGATCATCACTTCCCAGCCGCCGTTGACGGTTGCCGTGTGGGCGAACACGTCCTTGTTCACCCACCTGATTGTGTCGCCGACCTTCGCCTCGATCCTTGCCGGCGAAAACACAAGCTTGTCGATCGTCACCTCGATGGTTTCGGCCTTGGCCGGCGCGGCGCCGATGGTCAGCGCCAGCGCGACCCACAGATGCCGCCTCGACACCATTGGCCCTATCCTCACTTCAGCATGCCGGCGACGTGCTCGGCGTGCTGTTCGTGGCCCTGGAATATTTTCAGGCCGGTTTCCAGCAGGCTCTTCAGCTCGGCATTGCTGGCCGACGGGATCAGCAGCGTTTCGAGCGCGCCGTTGACCTGCTTGTGGTAGGCCACTTCGCTGGCGACATAGGCCTTGTCGAACGCCGCACCCTTGAGCTTGGCAAGCTTGGTACGTTCCTCGGCCGCCGCCTTGGTCAGCGCCTTGCTGGTCGGATTGTCCTCAGGCGTGACCTTGAGCTTCTTGACCAGGTCGAGAGCCTGTTTGTTGACCGCCTCGTGATCTTGCACCATGTCCTTGGCGAAATCCACGACCTCTTTGTTTTTCGATTTCTTCAGCGCCTGCTTGGCCGCTTCGACGTCAAGCACGCCCGCTGTGTAGGCGATATGCGCGATCTGCGGATCGGTCGGCTTGTCGGCAGCTTGCGACAAGGGCGCTGCGCTAAGCAGCAAAAATGCGGCCAGTGCCGCGGTCGGTCGAATAAACATGATGCTCTCCTTCACCCCGACGCGGAGCTGCATCGGGCTTCGTTTTCAGTGACGCTCATTGGATGCAGGTCGCCGGCAAACGTTCCCGCGAAAATCGGCGCGACCTATCCGGAAAGACCAAGCCGCTGCATCACGGCATTGGTCAGCCGTTCGCAGCGCCGGCCCGCGAACGGAAAGGCGTCGGGCAGCACCGGGCCGATCTGGTCGTCCAGCGCCTTGCGCACCAGCGCACGGGCGCGGTGCAGCCGGGTCTTGATGGTTTCTGGTCGCACGCCAAGCAGTTCGGCGGTCTCCTCGATGCTCAATCCTTCGATGACGCGCGCCACGAACACCATCCGGTAGACATCGGGAAGACTGTCGGTTGCCCGTTCGACAAGCTCAAGGATCTGCCGTTGCGCCATCGTCCGCTCCGGATCGTCGCTCGGGTTGAGGGGAAACCGGATGATTTCGGCTTGCGGGTTTTCAGGCATCGCTACCATTCGCCGCCTTTTGCGCAAGCGGCCGAGCGCTTCGTTGATCACGATACGCGACAGCCACGTGGCGAGCGAGGCATCGCCGCGAAAGGCCTCGAGATGGGCAAAGGCGCTGACATAGGCCTCCTGGACGATGTCCTCGGCCTCGCTGTCGTTCCGCACAACGCCGCGGGCGATGCGGTAGAGCCTTTGGTTGTGCGTCTTGATGATGGTGCGGAATGCATCGCCATCGCGTGCCAGCGCGCGGCCGACAAGCTGCATGTCGCCGGAAGCGGCGGGCGTTGCCGTCAACGCAGCAGGCATGGCCGATCTCCTGATAGGCTTCTCATCGCGACATTGGATGCATCGGCCGGCAAAAGGTTCCCGACCAATCCGCCGGCCAGCCTCGATCCGCATCAAGCGCCGGCAGAGGCTATTCTACCGCCTCCACCACACCGGGGTTTCTATTTTGTAGACGCCGTATCATCGGCTGGTCGGTCGCCATGACATCGCTCAGGATCGCAATTTTTCCAGGCTGTTACGCCGATTTCCTGGCTCAGCCTGGAAAGGTGCTGGCTCAGGCCTCTGCGGCAGCCGCCAGCCCGCGCGCCAGGTCGGCCTTCAAATCCTCGACATCCTCGAGCCCGATCTGCAGGCGCACCAGCGGCCCGTCATACGGGCCCTTGGCGATGGTGCGGTCGCCCAGGAATACCGGCACGGCAAGGCTCTCATAGCCGCCCCACGAATAGCCGAGGCCGAAAAACTTCAACGCGTCGAGGAAGGCGTGCTGCTGCTTCTGTCCGCCGCCTGCAAGAACGATAGAGAAGATGCCGCTCGATCCGCAAAAATCGCGCTTCCACAAAGCGTGGTCGGGATGGCTGGGCAGCCCCGGATGCAGCACCTGCGCCACGCCCGGCTGGCTCTCCAGCCAGCCGGCGAGAGCAAGCGCGCTCTTTTGATGGCGCTCCAGCCGCACGCCCATCGTGCGCAGGCCGCGCAGCACCTGGTAGACGTCGTCTGGTCCGGCGCAGCAGCCCAGCGTGTTGAAGGTCTCGCAAAGCTGATTCCAGCAGGCTGCATTGGCCGAGACCGTGCCGAGCAGCACGTCGGAATGGCCGGCAGGGTATTTCGTCGCCGCATGGATCGAGATGTCGACGCCGTGATCGAGCGGGCGGAAGTAGAGCGGCGTCGCCCAGGTGTTGTCCATCATGACGATGGCGCCGGCGGCATGTGCTGCCTTGGCGATGGCCGGTATGTCCTGCACCTCGAAAGTGTTGGAAGCCGGCGATTCGGTGAGCACCACCCTGGTGTTGGGCTTGATCAGCGCTGCGATGCCGGCGCCGATGCGCGGTTCGTAATACTCGACCTCGATGCCCAGCCGCTTCAGCATCGTGTCGGCGAAGTTGCGGGTCGGATGATAGACGGAATCGACGATCAACAGATGATCGCCGGCCGACAGGAAGGCGAGCAGCGGCAGCGTCACCGCGGCCAGGCCCGATGGCACCGCGACCGTGCCGGCGGAGCCTTCCAGCGCATCGATCGCGCTGTTCAGCGCATCGGTGGTCGGCGTGCCGCGCGTGCCGTAGGTGTATTTCTGGCTGCGTGAAGCCATCGTCGCCGCGTTGGGATAGAGCACGGTCGAGGCATGCACCACCGGCGGATTGACGAAGCCGAAATAGTCATGCGGGTTGTTGCCGGAATGGGCGAGCCGCGTGTTGATGCCCGTCTCGCTGCCGTCTTTTGCCATTGCTTTTCGTCCCATGGGTAGGTCGTTAGCCATAGTGCGGCGGCATTGGCCGCGCAACCGCACCGCACTCGCCAGGCCAAGGTCTTGAATATGCCAATTCAGCAGTGCGCCGTAGATCCTCTGGGCGGCTGCTAGGTGCGCTTGGCAAGTCACGGTCGGACTTTGCCGGCTTTATTGGCGCGCTGACCAATTTGCGAGCGCGTTTGTCTGCAATTTCAGGCATTTCAGGCGGTGGGTTTTCAAAGTCTTTCGGATTTGGTCATTTCCCTTGACCTCACAGGAATAATCGCCTTCGATGTTGTTCGTGAATGGGAGGCAGCGCGTCGGTTACGATGCGGGATTCCGGTAACGGGCCGGAATACATAGCTGCGTTCACACGGGAAAAAGTCAGGTTCGCCTGGAAAAAACAGAAAAGGGTCTGTGGGTCATGAAACACATTGCAATCGGCATTTTGGGCGCCGCCGCGTTTGGATTGGCGGCTTCGGCGGCCTCGGCGGCCACGCTCGACGATGTCAAGGCGAAGGGCTTCATCCAATGCGGCGTCTCGACCGGTCTGGCCGGCTTCTCGGCGCCGGACGACAAGGGTGAGTGGCAAGGCATCGACGCGGACTTCTGTCGCGCTGTGGCGGCCGCCGTGTTCGGCGATGGCACCAAGGTGAAGTTTACGCCGCTCAGCGCCAAGGAGCGGTTCACCGCTCTGCAGTCGGGCGAGATCGACATCCTGTCGCGCAATACCACCTGGACCATCAATCGCGACACCGCACTCGGCCTGAACTTCGTCGGCACGACTTATTATGACGGCCAGGGCTTCATGATCAACGCCAAGAAGCTTCCGGGCGTGAACTCGGCGCTGCAGCTTTCGGGCGCGGCGGTCTGCGTGCAGAGCGGCACCACGACCGAACTCAACCTTGCCGACTATTTCAAGTCGAACAAGATGGAGTACAACCCGGTCGTCTTCGAAAAGTTGGAAGAGGTCAACGCCGCCTATGACGCCGGCCGCTGCGACGTCTACACCACCGACCAGTCGGGCCTCTATGGCATCCGCCTGACGCTCGGTGCGCCGGCCGACCACGTCGTGTTGCCCGAAATCATCTCCAAGGAACCGCTTGGGCCGGCCGTACGCCAGGGCGACGACCAATGGTACCACATCGTCAAGTGGACCTATTTCGCGTTGCTCGACGCCGAGGAACTGGGCATCACCAAGGCCAATGTCGACGAGATGAAGAACTCGGATAGTCCCGAGATCAAGCGCGTGCTCGGCCAGGAAGCCGACACCAAGATCGGCACCGATCTCGGGGTCTCCAACGATTGGGTCGTCAACATCGTCAAGGCCGTCGGTAATTACGGCGAGATGTTCGAGCGCAATGTCGGCTCGGGCAGCCCGCTGAAGATCGCGCGCGGCATCAACGCGCTGTGGACCAAGGGCGGCCTGCAATACGCTCCGCCGATCCGCTGATCGAAAATGGATCCGGAAGGCAGATCGTCTGCCTTCCGGTCTCTCTTTCCAGGGGACTGTCGAATGGCATCGCAGGAAGTTCTTCGCGAGGAGCCAAGCCGCGGTTCCTTCATCAATGATCCTCGCGTCCGCGGTATATTCTTTCAGGCAGTGGTCCTCGTCCTGCTTGTAGCCGGGGTCTGGTGGGTTACCCACAACGTCCTCGTCAATCTGACGCGCTTGCACATCGCTTCCGGCTTTGGCTTCCTCAAGGGCCGCGCCGGCTTCGATATCAGCGAAAGCGCGATCGCTTATTCGTCGGATTCGACCTATTTCCGAGCCATCCTGGTTGGCTTTATCAACACCGTGATCGTTGCCGTCTTCGGCATCATCACCGCCACCATTATCGGTTTCATCGTCGGCATCGGCCGACTGTCGCGCAACTGGCTGATCAGGAAGATCTGCACTGTCTACGTCGAGGTCTTCCGCAACATCCCGCCGCTGCTGGTCATCTTCTTCTGGTATTCCGGCGTGCTTGCTGTGCTGCCGCCGCCGCGCGAGAGCATCAATTTGCCGTTCGGCTCCTTTCTCAACCAGCGCGGCTTCTATTTTCCGCGCGCTGTCTGGGGCGAAGGCTCCTGGCTGATCCTGGTCGCTCTGCTCCTCGGCATTGCCATGGCCTGGTTCGTCGCCCGCAAGGCGCGACAGCGGCAGATGGCGACGGGTCAGCCGTTCCCGGTGCTCTGGACATCCATAGCGTTGATCGTCGGCCTGCCGCTGCTGGCTTACGCGCTGAGCGGCTTTCCGCTGAGCTTCGAATTCCCGAAACAATCGACCTTCAACCTGGTCGGTGGCTTTCAGGTCAGGCCGGAGTTCCTGTCGCTCTATCTGGCGTTGTCCTGCTATACGGCCGCCTTCATCGCCGAGATCGTGCGCGCCGGCATCAGGGGCGTCAGCACGGGCCAGACCGAGGCGGCCGCGGCACTCGGGCTGCGCTCGGGATCGATCCTCAGGCTTGTCGTCGTGCCGCAGGCGATGCGCATCGTCATTCCGCCGCTGACCAGCCAGTATCTGAACCTGACCAAGAACTCTTCGCTCGCCATCGCCATCGGCTATCCGGACCTGACGGCGACTGCCGGCACTGTCTTGAACCAGACCGGGCAGGCGGTCGAAGGCGTGGTGATCATGATGGCTGTCTATCTCGCGCTCAGCCTGATCACGTCGGCGATCATGAACGTCGTCAATGCCAGGATGGCGCTGGTGGAGAGGTAGGGCCATGCAGGAACACGACATGTCCTGGGTGCGGACGGAGATGACGCTGGCGCAGCCGGCGCCGTCGAGCGAGCGTGGCCTCACCGCCTGGATCCGCAAGAACCTGATTGCCACCACGGGCGACACCATCTTGACCATCGTCGGCATCGCGCTGGTCGCTATGATCCTGCCGCAAATCATCAATTGGGCCTTCATCAACGCCCAGTGGACCGGACCGGACCGCTCGGTCTGCGCCACCGTGGCGCAAGGCGGCATCCAGCCAGATGGCTGGACCGGTGCTTGCTGGGCATTCGTCAACGCCAAGTTCGGCCAGTTCATGTTCGGCACCTATCCTGTCGAGGAGCGTTGGCGGCCGATCGTGGTGGCCATTCTGTTCGTGGCACTGCTGGTGCCTTTGCTCATACCGCGCGTACCGCGCAAAGGGCTGAACGCCATCCTTCTCTTCCTGGCGCTGCCGGTCGTCGCCTTCGTTCTGCTGGTCGGCGGCATGTTCGGCCTGCCGCATGTCGAGACGTCGCGTTGGGGTGGGCTGCTGGTGACGCTCAGCCTGTCCTTCGTCGGCATTGCCGTGTCGCTGCCGATCGGTATCGTGCTGGCGCTCGGCCGGCGCTCGAACATGCCGATCGTCAAGCTGCTGTGCGTGATCTTCATCGAGACGGTACGCGGCATCCCGCTGATTACGGTGCTGTTCTTTGCCAGCGTGATGCTGCCGCTGTTCCTGCCGGCCGGCGTCAGCTTCGACAAGTTCCTGCGCGCGCTGATCGGCGTGTCGCTGTTTGCCGCCGCCTACATGGCCGAAGTGGTGCGCGGCGGCCTGCAGGCGATCCCCAAAGGCCAGTATGAGGGCGCCGACTCGCTCGGCCTCAGCTACTGGCAGAAGATGGGTCTGGTCGTCATGCCGCAGGCGCTGAAGCTGGTCATTCCCGGCATCGTCAACACCTTCATCGGCATGTTCAAGGACACCAGCCTGGTCATCGTCATCTCGATGTTCGACCTGCTCGGCATCGTCAAACAGAACTTCTCCGACGCCAACTGGGCGACGCCGCAGACGGCCAGATCCGGCCTGGTGTTCGCGGCCTTCATCTTCTGGCTGTTCTGCTTCGGCATGTCGCGCTATTCAATGTACACGGAACGCCGTCTCGACACCGGCCACAAACGCTAAAAAGGGGACCTTGTTATGGCCATAGAAAACGCCGTCAGCGCGGAAGAGATCAAGGTCAATGCCGCTAAGATGCACATTTCCACCACCGATGTCGCCATCGACATCATTGCCATGCACAAATGGTACGGCGAATTCCATGTGCTGAAGGACATCAATCTGAAGGTGATGCGCGGCGAGCGCATCGTCATCTGCGGCCCGTCTGGCTCCGGCAAATCGACGATGATCCGCTGCATCAACCGGCTGGAGGAACACCAGAAGGGCAAGATCATAGTCGACGGCAAGGAACTGACCAACGATCTGAAGAAGATCGACGAGGTGCGCCGAGAGGTCGGCATGGTGTTCCAGCACTTCAACCTGTTCCCGCACTTGACCATCCTGGAGAATTGCACGCTGGCGCCGATCTGGGTGCGCAAGATGCCGCGGAAGCAGGCCGAGGAAATCGCCATGCATTTCCTCACGCGCGTCAAGATTCCGGAACAGGCCAACAAATATCCCGGTCAGCTTTCCGGCGGCCAGCAACAGCGCGTGGCGATCGCCCGCTCGCTGTGCATGAACCCGCGCATCATGCTGTTCGACGAGCCGACCTCGGCGCTCGACCCGGAAATGATCAAGGAAGTGCTGGAGACGATGGTCGGGCTGGCCGAGGAGGGCATGACCATGCTCTGCGTCACCCACGAGATGGGCTTTGCGCGCAAAGTCGCCAACCGGGTGATCTTCATGGACCAAGGCCAGATCGTCGAGCAGAACACGCCGGCCGAGTTCTTCGACCACCCGCGCCATGAGCGCACGAAACTGTTCCTGTCGCAGATCTTGCACTGATCCTGTACGGTTCGGGACAAGACCGGCGGACCGGGCTCTCTGTCTTGCTCGGGCCGTATTCGACGAGCGGTGATGCTCGGGAGGATCTGCCCTTTGGTCGATGGCGAACATCGGGAACTATCTTAGCAGCCACAATCCTCCTGCGACGATCACCGCATATCGTGCAGCCTTGCCCAATGCGACAAGCATCACGAATACGCCGAGATGCATGCGGGCCGCGCCTGCCGCGACGGTGAAGGCGTCCCCGACGACCGGCAGCCAGGCGAATAGGAGCAACCACGCGCCAAAGCGGCGAAAGGTCCGGCTCGCCCGCTGGTATCGTTCACGAGTGATAGGAAACCATCGCTTGAATTGCAGCGTATCGATGCCACGCCCCAGCATCCAGTTCACCACCGAGCCGAGCGTGTTGCCGATTGTGGCGATCGCAAAAAGCAGCACCGGATCGCCACGTTCGGCGGCAACCAAGCCGGCGAGCATCACTTCCGACGAGATCGGCAAGATGGTTGCGGCGAGGAATGCGCCGGTGAACAGGGCGCCATAGATTGCCAGTGCAGCCACGTCGAGCGACCGGCTATGCCTGCACGTCGATGACGCCCATCATGCCAAGCTGCTCGTGCTCCAGGATGTGGCAATGATACATCCTCCGCCCGGGGCGATCCTGGCGCAGCAAGAGCCGCACCGTCTCGCCGCGCGCCACGTTGACCGTGTCCTTCCAGGCGAGATGGGCCGGTTTCGAGACCTGCCCACCACGTTCGTGCTCGACCACCTGGAACTGCGTCCCGTGAACATGGAACGGATGGTCCATGTCGGCATTGTTGACGATTTCCCAGAGCTCGACCTGTCCTGTTTTCGACACCACGTCGATGCGGCCCATGTCGAACGCCGCGCCGTTGATCAGGAAGCCCATCTGCATATCCGTCGCGCTCATCGTCATCGTTTCGGTGAACACGAAACGCCGGCTGACGGCAGGGGTGCCAAGTTGTGCAATTGGTCGAAGCTTTTCCGGCAGCGGAGGAAACGCCTCTGCAGGTGTGTCCGAAACATTGACCGTAAGCAATGTCAGGCCTGCATCGGCGGGGCGGCCTGCGCCCATCCAGCCGCGATCGTAGTCGAGCGTGTTCAGGGTGACGGGGCCGCGCTTCTCAAACGAGACGATCAGTTCAAGGCGTTCCGCCGGGCTGAGCAGGACATCCTTGGCTGCCACCGGCGCCTCCAGCAGACCGCCATCGGTGCCGATGATCGTCATGGGTGCGCCGTCGAAGGAGAGCCGCAAAAAGCGAGCGTTAGTCGCGTTGTAGAACCGAAATCGCCGCTTTGTTCCAAACGGGACCGATAGCGCGGGATTTTTCTGTCCGTTGACCAGCACGTGATCGCCGACGCGCCCGTTCATCAAATCGACCATGGTGTTGTCCGGCATGGTGCCGTCGGCGGCAAGGCGAAGGTCTGTGAACACCAGCACAGTGTCGCCATACTCGGCCGGGATCGGGTCCGCCTTCGGCTTGACCACGAACGCGCCGGCAAGTCCGCGATAGACCTGCTCGGCCGTCTTGCCGTGTGGATGCGGATGGTACCAATACGAACCCGCGCTTCCTTCGGGCAGTTCGAAGCTGTAGGTGCGCTCCGTGCCCGTCGCAACGGGGTCCATCGGATTGCCATCCTGGTCAGCCGGAACCGGCATGCCATGCCAATGGATGGTGCTCGTCTCTTCAGGAATTCGGTTCGTGAATGCAATCTCGACACGGTCGCCTTCAGTCACCTCGATCAATGGCCCCGGGCTCATGCCATTGTACCCAAGGATTGGCGTGTCGAGCCCTTCTGCAAAGCGAACCATGGCGGGTTCAGCCGTGAGGTTTGCTCTGAACAGGCGCGGCGCATTGGCTTCATTGGCTAGCAGCGGCAACTCGCGCAACGCCTGGCCCTCAGGCAGCATGGCCGCGCTTTTTGGTGCCGCGCCCATGTCGTGACCCGCGTGACCGCCCATATCCATGCCGGGCATCTCGTCCATCTTCATCTGGGCGATGGCGCGCGGTCTGGCGAGAACCGTGGCAACGCCTGCCGCCAGAAAACTGCGTCGATCCATGTGTTGTCTCCGAGATTAAGGTCACGCGCGTCGGCACGCGGTATAACTCAGGTGGCACGCTCCGTAGCCAGATTGACATTAGCCTCGGTCACGTCATGCCAGCCGGCGACATAGGAGGCGCAGGTCATGCCCTCGGTGCCAATCTGAATCGCGGGAGCGGAAACAGGCTCGTCTGGGATTCGAGGAGTGACGGCAGTCATGGGCTTGCAACTCCAACCGGGCAGTTGCCACACGACATAAAGGTTCCCATCACGGGAAGGTCAAGAGGCAAATTTGCGATGTGCTGCCTCGGCACGGCGGCGATGATTTGAGGTGGCTCAAAAGCCCTTGACCTTCCTGTGATGGGAAGCCTCATAACGACCCCACTAGAGGAGAGCCGCAATGATAAGACTGAAAGTTCCGGAAATGAGCTGCGGGCAGGCGTCAGCAGATCAGTCGGTTACAACGAAAAATTGGCCTGCCTGAACAGAGCACGGCCGACGCGGATCATAAGCGCGCCAGCCGCGTTTGTTGCCATTAGGAGTTGTATAACAAGCCGCGTGGGCGCGTGCGGCGACAGGTCAAGGGTTCATCCTGATGCTCATCCAACCGATCGATTATTTCCTCGTCGTCTGGTTCGCGTTGGCGCTGGCTTCGACGCTTTATGTCGGCTTCGACCAATATCGCAACAATCCCGAGCCGGTGGTGATGAAATGGGGCTTCATCCTGGTTACCCTCTATATGGGTCCGCTCGGCTTGCTGCTCTACGTGCTCGCCGACAAGGAGCCCCGGCCGGGCGAGCATGAACTCTTCACCCGGCCGCTCTGGAAGCAGGGCGTCGGCTCCACCATCCACTGCGTCGCCGGAGATGCCACCGGCATCATTCTTGCCGCCGCCGTCACGGCGGCGCTCGGCCTGCCGATGTGGATCGACCTGATCGTCGAATATCTCGCCGGCTTTGCCTTCGGCCTGTTCATCTTCCAGTCGCTGTTCATGAAATCGATGATGGGCGGCACCTATTGGGAGAACGTGCGCAAGAGCTTCCTGCCCGAATTCATCTCGATGAACTTCATGATGGCCGGCATGGCGCCGGTCATGAGTTTTCTGATGATGGGCCGCGACATGCGCGCGATGGAACCGACGGAGCTTTTGTTCTGGGGTGTAATGTCGATCGGTGTCATCGCCGGCTTTGCGCTTGCCTACCCGGCCAATGTCTGGCTGGTCGCCCGGGGGCTGAAGCATGGGCTGATGACGCAGCGCGCGCAGGCAGCCGGCATCGATGGTCGAGAGCAGCCTGCCACGAGGCAACATGCGCAGATGCAGATGCAGCAGGCCGACGCCAGTGGCCGTCGCGGACAGCGCCACGATATGGCTTCCCACAAAGGCAAAGGCGGCGGCCATCACATGGAGACAGATGCCACGACGCCGCAGGTCGCTGCCCTAGGTGCCGTCTCCCTGCTGGCGCTCGCCATCGGCATGGTCGCGCCGGCGAACTGGCTGAACCTGACGCTGTCGGCACGCGACGTCGGCGGGGTGATCATGCCGCAAGGCATGATCATGGATCGCGACACGCCGGCCGATACGATGCGCGACATGGCAGCAACCGATCCGCGCCTCGTGGCCGCCTCTTATGGCCTGACGGCAAAGGGTGACCAGGACCTGCCGTTTCGGATGGAGAACGGCATCAACGTGTTCGAGCTCCGGCCTTCGGTGGTCCGCTGGCAGATCCTGCCGGACGTCGCGGTCGACGCCTATGCCTATAATGGCCAGATTCCCGGCCCGCGAATTCACATTCGCCAGGGCGACCGGGTCAGGATCAACGTCACCAACGGCCTGCCTGAGGAAACGACGGTGCATTGGCATGGCTTGATCCTGCCGAACCAGATGGATGGGCCGTCCGAGATCACGCAGGCGCCGATCGAGCCCGGCCAATCCTATTCATACGAATTCACCGCAACCCAGCACGGAACCTATTTCTACCACCCCCATGCCAAGCCGGACCGGACCCAGGCGCTCGGCCTCTACGGTGCGCTGATCATCGATCCCGCCAATCCCGCCGATGAGGTCGCGGCCGACCATGATTACGTCATCGAGCTTCAGGAGTGGCTGGTGCGGGAAGGGCTGACCTACCCGTCGATGCCGATGGAGGGCGGCATGCCGAATTTCTTCACCATCAACGGCAAGGCCTATCCCTCGACCGAGACGATCCCGATGAAGGTCGGCGAGACGCTCAAGGTGCGGTTCATCGGCACCAACAACGGCTTCATCCATCCGATGCATATCCATGGCGGGCCGTTCGAGGTCATTGCCCGCGACGGCGAGACGATCCCTGCCTCGGGTCGTTTCCTTGCCGATACGGTCAATGTCGGGCCGGGTCAGCGCTACGACGTGATCTGGAAGGCGCAGCGTCCGGGCAAATGGCTGATCCATTGCCATATCCCGCATCACACCACGAACAACAATGTCGAGGAGAAGGGCGGCGGCGGGCTGATGGTCGTGATCGATGTGACATGACCGGCGTCGCCTAGGCTCGTTCCAACCGCTGCACCGGCCCGGACGCCATGCAGTGGCTGGGGCCAAATTTTCCCTCAAGCTGAGGTGATCTGCCAGACAGCGACTCCGGCAAGGGCGAGACCGGCGGCGCCCTCGATGGCCCGGGAGATGGTTTCGAACAGCCGTGGCTGGCGCGCGAAAAACTGTACAAGCCGTTCCCGAAACAGGATCGACAACACCGCAACGCAGGACAGCGTCACCGCCACGCCGACCATCATGGTGATGGCAAACAGGACGCCCGCTGCCGGAACACCCCTGGAGATGGCGAAAGTCATCGCGAAAAGCGTCAGCGGGCATGGGATCAGGCCTGCCATGACGCCGACAGCCTCGCCCTCGTGTCTGTGGTGATGGCTGTGGCTCAAAGCGCGCCAGAGCATCGAGACGCCAATGAGGCCGAGCAGCCCGCGACTGATATGCTCCAGAAGCGGAGCGCGGCCGACGCTGCCAATGCTATTGAGACCAGTGGTAACGAGAGAGCCGCAATCAGAACGGCAATCGTCACATGCGTGAACGACAGCGTGATAGATACGAGCAGGCCGCGCGAGACCTTCGCATCCGAACCGGCAAGATAAGTCGCCAGGACGGCCTTGCTGTGACCCGGCGTCAGCGCATGGGCAGCCCCGAACACGACGCCCATTGGCAGGAAGGCCATGAACGCCAGCCAATTGCCTCCGGCCGAAAGCAGTTTGATCTGCTCGCCGAGCGTCAGGTAGATCGTGCGCTGAAATTCGACGAGGGTCTGGAACATCGGACGAGACTAGCAAAAAATGGGCGAGCGTCAGTGCATTTGGCCGTGGTCATGCGTGTGCTCGTGAGGGCGCGGATGGTCGTTCTCTCCATGTCCGGTTGAAAACCGCACATTCGCCTCGGCCAGGGCTGGCATATGCTGGGACAGTTCGTCCTTCAGCGCTGCCGCGATCTTGTTCGCTTCCGACAGCGGCAGGGTTTCGTTTGCGGCAATTGCGATGTCGGCGTGCAATCTATGACCGACCCAGCGCGCCTTGGCATCGACAATATGCGCGCCCGGAACATGCTCGGCGGCATGTCGGATTTCATCCATCACACCGGGTTCGATTCCATCCAGCATGCGGGTCAGCACCGAGCGGGCCGATTGCCAGACAATACCGAAGATCGCAATCGTGATCAGCAGGCCGACGATCGGGTCGGCCAAGGAAAAGCCGAGCCAGACGCCGATGGCTCCGATGACCACGGCAAGGCTGGTAAGTCCGTCGGTGCGGGCGTGGTAGCCGTCGGCAATCAGTGCCGCGCTGTTGATTTCGCGACCGACGCGGATACGGAACACGGCAACCGCCTCGTTGCCGAGGAAGCCGACAATGCCCGCCGCCGTCAGCCAGCCGAGGTGTGTCACCACTTGTGGATTAATCAGCCTGTCGATGGCTTGGTAGGCGGCGACTACAGCGCTGAACAGGATGATGAGCACGATGATAATGCCGGCCAGATCCTCGACCCGGCCCAAGCCATAGGTGAAGATCCGCGACGGCTTGCGCCGCGCCAGCACGAACGCAATCCATAGCGGGATCGCCGTGGTCGCATCGCCGATGTTATGGATCGTGTCGGCCAGCAATGCCACACTTCCCGACAACGCAACCACGACCATCTGCAATGCCGCGGTGATGGCCAGGATTACGAACGACCATTTGATTGCCCAGATGCCCCGATCGGTGGTGGCAATTGTCGCATCGATGACGCCATGGGTGTGACCGTGCGGACTGTGACCGCCGTGATGATGTGCGGCGTGCGAGCCGAACCCGAGCCAGTCCAGAATGCGGGCTACGATGGCATTCATAGATATTTCGCCAGCTGCTTGAGTTCCGCCAGCGAGTTGCCGCCGGTTTCTACGCTGTCCGTCAGGCAATGCTCGATGTGGTCGTTGATCAGCTCGCGCTTGGCGCTGCTGATCGCTTTTTCGACGGCATGAAGCTGCTGCGCCAGATCAACGCAAGGGCGACGCGCCTCGATCATGGCCAGCACCGCCGCGAGGTGGCCTTGCGCGCGCTTCAGGCGCTTTATGATGGAAGGATGCGAAGCGTGGAGGTGATCTGACATGCCTCAGCATATCCTCCCGGGGAGGATATGCGTCAAGCGCTTTGTCAGTGGCGCAAGTTCCGGAGAGGCTTCACCTTGAGCATTGCTTGTTCTATGCCTTTCCCATGAAGAAGCTTGCCCGCTTTCTTGGCCTGCTGGCCGTTGCAATAGCGCTAGCGGTAGCGCTGGGCACGCTGCTGCCGCGCCCGCTCTGGCCGGCGGCCGTTGCCGATCCGATCGGCGCAAGCCACCGTATCTTGGTGCTGCAAAATCCAATCCACACCGACATCGCCATCCCGGTCGACGACGATGTGCGCCGGCGCTTCCATTTCCCGGTCGATGCCGGCATTACAGCCGACATGGTGGAGGTCCGCTACGTCGTCTTCGGCTGGGGCGGCCGCGCCTTCTATCTGGAGACGCCGACCTGGTCGGCGCTGAAGGCGGTGCCGGTGATGAAGGCGCTGACCGTCGATGCCTCGGTGATGCATGTCGACATTTCCGGCGAAATCGCCGAGCCGCATCCCGACGTCGCCGGCTTCGACATCGGCGACGAACGCTTTACCGCGCTGCTCGATTACATTGCGGCAAGCTTCCAGCAGGGGCCGAACGGGGCCATTCCGATCGAGAATGCGGCCTATTCCCGCTTCGACCGGTTCTTCGAAGCCAATGGCCATTTCAATGCGCTGATCGGCTGCAACACCTGGACGGCGGCGGCACTGCGCACGGCCGGCCTGCGCACCGGCTGGTGGAACCCGCTGCCAGCCTCGCTCGGCCTGTCGATGCGGCTTTACAATTAGCTATTTAGGCTCATCAATCGGTTCTGCGGTCCGGCCGATCCGCTTGAAATATGGATTTCGGACAGCGCTCTGCCAGAATTCTTCGGTCAATTCAGGGATGTCGTTCGTATCGACATCATCCGTCGAACGTGCTTTCAGCGCTGCGATTTCCGCTTTCTGGACATCTGTCAGCGGAGGCGAATTTGTTGGGTCAAATGCGTATCGGATGACCTTGGCCATAGCTCGTTCTTACTAGGCGGGGGTATTGCTGTCGAATGCTAACCTCTCATTCCTTCGCGCCCCCTCTGTCCTGCCGGACATCTCCCCCACGAGGGGGGAGATTAGCGGCTTCGGTGCCTTGCTAGGTCATGCAACCTTGAAGATTGGCGAAAGGCAATATGTGGTGGCCAATCTCCCCCCAAGTGGGGGAGATGTCCGGCAGGACAGAGAGGGGCGCTGTCCCGCCAGCCTGTCGTGCGTATCATCGCGCGCCATCGTCCAACGCCCGCCAGCCATAGAGCCAGTCGAGATCGGCGGCGAGTTTTTCGGGTGAGCGCATCGCCAGGAACAGGTTGCGGGCCATCGCCACCGGCCCGGCCGCGTGCCAGGCGAGGCGGTTGACGGCGCCGCGGCGGGCGACCTGGGCGACGCGCGGCCGCCGCGCCTGTTCCCAGGCGGCAAGCGCCCCCTCAAGATCGGCTGGCGAAGCGGCAACGAAGCCGGCAAGCGTCGCCGCGTCCTCGATCGCCATCGCCGCGCCCTGTGCGGCAAAGGGCGTCATCGCATGCGCCGCATCGCCGATCAGCGCGATGCCTTCCGGCGTCGTCCACCGCCGCTGCTCGACGGTGTGGATCGGCCATGCCGTCCACGGCGCGGCCTCGCTCACCAGACGGACCAGCGCCGGCGCGGTATCGCGCATGGCGCTTGAGAGGCTGGCGGGGTCGGCATGCCCCGACCAGCCCTCGGCGATGCGCTCGCCCCTGGTGAAGGCCGCGAGGTTGAAGACAGTGCCACGGCTCACCGGATAGGCGACCATATGGAAGCCGGGATAGAGGAATGCAGTAACGCAATCGGGCGCACCGATCGCTGCAAAGGTTTGTCCGGCAGGGCTGTCGGCACCGACGGTGGCGCGCCACGCCAGCTCACCTGAAAACCGGCTACTACCGAATTCGGCCGCGTTGCGGGCAAGCGTTTCTCGCACCGACGACCAGACGCCATCCGCGCCGATCAGCAACGATGCTTCCGTTTCGATGGCCGTGCCGGCAACCTCTATCGTTGCGGCGATGCCATTGGGTTTGACGGCGGCACTGACGACGAGAACGCCGGTGACAAGTTCGATGCCGGGCCGCTCGGCTATCCGCTCCATCAGCGCTGACTGCAGATCCGCGCGGTGGGCGACGAGATAGGGCGCTCCCCAGCGCGTTTCGGCTGCCTGGCCAAGCGGTACGCGCGCCAGCTCGCGCAGCGTGGGGGCATCCTTGAGTACGACCGCCTCCGGCCGCACCGCCGTCGGCAACAGCCGATCGAGTACGCCTAATTGTCGAAGAATGCGTGTCGCATTGGGCGAAAGCTGGATGCCGGCGCCGGCAGCCTCGAGGTGCTGCGCCTGTTCGAACAGTTTTATCCGATAGCCGCGGTCGGCGAAGGCCAGTGCCGCGGTCAGCCCGGCGACGCCCGCCCCGGCGATGACGACCTGCCGGGACTGCGTTTCCTGCATCAGGCTTGTCGCGGAAGAATCAGGCGGCCTGGTCGATATAGAGGCAGCCCGGCGGCTGCGTTTCCAATGCCTTCAGCTTCGGCGAATAGCGATAGAGCGTCGAGCAATAGGGGCAGACTTTTTCATTGTCGTCGCCCATGTCGAGAAATACATGCGGGTGATCGAAAGGCGGATTGGCGCCGGTGCACATGAATTCCATGACGCCGATGTCGATTGCCGGATAGCCCGCATCGTTCTGGAAATGGGGAATGGAACCGCCTGCCATCGTCGTCTCCTGATCTTGTCGGTTGCATCTGGATCATAACCCGTCTCTTTGCAAGATCGATGAAATGAAACTGTCGCAAAAGCCTGTCAGAGGATAAGTTAAGCCGGTAACACCGTAATCCGCGGACAGGTGTGAGAAGAGCAGGAACTATGAACGAACTGAAGCCGGTCCAGAACGAATTCATCACCATCGAGGCGGCGAGCCGCGAAGGCGGCAATCCTGACCGCTTCGTCAACCGCGAGTTTTCCTGGCTGCAATTCAACCGGCGCGTGCTCGAGGAATCGCTGAACGCCAATCATCCGCTGCTCGAGCGGGTTCGCTTCCTGTCGATATCGGCCGCCAATCTCGACGAGTTCTTCATGGTCCGCGTCGCCGGTCTTGCCGGCCAGGTGCGCGAGGGCATCGTGCTGAAGAGCCCGGACGGCCGCACACCCGAGCAGCAACTCGAACAATTGCTGCGCGAGGTCGAGCGCCTGCAGGAGGACCAGCAGAACAGCCTTTCGGCGCTGATGCTGCAGCTCAACAAGGAAGGCATCGAGAGCATCACCCGCGATGCCCTGACCAAGGACGAGAAGACCTGGCTCGAGGACCATTTCCAGGAGCAGGTGTTTCCGGTCCTGACGCCGCTGTCGATCGACCCGGCGCATCCGTTTCCGTTCATTCCCAATCTCGGTTTCTCGATGGCGCTGCAATTGCGCCACCGCAAGAACGGCGAGGAAATGAGCGCGCTTTTGCGCCTGCCGGTGGCGCTGAGGCGCTTCATCCGCTTGCCGGATCGCAAGCATCACGTCCGCTTCGTTCCGCTCGAAGAGGCGGTCAGCCTCTACATCGGCAAGCTGTTCCCCGGTTATGAGGTCAAGGGCTCCGGCACGTTCCGCATTATCCGCGACAGCGATATCGAGGTCGAGGAAGAATCCGAGGATCTGGTGCGGCTGTTCGAGACGGCGCTGAAGCGGCGACGCCGCGGCTCGGTCATCCGCATCGAGTTCGACAGGCTGATGCCGGCCGAATTGCGCGATTTCGTCGCCGGCGAGCTCGGCGTCTCGGCCAGCCGCATCAGCGTGCTTACCGGCCCGCTGGCGCTTAGCCAGATCTCGGAGATCGTCGCCGTCGCCCGCGACGATCTGAAGTTCACGCCCTACAATCCGCGCTTCCCCGAGCGCATCCGTGAGCACGGCGGCGATTGCTTTGCCGCCATCCGCGAGAAGGACATCATCGTCCACCACCCTTACGAATCCTTCGACGTGGTGGTGCAGTTCCTGCGCCAGGCGATGGCCGATCCGGAAGTGGTGGCGATCAAGCAGACGCTCTATCGCACCTCCAACGACAGCCCGATCGTGCGGGCTTTGGTCGATGCGGCGGAAGCCGGCAAGTCGGTGACGGCGCTGGTCGAGCTCAAGGCGCGTTTCGACGAGGAGGCCAACATCCGCTGGGCCCGCGACCTCGAGCGCGCCGGCGTCCAGGTTGTCTTCGGCTTCCTCGAGCTGAAGACCCACGCAAAGATGTCGCTGGTCGTGCGGCGCGAGGACGGCAGGCTACGCAATTACGTGCATCTCGGCACCGGCAACTACCACCCGGTCACCGCCCGCATCTACACCGACCTGTCCTTCTTCACCACCGACCCGACGATCGCGCGCGATGTTGCGCAATTGTTCAACTTCATCACCGGCTATGCCGAACCGGCCGAGCAGATGCGGCTGGCCATATCGCCGTTCACGCTGCGCAACCGCATTCTCAAGCACATTTCGGACGAGATCGGCCACGCGCTGGACGGCAGGCCGGCTCGCATCTGGATGAAGATGAATGCGCTGGTCGATCCGATCATCATCGATGCGCTTTATGACGCCAGCCGCGCCGGCGTCGAGATCGATCTCGTCGTGCGCGGCATCTGCTGCCTGAGGCCGCAGGTGCCCGGCCTGTCGGAGAACATAAGGGTGAAGTCGATCGTCGGCCGTTTCCTCGAGCACAGCCGCATCTATTGCTTCGGCAACGGCCACGGCCTGCCATCGGACGGGGCGATCGTCTACATCTCCTCGGCCGATCTAATGCCACGCAATCTCGACCGCCGCGTCGAGACCATGGTGCCGATCACCAATCCAACTGTGCATGAACAGGTGCTCGGCCAGATCATGCTCGGCAACATCATGGACAACCAGCAAAGTTTCGACGTATTGGCTGATGGAACCTCCCGGCGCGTCGTGCTGGAAGAGGGCGAGGAACCGTTCAACGCGCAGGAATATTTCATGACCAATCCGAGCCTGTCCGGACGGGGCGATGCGTTGAAGTCGCATGCCCCCAAGCGCATCGCGCAGTTCAAGCGCCGCAAGAAACAGAACGCAGCGACGGGCTGATGATTTCAGCGTCCCAGGGCCGGCTGCAGGACCGCCGACCGCTGTCCATCATCGATATCGGGTCGAACTCGATCCGTCTTGTCATCTATGAGGGGTTGGCGCGCTCGCCGACCTTGCTTTTCAACGAAAAGATGCTGGCCGGCCTCGGCCGCGGCATCGTTTCGACCGGAAAGCTCGATCCCGAGGCGGTGACGCGCTCGATGGAAGAGTTCCGCCGCTTCCACGCGCTTTCCGACCAGGCCGGCGCCGAGCGCATGTATGTGCTGGCGACCGCCGCCGCTCGCGAGGCCGTCAACGGCCCCGACTTCATCCACCGCGCCGAGGACGTGCTCAAGACCGAGATCCAGGTGCTGAGCGGCCGCGAGGAAGCCCATTATTCGGCACTCGGCGTCATCTCCGGTTTCCACCCGGCCAACGGCATTGCCGGCGACCTTGGCGGCGGCAGCCTCGAACTGATCGACATCGATGGTGAGACGATCGGTGACGGCATCACGCTGCCGTTGGGCGGCTTGCGCCTGCAGGACATGGCGAAGAACTCGCTGACCCAGGCGGCTAGGATCACGCGCGAGCAACTGGCGCGGGCGAAGCTGCTGAAGGGCGGGCAGGGCAGGGCCTTCTACACGGTCGGCGGCACCTGGCGAAACCTCGCCCGGCTGCACATGGAAATGACCAACTACCCGCTCGGCGTCATGCACCATTACGAGATCGGCATCGAAAGCGCCGCAAACTTCCTTCGGCAGGTCGCCAAGGCCGAGATCGATAAGATCAAAGGCATCGAGGGCGTCTCCAAGAACCGCCGCTCGCTGCTGCCCTACGGCGCCATCGTGCTGCAGGAGATCATGGCGGCGATGCAGCCCTCGAAGATCATCGTCTCGGCGCTGGGCGTGCGCGAGGGCTTTCTCTATTCGCTGCTCGACAAGGCCGAGCAGAAAGCCGATCCGCTGATCTCGGCGGCGGAAGAGCTTGCCCGCCTGCGCTCGCGCTCGGTCGACCACGCGCATGAGCTTGTCGAATGGACCGGGAAGGCGTTCGCCGCCTTCGGCATCGACGAAACCAGGGATGAAGCGCGCTACCGCCACGCCGCCTGCCTGCTCGCCGATATCGGCTGGCGTGCCCATCCCGAATATCGCGGCAAGCAATCGCTCAACATCATCGCCCACGCCTCGTTCATTGGCGTCGACCATCCCGGCCGCGCCTTCCTGGCGCTTGTCAGCCTGTTTCGCCACGAGGGGGTGTTCAATGAAGCCGCTCCGGAAATCCGTGGGCTGGCGACACCGCGCTATCTCGAACGCGCCCGCGTGCTGGCGGCACTGCTGCGCGTCGTCTATTTGCTGACCGCGGCAATGCCGGGCGTCATGCCACGGCTGAAATGGGAAAACCGCGGCAATGGCGTGCTGGCGCTGGTGCTGCCGGCAGCGCTGGCCGATCTTTACGGCGAGCGGCCGGCCGGCCGGCTGGCACAGCTGGCAAGGGTCACCAACCGCAGGCTGGTGCTGGCAGTCGAGGGCGGGCCGAGCATGACGGTGAAGTAGGCTGTCTCAGCCAAGTAATCTTAGCTCCGCCTCAAGGCAATCGCTTCAGGTTGGCGCTGCCTCTCATTGCCTTGCCGGGCATTTCTCCCCGTATAGCGACGGGGAGAAAGATCCCTTCGCAACAGATTTCGCTTACTCCTAGCGTTGCAGAAAGGGTGCCGGGGTCGCGGCCAGCTTCCTTCTCCCCGTCACTATACGGGGAGAAGATGCCGGCAGGCAGATGAGGGGCGGCGCCGACTTCTGCAGGTGGACGAGTCGAGCGCTAGCTTTTGGGTGAAGCAATTGCTCTGGGCATCCGCCCGTCAGCCGACCATGCGCCGGCGCCAGCCATTGCCAGCGCGAGGAAACCGCCTGATATGGCGATGTCCTTCATCAGCATCTGCGAATGCATGAAGGTCAGCGTCGGATCGTCGCCGCCCTGACCATAATGGCCGATGAAGCCCGCCGCGATGCAGAAGGCAGCGAGCAGCAGTGCCACGATAGGTGTCTTGAAGCCGACGAGGATGAGCAGTCCGGCGATCAGCTCGAACAGGCCTGTCGCCCAAGCCACCAGCGTCGGCAGCGGCAGGCCGAGGCCGGCGAAATAGCCCGATGTGCCGGCGATGTCGGCAAGCGCATGGAAGCCGGACGGCACGAACAGCGCGGCGAGCAGCAGCCGGGAAAGCAAGAGCAGCGCATTGCGAGGCATGGTCTCCTCCGATATCGGCGGCCGATCCTAGCAGAGTTCCAGCCAGCAGATATAAACCGACAACGAAAAAGGGGCGCGGAAAATTCCGCGCCCCTTTGTTCAGGAAATGCTGGGCCGCTTCAGCCGCGCTTGGCGTCGATCGAATAGGCGCCGGCACCCGACGAGGCGAGCACGAGGAAGCCGCCGGCAATGCCGAGGTTTTTCATGAAATTGATCATCTGCATCTGATCGTCCCAGCCGGTGTGGGCGACCAGTGCGGTGGCGACTGTGAAGATCGCCATCACCCAGCCGACGATCCGGGTCTGGAAGCCGACGAGGATGGCGAGGCCGCCAAGCAGTTCGATCAGGCCGACGACGATGGCGGTCACCATCGGCAGCGGCAGGCCGAGGCTGCCGAAATAGCCGGCGGTGCCGGCAATGGCCGTCAGCTTGCCGAAACCGGAAAGCAGGAAGATGACAGAAAGCAGGATGCGGCCGAGCAGGATCGTGCCCGAGGCGCCGGAGGCGGTGCCGGCAAACGAAGTGTTGGTGGACGTGTTGGTGGACATGCGTAACTCTCCAGAAGGGTTTGGCCAAACGACTTGGGATAGCCGTCCAGTTAGCGCATGCCGACTGTTCACCAAAGACGTCGGATTGGTTACGGATTGTTCACCGAGGTAACGTTTTCGCGATCAACTTACCCTGGGTGCGTCATGTCCTCCGGCCGTACCAGCCGCTCATAGTCGGCTTCGCTGACCAGCCCGGTGGCCAGCGCTTCCTCGCGCAGCGTTGTGCCGTTCTTGTGCGCCGCCTTGGCGATCTTGGCGGCGTTGTCGTAGCCGATTGTCGGCGCCAGCGCCGTCACCAGCATCAGCGAACGGTCGAGCGCTGCCTTGATGTTGTCTTCGCGGGCCTCGATGCCGACGACGCAATTGTCGGTGAACGACACCGAAGCGTCGGCCAGCAGCTGTACCGATTGCAGGAAACAATAGGCCATCAGCGGATTGTAGACGTTGAGCTCGAAATGGCCCTGGCTGCCGGCGAAGCTGATCGCCGCGTTGTTGCCGAACACCTGCACGCAAACCTGCGTCATGGCCTCGCATTGGGTCGGATTGACCTTGCCCGGCATGATCGAGGAGCCCGGCTCGTTTTCCGGCAGCGATAATTCGCCTAGGCCCGAACGCGGGCCCGAGCCGAGCAGGCGGATGTCGTTGGCGATCTTGAACAGCGCTGCCGCGCAGGCATTGATGGCGCCGTGCGAGAAGACCATGGAATCATGGGCGGCCAGCGCCTCGAATTTGTTCGGCGCGGTGACGAAATCGATGCCGGTGATTGCGGCGATGCGCGCCGCCACCTTTTCGGCAAAACCGACCGGCGCGTTGAGGCCGGTGCCGACCGCGGTGCCGCCCTGTGCCAATTCCTGCAGACCGGGCAGGGTCATCTCAATGCGCTTGACCGACGAGGCGACCTGCGCCGCGTAGCCCGAGAATTCCTGGCCGAGCGTCAACGGCGTGGCGTCCTGGGTGTGGGTGCGGCCGATCTTGACGATGTGGGCGAAAGCCCTGGTCTTGGCCTCGAGTGCCGCATGCAAATGTCTCAGCGCCGGCAGCAGATCGTGGATGATGCGTTCGGCGCAGGCGATGTGCATGGCCGTAGGATAGGTGTCGTTCGACGACTGGCTCATGTTGACGTGGTCATTGGGATGCACCGGCTTCTTCGACCCCATGACGCCGCCCAAAAGCTCGATCGCCCGGTTGGAAATCACCTCATTGGCGTTCATGTTGGACTGCGTGCCAGAACCGGTCTGCCAGACGACCAGCGGGAAATGCTCGTTCAGCTTGCCGTCGATGACCTCCTGGGAGGCCTCGATAATGGCTTTGCCGATCGCCGGATCGAGCCGCTTCAGCTCCATATTGGCCTCCGCTGCCGCCCGCTTGACGATGCCCAGCGCCCGCACGATCGAGGCCGGCTGTTTCTCCCAGCCGATCTTGAAATTGGCCAGCGAACGCTGCGCCTGCGCGCCCCAATAGCGGTCGGCGGCGACCTCGATGGGACCGAACGTGTCGGTTTCGGTTCTGGTCTCTGGCACGCTCACGAAGTCTCTCCGGTTTGCAATTTGCAAACGGCGTATCGCGTTGCACAAACGCGTTCAAGCGGAGATTGCGGACGATGGGGATGCAAATCGGTTGAAGCAGCGCCTTTTCCTTCTCCCGCAAGGGAGAAAGAAGAGCGCGCGCTCCTCACCCCGCCGTGTACCCTCCGTCGATGGCAAAGATACCGCCGCTGGTCCATGCCGCTTCGTCGCTCGCGAGATAGACCGCGATGCCGGCAAGGTCGCTGGTTCGGCCGATGCGGCCGAGCGGGTAGCTGCGCTCGACATAGGCCTTGAGCTCGGCTTGCGCGGCCTCAGGCAGATTTTCGATCGACCTGCGCCGCATCGCCGTGTCGACCGAGCCGGGCGCGATGGCGTTGACCCTTATACCGCGCGGCCCGAGCTCGAAGGCGAGCGACTTGGTCAGCGAATTGAGCGCGCCCTTCGACAGCGAATAGAGGCTGGACGGCCGCTTCGGGATCATCTTGTGCGCGAAATAGGACGAGATGTTGATCACCGAAGCCGCGCCCGGCGCGAGATGCGGCAACAGCCGCTGAGTGAGGAAGAATACCGCCGTGACGTTGAGTGCGAAGGACTGCTGGAACTGGTCCTCGCTGACGGTTTCGAACGGCACCAGGAACGCTACGCCTGCATTGTTGACGAGGATATCGACAGGCGGGCCGCGTTTGACATGCTCGACCACGGCATCGATGCCGGCACTGGCCGACAGGTCGGCCGACAGCGTTTCGACATTATCCCCGAGCTGCTTGCGGGCGGCCTCGAGTTTTTTGCCGTCGCGGCCGACGATCAGCACGTCCGCGCCTTCGCGCAAAAACGCCTCGGCGATTGCCAGCCCGATCCCGTCCGAGCCGCCGGTGACCAGTGCCCGTTTGCCGCCTAGTCTCATCCAACACTCCCGCGCATTGCCGTCTTGTCTGGTAAGGAGAGCAGCGCCGTCGCCGATTGTCGTCAAGCCGCCGGCCTATCTCACAGTATGAACTTCGGCTGTCGGGCACGATGGTCTATTCGGCAGCGGCTGCACCGCGCCGAACAGCCAGCCGCGTAGCGACGAAATCCTTGACCTGATGAATGGCCTGTTCACGCGTGACGCTGCCGGGCTGCAGGCCAAGCCGCAACCACAGCCCGTCGATCAGGGCGGTGACGCCGAAAGCGATCTCGTCAGCATCGCGCGCCGGCGCCAGACCGCGCAGGCCGGATAGCAGGTTGGAGCGCATGCGCGCATGGATCACCTTCTGGATGCGAGCCAGCTTTTCGTCGCGCGGCACCTCCGCGCAAAGCGAAAGCCAGGCATGGCAGAGGGACGGCTGGAAAAGATGCGGCTCGAAATTGCCTTCAATGATGGCGTCCATCCGTTGCATTGGCGTGCGCGCCTGTCTCAGCCGCTCGACCACCGCATGACGCAGCACCAGGTTCGATTCCCGCATGGCGTGCTCGAACAGTTCCCGCTTGCTGCTGAAATAGTGCAGCACGATGCCCTTCGACGCGCCGGCCTGTGCCGCCACTTTTTCGATGGTCGCGCCAGCTATGCCTTCGCGCTGAAGCACGGCAAAGGCAGCTTGCCGCAGCTCTTTGCGGCGTATGTCGCTGAGACGCTTGAGTTTCACGGGCCGGATCCATGCATCGAAAACCGACGTTGACATTTTCGTCCGTCGAGATCAAGAATTAACCAGCGGGACAATATAAAAACCGAGTGGTCAACACTGTTGATGAAATGAGGAGAACCGAAATGCTTCGTAGCCTTGGAATGGGCGCCTCGCTGTGCGTCCTGCTGGCTAGCCAGCCGGCCTTTGCGGCTGAACCCGAGCAATGCAAGGTCGTGCGCATGGCCGAGCCTGGATGGAACGACCTTGCCTTCACCACCGGCGTCACCAGCGTCTTGCTCGATGCGCTCGGCTACAAGCCGGCAAGCTCGCTTCTGGGCATCAACGTCATCTATGAATCCTTGAAGAACAATGATTTGGACGTGTTCCTTGGCTATTGGGATCCGGCGATGATCACCTACTACGGGCCCTATAAGAAGGACGGCTCGGTAGACGATGTGCGCGTCAATCTCGTCGGCGCCAAATACACCTTTGCCGTACCGACTTACGTCTGGGAGGCCGGTGTCAAGGATTTTGCCGACCTGCAAAAGTTCGCAGACAAGTTCGGCAGGAAGATGTACGGCATCGAGCCGGGCTCCAACCAGCTGATGATGGACGCCATCGCTGATAAGTCGCTCGGCCTCGATGGCTGGCAGGTCGTCGAATCGAGTGAAGCCGGCATGCTTTCCGAGGTCGGCTACGAGATCAAGGAAAGGCGCTTCATCGTCTTCCAGGGCTGGGCGCCGCATCCAATGAACACGATGTACGACTTCAGATATCTGAGCGGCGGCGACAAGTTCTACGGCCCCAACTTCGGCGCCGCGACGGTGACGACGCAGGTGCGCAAGGGCTATCTGCAGCAGTGCCCGAATGTCGGGCAGTTGCTGAAGAACCTCGCCTTCGATATCGATTTCGAAAATCTCGGCATGGGCTATCTCATCAACGACGGCATGAAGCCGGAGGAAGCCGGCCTGAAGGCGATCAAGGAGAATCCGGATAGGCTCGGCGCCTGGCTTGCCGGTGTCACCACATTCGATGGCAAGCCCGCGCTCGATGCAGTCAAGCAGCAGCTCGGCCTGTGATATCGGCCGATCAGGCGGGCTGGAACGGCCGCAAGCGCAGGGTCGGTCCCGGCTGCGCTGAAACGGCCTGCGTCGAAATCGACGGTCAGGAGCCCGCGCTGGTGCTGGTGCACGGCTTCTCCGACACGAGCCGCAGCTTCTCCTTGCTGGCGCCGCATCTCGCCGGGCGCCGGCTTGTCATGCCAGACCTGCGCGGGCATGGCGCCTCGCCGGCCGGCACACGCGGCTTCGCCCCGGCGGATTTCGCGGAAGACGTGGCGGGTTTGATCGAGCAATTGCGGCTCGAGCGGCCGGTTCTGGTCGGGCATTCCCTGGGCAGTATGGTGGCGATCGAGGCAGCCGCGCGCTACCCCGAGATGATCGGCGGCCTGGTGCTGATGGCCGGAACGCTGCGGCCGCAGATCGGTGAGGACCACCCGATGACCATTGGTGTGCGGGCGCTTCGAGATCCGATATCGCCGGCCGATCCGTTCTATGACTATTGGCATGCCTGCGAGGCCGAGGTTCCAGCGGACTTCCTGACCATGACTGCGGAGGAGGCGTCAGCCATGCCGGCGGCACTTTGGCGCGCAATCCTGGAGCAGGTTCGGCGCATCGATCTGACCGACAAGGCGCGCACGCTGCGCCTGCCGGCGCTTGTCATTGCTGGCGGGCGCGACGTTCTCTTCGACGAAACGCACCAACGGCGGCTCCTCGAAGAAATCCCTGCCGCCAAGCTCGTGAGCGCGGCGCGATGCGGGCATAATTCGCATTGGGAGGATCCGGCATTGGTTGCGGCAGCCATCGCCCGATATTTCAAGGTCTGGAATGAAGCCGACCTCGAAGCGACCGGCAATCCGGGCTGAGAGCAGTCATGAATCTTTCCGAATACGTGGCGTTGGATGCCGTCGCCCTGGCCGGGCATGTTCGCTCGGGCGAATTATCGCCTATCGAGGTCGTCGAGGCGGCTATCGAGGCGATCGAAAGCATCAATCCCGCCATCAATGCCGTGACACTAATCGATGCGGACCGGGCGCTTTCCGCCGCGGCAAGCTGCAACCGGCAAGCCGCACTCGCCGGCATTCCCTTCCTGGTCAAGGACACCGGCGTCAATGTACGGGAGTGGCCGACGACGCACTCGTCGCTCTACTTCAAGGACGCCGAGCCGAAGCCCGACAGCGAGATCGTCCGGCGCTGGCGGGCCGCCGGTCTGATCTTGCTGGGAAAGACAAACACGCCGGAATTTGCCAACGACTTCGTGACCGAGCCCAGCTTTCGCGGCCCCACCTTGAACCCCTGGGATCTTTCGCTGACGGCGGGCGGTTCGAGCGGTGGTGCTGCTGCCGCGGTGGCAAGCGGCATGGTGGCGGTCGCCCACGGTTCCGATATCGGCGGCTCGATCCGGGTGCCGGCTGTCTGTTGCGGCGTGTTCGGCATGAAGCCGTCGCGCGGGCTCACGCCTGTCGGGCCTGGTCGAGGTCAGGTCGGCGCCGGGCTCTACGCCGAGAACGTCCTGTCCCGCACCGTTCGGGACAGCGCCGCCATGCTGGACATGACTGCCGGTCCAGAACAAGGAGCGCCTTACTCCGTGTCGAAATCGGTGCCGTCCTACCTGGACTGGCTGTCTTCCGCCGGCGAGCGTCTACGCGTCGCGTGCCTGGCGCACCGGCCGGATGGCACGCCGGTCGCGTCCGAGATTGGGGAAAAATTCCAGGAAGCCATAATCCTCCTCGAGGATATGGGGCACGAGGTCACAGAGGCGCGTTTCCCGCGGGAAGCCAGCGCCGGAGCGGACTGGAGCATCTTCTGGATGTCGGAGGTTGCGCGGCTGGTTGACGAGCGCGCCGATGAGATCGGGCGGATGCCGGCGGCTGGCGAAATCGAAGGCCTGACTCGTCACGCGCTCGACTGTTTTCGGCGGTCTTCGGCCGCCGACTATCTGAGGGCGCAAGACCACGTGCACAGCGCTTCGCTGGCGATGGCGAGAGCCTTCGATGCGTTCGACCTGATCATGACGCCGACCACGGCCGACCTGCCACCCCGGCTTGGCGCCATCCATGGCGATGGTGCTGTCTTCGATTACGAGGCTTGGGCGAGCCGGGCCTACGGCTTTGCGCCTTTCACGGAAATCTTCAATGTCACCGGCCAACCGGCCGCCAGCCTGCCGCTGTTCCAGTCGAAAGGCGGCCTGCCGATTGGCATCCAGCTTATTGGCCGCAAGAACGAGGATCACCGGCTGCTTCGCGTTTCCCTTGACCTGGAGCAGGCAACCGCATGGACGGCGCGTTATCAGGTGATCCATGCCAGGCATTTTCAGGCGTGAACCAGATGAGGGGACTCCGGCGGATATAGGCGCTTCAACGGCGTTGGTCATACCGGCGCCCGAGCAGCGATCGCGCCGTCGGCGCCAGGCGCAGAACCTCCACGGGCCTGGCCAATTCCCGCTGCGCGGCCTGCTCGAATGCCTGCCATTCCGGGGAGGCAGCCAAGGCTGCCTCGTGGCGAGCGTGCGCTTCGGCGCTGTCGAAACCCGTGATGCTGATGAAGACGTTTTCGCCGGCCCGCACCGGCAGCCGCGGAAAGCTGTTTTCGGCATGCTCGGTGACGAAGGCGGCGAGCGGCCTTGCGCCAAGTGCGGCAAGCACCGGAAGAGCCCCGGTCTGGAAATCCCTGGCGAAGCCGGCTTCCAGGCCCGGCCGCAAATGATGAATCCTGATGACAACAATTGCCTGCAAATCATTGCTTACGGTTGGTTTTTCGAAATCCGGTGTGGCTGCCCGTTGCGATCCCGAGAGGTCTAGGCCGGCGCTCGGCCAGGCCGGCTTCAGCAGCAGCACGTCGTCGGATGAGATCATCGTGGCGTTGGCGGCGTCGCGCCAGGCAGCCCAGACCGGCCCGTCATAGAAGGCGGTCAGAGCGTTTTTCCGCGCTTCCATACCGTCGAAGCCGCGCAGCCAGACGAACATATCCGGCCGGTCGAGATCGCGGAACTGGCCGATGATGGTCATCCCCGCCGTTTCCTGGCCCTCGATCAGCTGATTGTCGAAGACGCCGATCAGCGTCTCGCGCCGGCCGGGTTTCAGCGTGTATTGCCGGAGTTCGACAACGGGCGAGGCGAGCAGATCGGATTTAGATTCGGCGTTCAAAGGCAGGTTCATCGCTGGATCTCCAAAACAGGACAGTCATCCTGTTTATAAAACAGACCGGTTGTCCTGTTTTGTCAATCTGCTATCGTCTGAAGATGTCAGCAGAGATAACCGCTCGCCCAAAGTCGCGGGCTCAAAAACGCACCAACGACCCCGAAGGCATGCGCAAAAAGTTGCTCGATGTCGCCGAGGAGGCGTTTCAGGCACGCGGCTATCACGCCTCCAGCATGGGCGACCTGATGGCGACGGCGGGCGTCACCGGCGGCGCGCTGCACCACCATTTCCCAACCAAGAAGGCGCTGGCGCTTGCAGTGATCGAGGAGCGGGTCGCCGCCGCGGTAGAAGAGACATGGATCGCACCGGTGCGGGAGGCTCCCTCAGCGCGCGAGGGCGTGCGCTCCGTGTTCGCGGCCGTCGCGGCGGAGCTGGAGCGGCAGGGTTTCGTGCGCGGCTGCCCGCTTAACAACCTGGCGCATGAGCTGTCGCTTGCCGATCCGGATTTCCGCATTGCCCTTGCCGGCATTTTTTCGACCTGGCGTCAGGCGATCGCCGACAAGATCAGCGCCGACCAGCAGGCGGGCCGGGAGCTGGGCACCGATCCGCAGCGCTTTGCAGCGTTAGCCGTCGCCAGCTATTCCGGCGCCATGTCGATGGCCAAGACCGCACAGGACGCAAGCGTGCTGCGCGACTGCCTGATGGCGTTGGAGCAGGGAGTTATGTCGTCCAAAACAGGAACGAGGCGACGTAGCAGGATACTGCACAGAGCCCTCTGACGCCGGCAGGACAGAGGCGCCCTGTCGCTGATGTCACGACCAAGGCGGGAAGGCCGAGCTCCTAATTCGGCAGCGGCTTGATCAGCTCGTAGCCGACCACGCTTTCGGCACTGGTGCCCTCGTCATAGCGCCTGGCCACAACTGCCTGCAGGTCGGGTGCGTAGAGCGCGGTAAACTCGTCCCGCGTCTCGCCGGCCTCGCTCCTGATCGTCTGCTTGACCGCGAGCACGGAGTATTTGCAATCACCCAGGCTGACCGTCTCCTTGCCCTTGACGTTGATCTCCAGCGTCTCGGTGCCCTTCGGCGGCTTGTTCGGTGCGAGACGGGCAAATACGATCTTGCTCTTAGCCCCCGCCTTCAGCGGGAACACCTTCCTGAGATCGGAAAACGGGATCATCGCCAGCTGCCCCGTGCTGCTGTCGCGAAACACTTCGATCAGCCCGCCGAACAGGTACTGCGACTGCGGCGATTGCGACTGGTATTTGTTGGCCACGGCAACCATTCCGCCCGCCGCCGGACGAAATTCGCTGTGGATGCCGGGCCTTTCGAGAATGAAGCCGGCCTTGGCCGATTTGGCGTCGATGCACTCGGAGGCATGCGCTGCGCTCGTCATCGCCAGAATGGCCATTGTCATGCCGATGGATGCAGTGTTCATGGCGTCCTCCTCTGCCCGCGCAAGTTGAATGCCGAAAGCAATGCCAGACCTGAGAGAACGTGTCGACACACTTTGCGAGCAACTGGACTGCCGGTCCGCGTCGTGCTGAATTTTAGCGCATGATGCATCGCATTTCCGCCCGACCGGTCTCCCGGCGCAGCTTCCTGATGAAGGCAGCGGGCCTTGCCGCGGCCGGCGCCGTTTCGCGCCCGGCCTTCGGCCAGACCGGGCAGCGCATTCCGCCGATCGACGCCACCTTCTTGTTTATCGCTGATGTCCATGCCTGCCGCATGGCGAACGGATTGAGCCCGCATTGCGAGCAGGAGGGCAAGACCGACGCTGCCTTGCTGCGCAATGTCGCCGCACTCAACGGCGTCGGTGACCGGCAATGGCCGGCTGAGATCGATGGCGTTGCCACCGGCCTGCGCTCGACGGGCAACATCGGCACACCGCTCGGCCTCGTCGTTGGCGGCGACATCACCGACGACGGCGGCGGCCAGATCACCCAGCCCAGCGAGGGCACGCAGCTGCTTCAGTTCAGCCAGCGCTACCAGCAAGGCGTCGGCCCCGACCGCGTGCACATGCCGGTCTATGTCGGCCTCGGCAACCACGACCTCGACCAGAACGGCCCGCGCTCTCATGTCGACTGGTATCGCCGCGAAATGCGCGACCACGTCGAGGTCAACCACCGCCCCGGCGTGTTCTTCAAGCCGCCTGCGCCGGCGACCGACTACGACGTCGAGACCGACTGCTATTCATGGGATTGGGGCGGCTTGCATCTTGTCCAGACGCACCGTTTTGCCGGCGATACCGGTCATGGCGCCGCCAGCAGCCTGCCATGGCTGAAGCAGGACCTGGCGACTTATGCCGGCGACGGCCGCCCGGTCATCCTGTTCCAGCATTACGGCTGGGATACTTTTTCGATCGAAAGATGGGACGCCGCCGAGAAAACCTTCGACGACGGCGGCACGGGTCCGCCGCACTGGTGGAGCGAAGCCGACAGGCAGGCGCTGCTGGCTGTGCTGAAGGGTTACAACGTCGTCGGCATCTTCCATGGCCACCAGCACGCGACGCCGATGATCTACCACCGTGACGGGCTCGATATGTTCAAGCCGAAGGCTGCCTTCATGGGCGGCTTTGCGTTGGCGCGGGTGAGCGAAAACAGCATGGATGTGGTGCTGGGCGAAGCCGCCGGAGATCATGGCGAGGTCACGTTCACCAATGCGTACAGCAAAAGCCTGATTTTCTGACGGGCAGGAGAGGACGCAAAAAAGGCGGCCGAGCCGCCTTTTCCTGGTTTGCGAAGGGCTGGCGTCAAAGCGCCTTCTTCACCTTGTCCTTCACGTCGCCGTAAGCCTTCTGCATCTTGCCGGTCGCCTTGTCGACGTTGCCTTCGGCCTCGGCGCGCTTGTTGCCGGTGGCCTTGCCGGCGGCCTGCTTGACCGAGCCCTTGGCTTGCTTGGCAACGCCGGCAACCTGATCCTTGTTCACCATCTCGCATCTCCTGAACCGTTCGCCTGGAGAAACGGTCGCGGATCGCTTAGGTTCCGGGTTCGGCCGGTCGAGTTGGGATAGCTTCCGGCCGCGAAGCCGACAGGATAGGGTGCACCAGAACGCCCGAACAGACAGGGCCGGAGGGACAATGGCTGAATTCACGCTCTTCATCGGCAACAAATGCTTCTCGTCCTGGTCGCTGAGGCCATGGCTGGCGATGAAGCATCTGGAGATCCCGTTCGAGGAAGGTTTTGTGCGCCTGCGCACGGCCAAGTGCCGGTGCTGAACCATCGGCTGCCGAACGGCGAGGTCCGGATCGTCTGGGAAACCCTTGCCATCCTTGAATATCTCGCCGAGCTGTTTCCCGAGAAAAAGCTCTGGCCGGCCGATATCGGCGCCCGCGCGCTGGCCCGCTCGGCGGCAACAGAGATGCATTCCGGCTTTCGCGAGGTCCGCTATGGCTGGCCGACGAATTTGCGCCGGCCGAAAGGCCACAAGCCGCTCGACGCCGAAGGTGAGGCGCAACGGGCGCGCATCGAGGATCTGTGGCGGCAATGCCGCGAAAAATACGTCAAAGGCGGGCCGTTTCTGTTTGGCCATTTCACCGCGGCCGACGCCAGGTACGCGCCGGTCGTCACCCGCTTCGACACCTATGGCGGCATGTTGGCAACCGATACCCGCGCCTATGTCGACGCCGTGCTTTCGATGCCGGCGATGCGCCACTGGTATGCCGAGGCGGCGAAAGAGCCTTGGCCGGAGCCCGGCCCAGACGAGTAACCAAGCAAAGCCGGTCTTCCACTTCGCGCCCCGCGGCCTATCTGAAGATCGGGCAGGGGCTTTGGAGACTTCACCATGATAGCTGTTTCTTCCGCACTGGCCGGCAAGGTCGCTCTCGTCACCGGCGCTTCATCGGGCATCGGCGAGGCAACCGCTGTGGCGCTGGCCGCCGCCGGGGCAAAGGTGGCGATTGCCGCACGCCGCGCCGATCGGCTCGAAGCGCTGGCCGCGCGTATCGAAAAGGCCGGCGGCACGGCGCTCCGCATCGAGGCCGACGTCACCAGCAACGACGATGTCAGCGCCATGGTCGACAAGGTTGTCGCCGAATGGAGCCGCCTCGACATCCTCGTCAACAATGCCGGGGTGATGCTTCTGTCGCCGGCCGCCGAGGCGGTGCTCGACGACTGGCGCCGCATGGTCGAGATCAACCTGCTGGCGCTGATGGGCGTCACCAAAGCGGCGCTGCCGCATCTGAGGGCCGCCAAAGGTCACATCGTCAATGTCTCGTCGGTCGCCGGCCGTGTCGCCAATCCGGGCGCCAGCGGCTACGCGGCAACCAAGTTCGGCGTCGTCGGCTTTTCCGAATCGCTGCGCCGCGAAGTCTATGCCGATAAGGTTCGCGTCACCGTCATCGAGCCCGGCCTGGTGCGCACCGAGCTCGGCGACCATATCACCAACCCGGCGGCGAAGGCCGGGCTCGACCAGCGGCTCGCCGCCATGAAGGCGCTGACCGTCGAGGACATCGCCGCGGCCCATTCTCTACGCAGTGAGCCAGCCGGCACACGTCAACGTCAACGAGATCGTTATCCGCCCGACCGACCAGGAACGGTGAACGGCGTCAGATCTTTTCGCTACGCTTCGAATCCCGCCCGCAGGAAATCGCCACACTCCTCGACCAGCCGCGACGGGTCCCTCGCGAGATAGACCCCGAAATCCGCCATCGGCGCCGGCGGCAGGTTGAAGCGTCCGTTGAGGCTTTGGCAGTCGGGCGGTAGTCCTTCCTGCAGCAGAAGCCCGATGCCAAGCCCGGCCCTCAGCGCCGAGATCAGTGTCGCGAAGGTCGACACGCGGCAGCCGATCTTCCAGCCGATCCCGGCCTCGGCGAGCGAAGCCAGCATTCTGTCCTGCCAGGAGCAGGCGCCTTCGAAGATGATTAGCGGAAGCTCGACCTCGTCATCGATCTCGATCATGCGGCTTGCCGCCCAGACCAGCTGTCGTGACAGATGGCCTCGCGGCGCCATTGTGAAGCGCGCCGGATCGGCCATGACGATGTCGCATTTTCCTTCGCCCAGCGACTTGCTGAGATCGGTGCTGCTGGCTGATGTCAGCTCGATCTCCACGGAAGGATGCCGGCGGCGGAAGTCGGCAATGATCAACGGCAGCCGCGTCACCGCCAAATCCTCGACGATGCCCAGCCGGACACGGCCGACCAGCCTGCGGCCTTCTATCTCGCGCCTGGCATCGTCGCCGATCGCGATGGCCTTGCGGGCGAAGGCGAGCAGGATCTCGCCGGCCTCGGTCAGCGTCACGCCGCGCGGCGAACGGCGCAGCAGCTCGGCGCCGACTTCACCCTCGAGGCGCTGAAGCTGCATACTCACCGCCGCTTGGGTGCGGGCAAGCCGATCGGCCGCCCGGCTCATCGTTCCCGTATCGGCCACGGTGACGAAGGCGCGCAGCAGCCTGACGTCGATATCTTCAGTCATAAGAATTCCTGATAGCTGTGTCAGCACTATCAGGCTATCCGAAAGCCCGATCTGAATTCAAGGTCCGCTCGCACGAACGGAAACAGGAGCAGCCACCTTGTCCTACAGAAGAAGATTTGAGGAGTTCGGTGTCGCTTGGCCATCGCTCGAGCGGCCTGCTTTGCCGTTCTCGCCGACGGTTCGGGTCGCCGACATCGTCTATGTCTCCGGTCAGATTCCCGAGATCGCGCAGGAGATCGCCGCGATCGGCCAGGTCGGCAGAGAGATCGATCTGGCTGCTGCGCAGAACGCCGCCCGGCTCTGCGCGGCCAACATCGTCTATTGGCTGGACAAGGAACTGGACGGCAATCTCGACCGTGTCGTGAAATTCGCCAAGCTGACCGTCTATGTGAATGCGGCGGCCGGCTTTTCGGCCTATTCGGAGGTCTGCAACGGAGCATCCGAATTTCTGCTCCATGTTTTCGGCGAGCGTGGCGAGCACGCCCGCTGCTCGCTCGGCATGGCCGGCTTGCCGGCCAATGTTCCGGTCGAAGCCGACGCTATCGTGCATGTCCGCTAGGGAAGTCGCCCGAAATGGGCAGTGAAACCAGGAGGACGCTTGGCTTGATGGCTGCAAATCTTGAGGGAAGGAAGGCGCTTGTTCTCGGCGGAGGCAAGGGCCTCGGTTTCGGCGTCGCCGAAGCGCTCGCGGCGAAAGGCGCCGAGATCATCCTGGTCGGACGAGGGGAGAAGACCCTGGATGCGGCGCGGCGCGCGATCGAGGCCGCCGGCCACATCTGCTCGACCTTCAGCGCCGACCTCTCCGACAACGACAGCGTCTCCCGGCTGATCCGTGCCGTCGAGGGCGAGCATCAGCGGATCGACATCGTCCTGCTCAACGGCGGCGGCCCGCCGCCCTTCGCGGCCAGCGTCTTCGATGCGAGCGTCTGGGAGAAGCAGTTCACCAGCATGGTGCTGAGCCAGATGCGCATCGCCATTTCTTTCCTGCCCGGCATGCGGGCGTGGCGCTGGGGACGCATCATCGCCGTTTCCTCGACTTCCGTCCGTGAGCCGATCCCCGGCCTTACCGCCTCGAACGCGCTGCGTGCGTCGCTCGCCGGCTGGGCCAAGACGCTGGCCGGCGAAGTGGCGGCGGACGGCGTCACCGTCAACCTGTTGCTGCCGGGCCGTTTTGCGACGGACCGGACGAAACAGTTCGACGCCATGGACGCCGCCGACAGGGGTGTCGACGCTGCTGTGATCGCCGCCGAGAGTCAGGCTGAAATCCCGGCAAAGCGCTACGGCACTCCCGCCGAATTCGGCGCGGTTGCCGCATTCCTGGCCAGCGACGCAGCCGCCTATGTCACCGGCGTGGCGTTGCCGGTGGATGGCGGGCTCAGCCGCGGCATGCTGTGAGGGGAAGGGTGCAGCGGCGCGAATGGTCGCATCACGCAGGAACGCCCCTCGTGCCTTTTATCTGCGCGGGGGGCGTCCTGTTTGTCGTCCGCCTTTCTCAAAATCGCTCTTTCGAGAACGGCTTTCGACATCGACAGTAATGCTCGCGTCGCCAAAATGGTTCCCGGCTGGAGCAATTCCAGGAAAAGTGTGAACGGTTTTCCGTCCGGAATTGCGCAAAAACAAAGAGATAGAGCGGTTCATCGTTTCCGTGAACGATGAACCGGTCTAAGTGGTTTTTCGGCGGGCAGTAGCCCGGTTTTGCTGTCGGATTTGCCGGAGCGCGGGTCGCCGCCGCGCGTCTCTGCGAGTGTGGCAAATCAAAAAAATTGACACAGCGCGCAAAGAAGTCTACAAGAATTTTGTCGATGTTTGTTTGACCGACTTTTGTTATCCGCGCGCCGAGGCGCGCCTTTGACGAACTTCCCCATCAAAATCGAGACAAACGTTGTTGTGCATCCGCATGACGACGAACGAATATTTGCCATGGAAAGGGTTCGTTATGAGCACAGGCACAGTTAAATGGTTCAACGCCACCAAGGGTTTTGGTTTTATTCAACCTGACGACGGTTCTGCCGACGTTTTTGTCCACATCTCAGCCGTCGAGCGCGCCGGAATGCGCGACATCGTCGAGGGCCAGAAGCTTGGCTACGAGATGGTCCGCGACAACAAGTCGGGCAAAATGTCCGCCGACCAGTTGAAGGCGGCCTAAGACGGAATTCAGCCTCACCGGTGACCACGGATGTACTGGCACCGGTGAATGGCAAATTCCGGCGCATGGTCGCGGGGAGGTTAAGTCCCCGCTCATGCGCATGAGAAGAACGTTTCTTTGCGCGTCTCTCGGGATGCGCGGGCGCTCTCATGGAAGGTCAGGCGGTGCCTGGCCTTTTTCATTTTTGCGCTTCGACCGCCGAAAGAGCGCTGCTCGACGGCCCGGACGTGCTAAGAGGCTGTAAGGACGTTCCAGCAATTTGAAACCGGCTGCCGTATTGCTTTGTGCGGGATCCTGGCCAAAAGACCAGTCTCGTCACTTTTTCGGCGGCGCGCTCCGAACCGGGAGAAAGACCTTGACCGAACCTTCAAAAAAACCCCGCGACCAGGCCGAATCCATTTTTAGCAAGACGCGGACCCAGTCGATGTCGCTCGACCGCATCAATTCCGAACGGGATGCCGTCAGCCAGGCCCGCGAAGCCAAGACCGCGCGGCTGCGCGAACTGCGCCTGGAAAAGGAAGCCGACGAAATGGCGGCAGCGGTTGCGCTCGCGGCCTCGCCAAGACGCGCAGGCAAACGCTGATGGCCACCAAACGTGTGCCTCAAAAGGCGATCGCCGCCGATTCGACCATCGCCGATGTCGTGAGCGAACTCGACAAGCCGGTCGAATATGTCCGGCGCGTGCTTGAAAAGCTCGAGCGCTGCCGGCGTGTCCACGGCGATGCCCAGGTTCGGCTCGGCGTCCGCGGCCGTGCCGAATGCCCCAATTATCTGATCGAATACGTCCGGGAAAACGCCAAGACCCACGAGCGCGTGACCTTTCAGGATGCCGCCTACAGCGGCAGCACGCATCGCGAGCTGGCGCCCCGGCACATCGAGGAAGCCAGGAACTGGTCGCCCGAAGAAATGAACATCACGGCCGTTTCGGCGCTCATCGGCCGCCTTCGCAATCCGAATGCGCCATCATCGCGTTTCTCTGACGAGGATTGATATGGCAATCAAGTTTTCCGCCAAGGGCCAACCGGCAGCACCTGCTGCCGCCGTGAAGCCGGCCAAGCCGTCCGCCGCGCCAAAAACCGGTGAAGCCGCCGAAGCAGGCACCGATCTGTTCAGGTCGCCGGCCGAAGCGCCGCCGCGCAAGCCGAAGAAGAAATAGCGCCCTTGCAGCAAAATGCCGGCCGGAAATCCGCGCCAAGGCCGCTTGCCTTGGCGGTCGCGGAGGATTTTTCGTCGCCACAAGAGGGCGCCGGTCCGGTTGCCTTCGATTGCCAGACCTGTGGCGCCTGCTGTGCCTACTCGTCCAGATGGCCGCGCTTCTCCACCGAGGATGACGCGCAGCTCGACCTTATCCCGCAAAAATACGTGGCTGCCGACGAAGCCGGCATGCGCTGCGACGGCGCGCGCTGTTCGGCACTGTGCGGCGAGGTCGGCAAGTCGACCGCCTGCGGCATCTACGAGATCCGTCCTGACGTCTGCCGCGCCTGCATGCCGGGCGATGACGACTGCCTGATGGCGCGCCGGGCTCACGGACTGCCGACGCTTGAATGACGGCCCTCGGGCTGGCGTCCCAGTTTGAATTTCTTCAGTCAGATGATCGAAAGTCGCTGCGGTAGAGGCCGGGCGATCGTCCGGTCAACCGTTTGAATGCCTGCGAGAACGACGGCACCGATTCATATCCGACGGCGCGCCCGATCTCGCCAATGTTCTGGTTCGTTTCCCGCAGGGCCTTGGCGGCAAGGTTCATCCGCCACCGGGTCACATAGGACAGCGGCGGCTGTCCCACCAGTTGAGCGAAGCGACGCGCGAAGGTGGCCCGGGACTGTGCTGCGCCGCTGGCAAGGGAAGCGACAGTCCAGGGATTGCCCGGCCGCTCGTGGATCAGCCGCAAAGCTTGCGCAATGCCTTTGTCGCGCAAGGCGCCAAACCATCCCCCCGTTCCGAGTGGCTGATGTTCGATCCAGGCACGCAACAAGAAGATCAACGTGCTGTCGAGAAGGCTTGGGGCGACAATGTCGTGGCCGCCGAGATCGCCTTTCGCTTCGACCTGCAGAAGTTCCAGGGCAAGCCGCAGCGGCTCGCTGGTGCCTATCTGATTTCGGGTCAAATGAATCAGCGGAGGAAGCAGCGAAACCATCGGGTATGGCCCGACGCCGTCGAGTGAATATCTCGCACAAAGAAGAGTTGTCGCGGGGCGCTCGCTTTTCGGTTCTGGTCCGCTCTGATTTGCGGAAAGGACGGCGGATATCGATGCCGTCGGTGCATCCGCCGGATTGCAAAGGGCATGCCCGATACCGCTCGCGACAAGGATGACATCTCCCTGGTCTAAGCGGATCGGCACCTTTTCACCGGCTAGCCGCAGCCAGCATTCGCCGTTCTGTATGACGTGGATGGCGGCATTCCTTGTCGGATCCACCGAAATACCCCATGGCCGATGCAGGGTCGCGCTGCCGATCATGGCGCTGCCAAATCTCAGCGAAGCAAGAACTTCGGACAAGGCGTCCACGAGAACCATCCTCCAACGATGAATAGGACGACGCTATTAGACGATCGGATAAGAATCTAGCGGAATAGCGTATCGACCTCTCACAATCGCGACAGATTATGTTGGCAATGTTGGCGTGCGGACGCTCCTGTCCACGCCGGGCAGAAGCAGGCACCTGACGGAGCAAAACATGCGTGACGAACCATCAAATCCACTTCCAGCCAAGGCTCATAGTTCGCTCGAGACCAACAAGATGATCGTCCTGGACTTCATCGACAAAGCGGTAAACCAGGGCAACATCGAAGCTGCTTCGATGCATTTTGGCGAACGCTACATACAACACAATCCGAACATTGCGGATGGTGGGGAGGGCTTCAAAGCCTATCTGCAGCAGCTCAAACAGTCATTTCCCCTCGTGAAGGGAGAGGTGAAGCGGATTTTTGCCGAAGGGGATTTCGTCATCGTGCACATGCACGCAAAACGTGAACCGGAGGAGGAAGGCTTGGCCATCGTCGACATTTTCAGGCTGAACGAAAGTAAGCTCGTCGAACACTGGGAAGTTCGGCAGCCCATTGCCGATAGCAAGCTGCACGCCAACAGCATGATCTGAATGCGCATAGGCTCTCAGGCTGGCTTGTGCCCGCACGTTTCGCTGACTACGCTGCCGGCGGCAGGGCCAGCACCGGGAGACCATCCGTGAGCATCGAATTTTTGTTGACGTCGCTGATTGTCGTGGCTTCGCCCGGTACCGGCGTTCTCTATACGCTGAGCGCCGGGCTTTCACGTGGTGTGCGGGCCAGCATCATTGCCGCTTTCGGCTGCACGCTCGGCATCATTCCGCACATGGCGGCCGCCATCACCGGCCTGGCGGCTCTGCTGCATACCAGTGCCGTCGCCTTCGAGACGCTGAAATATCTGGGCGTCGCCTACCTGCTCTACATGGCCTGGAACACGCTGAAGGAGAAGGGCGGCCTGAGCGTCGACGAAAATGTCGCGCCGCGCTCGGCCGGCAAAGTGATCGCCTCCGGCATTCTGATCAACATCCTCAATCCGAAGCTGTCGATCTTCTTCTTTGCCTTCCTGCCGCAATTCGTCAGCACCACCGAATCGCATGCGCTGTCGAAGATGCTGGAGCTCAGCAGCGTCTTCATGGTGCTCACCTTCGTGGTCTTTGTCGGCTACGGCGTTTTTGCGGCGTCAATCCGCAGCCATGTCGTGTCGCGGCCAAAGGTGCTGACCTGGATGCGCCGCACCTTCGCCGGAGCCTTTGTCATGCTCGGCGCCAAACTGGCGCTGGCGGACCGGTAGACAGCTTTATGCCTTCACGTAGCCCATGGCCTCGACGATCTGCCCGTCCGCCACGCGCATCAGGTTGACGCCGCGCAGCGAATTGCCGTCGGCCATCCAGTAGCGCCAGCGGATCGTCGCCCGGTCGCCGGCGACGAAGGTTTCTTCGATGTCGAAGCGCGTGCCGGGTCCGGTCGCGATCGCCGACCACAGTTCGACGCAGGCGCCCTTGCCGATGCGGCGGGCACCGTCCGGGGCTGGCGTGGTGTTCTCGATCACGCAATCTTCCGCCACCAGATCGTCGAGCGCCGAGGGGTCGTGGCGCTGGAAGACGTCGTTGTAGCGCCGCATGATTTCGGCCGTTTCGGCGGAGCGTTCGGCTGCGGCGATATCGATGATGAGTTCCTGTGTCATTGGATATTCCTTTCCCTTCAGTGATCAGTAGCGGCCTCGATGAGGCGGGCCTTGAGCGTGATCACGGCGACGCCGGCCAGCGCCCGCGACACGAGGCAGCTCTCCTTGGCGGTCTGCGCCAGCCGCTCGAAATCCGCCGCCGCCAGCCCGGCGACGCTTGCCTCCGTCTCCAGTTCGATACGGGTCAGCGTCGGTCCGGCCGCGGTGGCGCCGAGATGCGCTTTCGCGATCGTGTGGATGTGCGCGGGAGTGTGACCTTCGCGGCCGAGGATGGCGCTCAGCGCCATCGAGAAGCAGCCGGCATGCGCCGCCACAATCAATTCCTCCGGGTTGGTACCGGGACCGTTCTCGAAACGCGACGGGAAGGAGTAGGCACCTTCGAAGACGCCGCTGCCGAGCCTCAGCCGGCCCGAACCTTCCTTCAACGATCCCTGCCATTGGGCCTCTGCTTCACGAATGGTCATTGTGTCTCTCCTTTTAGTTTGAGGGTTGATCAGTTTTTTGGGGGCGAACCAGTCAGGCGCCGTCGACGACCACTTTTCCGAAGACGTCGCCTTGCTGGAAATAGCGGTAGGCGTCGTTGGCCTCGTCGAAGGCGAACACCTTGTCGATGACGGGCTTGAGCCGATGCACCGAGATGGCGCGCAGCATGGCTTCGAGGTTGGTGCGATTGCCGACGAACAGGCGGCTGATGGTGGCGAGGCTGCGCTGGTAGACCGGGCCGGGGATCTGCACGGTCCCGCCTTTCGCATCCTGTATGGTGAGAAGCACGATGCGCCCGTAAAGGGCGCAGGCGATCATCGATTGTGCGAAGGTCGGCGGGCCGCCGGTCTCGACGACGAGGTCGATGCCGCCGGTCTGCTCGCTCACCGCAGCACCCCATTCCGGCATGCCGGCTGTCGAGACGACGAGGTCGGCGCCGAGCGCCCGCAGCCGGTTCAGCTTCTCGTTGCGCGAGGTGACGGCCACGACACGGCAGCCGAGCAGCTTGGCGAATTGCAGCGCAAACAGCGCGACGCCACCTGAACCGATGACAAGAACCCATTGGCCGGGCTTCGGCATCTCGGCCGCCGTCACGGCATTCCAGGCGGTCAGGCCGGCGCAGGTCAGCGTCGCCGCTTGATGCCAGTCGAGATGATCGGGAAGCGGCACCGCCCATTGCTCGTCGAGCACGGCGTATTCAGCCAGCATCCCGTCCAGCGTGCAGCCAAGTTGGTCGATAAGACCGGCATTGATGCGGCCATCGATCCAGCGCGCAAAATAACTGCCGGTGACGCGGTCGCCTACGGCAAAGCGGGTGACGGCCTCGCCGAGGGCAACGACTTCGCCGGAACCGTCGCTCAGCGGGATAACGCCTTGGCGCGGCGCCAGCGGATAGGTGCCGTTGAGGATCATCGTATCGCGGCGGTTGAGCGAGGTGGCGCGGACACGCACGACGATCTCGTGCGGCTTCGGCGTCGGCTGCGCCTCGTCGCGCATCACCAGGCCCTTGGTCCCGCTCGTTCCTTCAAGGCGATAACTGCGCATCTGCTTCTCTCTATATGTAGACTGATCTACATATTATGTAGACCGGTTGTCATATTCGAGGCAAGGCCTATAATGCTCACTCCTGGCAGAGGTTGACATGGCGAACGACACCCGCACCCGCATACTCGAGACGACGGCGCTGCTGCTTAGGCAGCGCGGCTACCACGGCACGTCGCTCAGCGACATCTTGAGCGCCTCCGCTGCACCGAGAGGCTCGCTCTACTTTCACTTTCCGGGCGGCAAGGATCAGCTGGTCATCGAGGTGACGCGCGACAGCGTCGCCGATGTGACGCAGAGGCTAGACGCCGCGCTCGCTGCCGAAAAGGACCCGGCGGTGGCTGTCCACCACATCTACCAGTCGGTCGCGCGCATGCTGGAAGACAATCAGTTCACGCTCGGTTGCCCGATCGCGCCCGTGGTGTTGGACTCGCCGAACGACATGCCGGAACTGGCCGAGTTGTGCCGGTCGGCTTTCGAGCAATGGATAGGCCTGCTCGGGGCCGCCTTCGTCAGGGCTGGGGTGCCCGAGCGCCGCGCGCATGCGCTGGCGCTGCTGGTCGAATCATCGCTGGAAGGGCTGATGGTGATCGCGCGCGCCACCCACGACCGCGCCCCGGTGCTGGCGGTAGCCGATGAGGTCGCCGCGCTGATTGAGGGGGCATTGCTGGCTAAGGGCGCCGCTGCCGCGGTGCATTGACGCCGCTGTTTGAGCTTAGCGGCTTGCTCTCAAAGCAGAAAGGGCGACCTCTCGGTCGCCCTTTCCGTATCTGAAGACTTGATGGATTGCTTGGATTAGAAATCCATACCACCCATGCCGCCCATGCCGCCGCCACCCATGCCGCCAGGCATGCCGCCGCCAGCCGACTCCTTCTTCGGAGCCTCAGCGATCATGGCTTCGGTGGTGACCAGCAGGCCAGCGACCGAGGCCGCGTCCTGCAGAGCCGTGCGCACAACCTTGACCGGATCGACGATACCCATGGTGATCATGTCGCCATATTCGCCGGTCTGGGCGTTGTAGCCGAAGGTCGCGCCCTTGTTCTCGAGGATCTTGCCGGCAACGATCGATGCTTCCGCACCGGCGTTGGACGCGATCTGGCGGGCCGGAGCCTGCAGCGCGCGACGCACGATGGCGATGCCCGCGGTCTGGTCGGAGTTGGCACCGGTTGCCTTGATGGTCAGCGAAGCGCGCAGCAGTGCGACGCCGCCGCCGGGAACGATGCCTTCTTCGACGGCCGCGCGGGTCGCGTTGAGGGCGTCATCGACGCGATCCTTCTTTTCCTTGACTTCCACTTCGGTCGCACCGCCGACGCGGATGACGGCAACGCCGCCCGCCAGCTTGGCGAGACGTTCCTGCAGCTTCTCCTTGTCGTAGTCCGAGGTGGTCTCTTCGATCTGCTGCTTGATCTGGGCGACGCGGCCCTGGATCTCGGCCTTCTTGCCGGCGCCGTCGACGATGGTGGTGTTCTCCTTGGAGATCGACACCTTCTTGGCGCGGCCGAGCATGTTCAGGCCGACATTCTCGAGCTTGATGCCGAGGTCTTCGGAGATGACCTGGCCACCGGTGAGGATGGCGATGTCTTCCAGCATGGCCTTGCGGCGATCGCCGAAGCCCGGCGCCTTGACGGCGGCGATCTTCAGGCCGCCACGCAGCTTGTTGACGACGAGCGTGGCCAGGGCCTCGCCTTCGACGTCTTCCGAAATGATGACCAGCGGCTTCGAGGTCTGCACGACAGCCTCGAGGATCGGCAGCATGGCCTGCAGGTTGGAGAGCTTCTTCTCGTGGAGAAGAATGTAGGCGTCTTCCAGATCCGCAACCATCTTCTCGGCGTTGGTGACGAAGTAGGGCGAGAGATAGCCGCGGTCGAACTGCATGCCTTCGACGACTTCGAGCTCGGTCTCGGCGGTCTTGGCTTCCTCGACGGTGATGACGCCTTCATTGCCGACCTTCTGCATCGCTTCCGCGATCATCGAGCCGACCGAAACATCGCCATTGCCGGCAATGGTACCGACCTGGGCAACCTCTTCCGAGGTCTTGATCTTCTTGGCGTTCTTGATCAGCGTCGCGACCACGTCGGCGACGGCGAGGTCGATGCCGCGCTTGAGGTCCATCGGGTTCATGCCGGCGGCAACCGCCTTGTGGCCTTCCTGGACGATCGACTGTGCCAGAACGGTCGCGGTCGTGGTGCCGTCGCCGGCGATGTCGTTGGTCTTCGAAGCAACTTCGCGGACCATCTGCGCGCCCATGTTTTCGAACTTGTCCTCAAGCTCGATTTCCTTGGCGACGGTGACGCCGTCCTTGGTGATGCGCGGTGCGCCGAACGACTTGTCGATGACGACGTTGCGGCCCTTGGGGCCGAGCGTGACCTTCACTGCGTCGGCGAGGATGTTGACGCCGCGCAGCATGCGCTCACGAGCGTCGCGGGAGAATTTTACGTCTTTGGCAGCCATTTTTAGCTCCTGGCAGGGGCTTGAATTGAGCCCGAAGATTTAAGTGAGGGTGTGGCCGATATTCAGCCGATGATGCCCATGATGTCGGATTCCTTCATGATCAGAAGGTCTTCGCCATTGAGCTTGACTTCGGTGCCCGACCACTTGCCGAACAGGATGCGGTCGCCGGCCTTGACGTCCAGCGGGACGAGCTTGCCGGCTTCGTCGCGGGCGCCGGAACCGACGGCGATGATCTCGCCTTCCTGCGGCTTTTCCTTAGCCGTATCGGGGATGATGATCCCGCCCGCGGTCTTGGATTCGGATTCGACCCGACGAACGACCACGCGGTCATGAAGCGGGCGGAACTTCGACTTTGCCATTTTTTATTCCTCGATGAGAATGGTGAGAACAGTTCCTCCGTCCGGCGGCGCCGGACATGTGGTTAGCACTCATCTTGGAGGAGTGCTAACGTGGCGCTGAAATAGGCTGGCAACTCGCGCGAGTCAAGGCGCCCGGTGAGCATCATCAGGACAATTGCTTCAAACAGGATCCTTGACTAAGTCAACTAAATGGCTGATCTTGCCGGGAGGAGGATGCCATGACCATTCATCATCACCCAGGCAACGAGCAGGTCGACGCGGTGCGGGCCTTCAACCGCTTCTATACCCGCCAGATCGGGCTGCTCGACGAAGGGCTGCTGAAAACCACCTTCTCGCTGACCGAGGCGCGGGTGCTCTATGAGCTGGCGCATCGCGATGGCCTGACCGCCACGGATCTTGGGCGCGACCTCGGCCTCGATGCCGGTTATCTCAGCCGGCTGCTGAAGAAGTTCGAGGAGCGTGATCTGGTCGAGCGCGCCACGATCGAGGCGGATGCGCGGCGCTCGTCGATCGCGCTGACCAAGGCCGGGCGGCAGGCCTTCGCTCCGCTGAACCAGGGTTCGCACGACCAGGTCGCGGCTTTGCTCGAACGGCTTTCGGTTGCCGAACAGGACAGGCTGGTCAAGGCCATGCAGACGGTGCAGCGTTTGCTGGGCGGAAGCGCCGAGCCCAAAATTCCCTATATGCTGCGGCCTCTGCAAGTCGGCGACATCGGCTGGATTATTCATCGCCAGGGCCTGCTCTACGCGCAGGAATATGGCTGGGACGAAACCTATGAAGCGCTGGTCGCCGAAATCCTCGGTGCCTTCGTCAAATCCTTCGATCCGAAATGGGAACGCAGCTGGATCGCCGAGCGGGAAGCGGAGGTCGTCGGCTCGGTCTTCGTCGTGCGCCAGTCGGACGAGGTGGCGAAGTTGCGCCTGCTCTATGTCGAGCCGTCGGCGCGCGGCCTCGGCATCGGCAAGCGGCTGGTCGAGGAATGTGTCGGCTTTTGCCGCGCCAAGGATTACAGGACACTGACGCTGTGGACCAACGACGTGCTCGCCGCCGCCCGCCACATCTATGAGGCTGCGGGCTTTAAATTGTCCAACGAGGAGCGCCATCATTCCTTCGGCAAGGATCTGGTCGGCCAGAACTGGAATTTGGAGTTGTAGCAGCGCTACAGAATTCCGGGCATCGGCCTGCGGCGGTCGCTCAGGTTGTTGGCTTAATGTTTTGGTTCAAGCGAAAGAAATTGGTAGGATCATACTTGTTTTTTAGTGCGGCCAACCTCGGATAATTCTCGCCGTAAGCTGCCAGAACCCGATCAGTGCCCTCTTCGCCGAGATTGTTGGCATAGACGCCGCCGGTCGAGAACGGTCTCATTGCATCCCACAGGTCACGCGCCCATCGGATGTGCGTTTCGTCGTCAGACGGATTGTCCCAGATCGATATCGGGAAGCAATCGTAAAGTGCATCCCGGTTGGCGTAGGGCGTTCCGTCCATCGGTACTCGCGAGATGGCGCCGCCAACCTGCTGCAGGACCAGAAGCGATTCGCTGGGTGCAGTCATGTAAGCCGCAAGCATGGTATCGATCGCCTGATCTGTGATTTCGCGCATGAACTGCGCCTTCCAGTAGTAGCGCCGCCCGCGCGGAAAGAGGCTGTCCCCGGCCGATTGGATTTGAAGATAGGGGACAGGAGCAATCTGGCGCTCAACCGGCCGACCATACTCTCTCAGAGGTTGAATGATTTGCTGGCCCTCGTCGAGCGGGCCGATGTAGCACGCCGATATGCTGAAGAAGCGCTCGCCCGAGGGCGCCGTGACAAGTGCTGCATCCAGGCTCAGCTCATCTGGGGCGCCGCTCGAGAACGCACGGTAGAACCGCATCGCTTCGCGTGCCTCTTCGTAGCGGTATAGCATCGATCCCGCGATGAGGAGCGGACCCACGGGATGGAGCTTGTATTCGAAAGTCGTGACTATTCCGAAATTGCCGCCGCCGCCCCGAATGCCCCAGAACAAATCTGCATTTTCGGCCGCGTTTGCCGTGAGCAACCGGCCGTCCGCCGTCACGATTTCGACAGCGACAAGGTTGTCGCAGCTCAGTCCATGTTTGCGGCCAAGCTTGCCGAAACCGCCGCCGAGTGTCAGTCCGGCTATGCCGGTATCCGCGTTGACACCCATGGTCGTCGCAAGACCATGGACCTGTGTGGCTGCGTCGAACTCGCCCAGGTTCAAGCCAGCTTCTGCGCGCGCAACACGGCGGATCGGGTCGACTTCGATCCGCTTCATGCGTGACACATCGATCACCACGCCGCCGTCGCATACCGAACTGCCGGCGACGTTATGACCACCGCCGCGGACGGCGACGAGGAAGCCTTGCGATCGGGCGAAGTTGACGGCCGTGACGACATCGCTGGATTCGGCGCAATAGAAGACAGCCGCCGGCCTCTTATCGACCATGCCATTCCAAACTCTGCGCGCCTGGTCATAGCCAGGGTCGTCCGGAAGGATCAGATCGCCGCGAATCGCCTGCCTGAGCCGGGCGATATCTGGCGCCTGCAACGTCGGCTCGGAACCGTCTATAAGCTTGAACATGCTCATCGAGGGATACCCTTCGTGATCTGGCACGGTTGGACAGGCCGCTTTCGTTCACCGACATGTGTCGGATCATAATGATCTCATGCGACGCCATTCGCTGCAAAATCGAATATCTCAGTCGCTGGATGAGCTAAATTCATCTAAGCTGCCTGGATGAGAAAACTTCCGCCGCTCGGGTCGCTTCGCGCCTTCGAAGCCGCTGCCAGGCTGATGAGCTTCAGGAAGGCCGCGACGGAACTCGGAGTGACGCCAACGGCCATCAGCCACCAGATTCGATTGCTGGAGGAGGTCTGTGGGCAACTGCTGTTCCGGCGGCGCCCACGACCGCTGGTGCTCACAGGCGTGGGCGAACGGCTATTTCCGGTAATTTGCAGCGGCTTCGACGCTTTCGCTGCGGCAATAGCATCAGCCTCGGCCGGTGTTGGCCAACGCCCGTTGCGCGTGACGAGCCCAAATGCATTTGCCAGCCGATGGCTGGTTCCGCGCCTGTCGAAGTGGCGCGAACAGCATCCGAACATTCCACTGGAGATCATCGGGACAGACGCCGTTCTCGACCTGCGAGGCGGTGACGCCGACGTCGCGATCCGCTATGCGCGCAGGATGCCGCGCGATGTTCCCGCGCAGGAAATTTTTCGGGACGCATTCTTTCCGGTATGCAGCCCGGAGCTGTTCGCAGGAGGCGACCGACAGATCGAGCGCGCCGCCGATCTGCTGCAATACCCGCTCATCCATTTCAATTGGACGAACCGCGACCCGGAAGCGCCGACTTGGCAGCGATGGCTGGCGATCGCACGCTCGATCGATCCCAGCATCCCCAATGCCAACCAGGCATGGGACTTAAGTTTCCGCGAAGAGCTGCACGCGATTGACGCGGTAGCGGCAGGCCAAGGCATCGCTATCTGCAGCGATGTGGTCGTCAGTGGCGAACTCGAGGCTGGCAGGCTGGTCAAGGCACATGATCTCTCTCTGCCAGGCTATGGCTTTTACCTTGCCTGCGTAGCCAATCACCCCCGACAAGCGCATGTCGAAGCCTTTTCCGCCTGGATGAGATCGATAGTCTGAGCATCTGAACGCCGATCTTCTGCATACTCGTCACAAGCGCCCGGGGTGATAAATTGCTAACCACGATCGCCCTGCACTGACTGCCATGCACACTTGCCGGCTTCTGGCATAATCCGGCTCCTTGAATTATGAGCACGCTTATTATATATGTCGCTCATGGTTTCCGATGGCATCGACAGATTGGGCTTTTTGATCCACGACGTGCAGCGCCTGATGCGCAAGCGCTTCGAGGCGCGCGCCAGCGGTTTTGGCCTTTCTTCGGCGCAATGGCGGCTTCTGGTCCGCGTCGCCAAGGAGGCGGGTGTCGCGCAGGCGCGGCTTGCCGAGCTTCTGGAAATCGAGCCGATCAGCGTCTCGCGTCTTGTCGATCGCATGGAGGAGGGCGGCTGGATCGAGCGCCGTCCGGACGCAACCGACAGGCGGGTGCGCATGATTTTCCCGACCGCCAAGGCGAACGCGGCCTACGCCCACGTCAAGAGCCTTGCCGGCGAGGTTTATGAGGAATCGCTCGTTGGCGTTTCGCCGGAAGATCGCCGCGTCCTGGTCAAGGCGCTGGAGACAATGGTGCAGAATCTTGCAGATGGTGACACGCCGCCCTCGGAAAAAGTGAAGAATACGGAAGGCGCAGCAGCATGAACGCGGTAGCCAAAGTAGATGAGAATGCGGCCAAGCTGGAGATGGAAGCTCCCGCGAAGCCGGCGGCAGCTCCGGTAACGGTCGCTGCGCAGGTAGCTCCGGCGCCGGTGGCGCCGAAGAAGAAGCGTCGTGCCGGCCGCTTCCTTTTGATGTTTGTGCTGCCCGCTGCGTTGATCGCCGGCGGCAGCTATGTCTGGGTGACCGGCGGCCGCTATCAGGAGACCGAAAACGCCAATCTGCAGCAGGCCAAGGTGTCGATAGCCGCCGATGCGGCGGGCCGCATTGTTCAGGTCGACATTTTCGACAACCAGTCTGTCAAGCAGGGCGACGTGTTGTTCGCCATCGATCCCGAGCCCTACCGGATCGCGTTGGCCCAAGCCGACGCGGCGGTGGCGGGCGCGCGGCTCAATGTCGAGCAGCTGCGTGCGGCCCATAGCCAGGCGCTGGCGCAGGAGAAGTCCGACGAAAGCCAGGTCCAGTACGCGCAGTCGCAATATGACCGCGCCGCCGACCTTGCCCACAAGGGCATCAACGCCAAGTCGTCGCTGGACGAGGCCAAGAACGACCTCGACAAGGCCAAGCAGCAACTGGCCGTGGCCCAGCAAGGGATCGTCAGCGCCAAGGCGGCACTTGGCGGCAATCCCGACATCGAGACCGACAAGCATCCAACGGTAATGGCGGCGCTCGCCGCACGCGACAAGGCGGCCTACGATCTGGTCCAGACCACGGTCAAGGCGCCTGCCGACGGCATCGTCAGCCAGGCCGCTTCGTTCAAGGTCGGCCAGTATGTCGGTTCGGGCACGCCGCTGTTTTCGCTGGTCGAGACCGGCGACACTTGGGTCGACGCCAATTTCAAGGAAACCCAGCTCACAAACATGAAGCCGGGCCAGAAGGCCGAAATCGTGGTCGACACCTATCCGGGCAAGACGTTCGAAGCCACCGTCAAGGCGATCGGCGCCGGCACCGGGGCCGAGTTCTCGCTGCTGCCCGCGCAGAACGCCACCGGCAACTGGGTCAAGGTCACGCAGCGCATTCCGGTCCGCCTGGAATTGGCCGATGCCGACGCCAAGATGGCGCTGCGCACCGGCATGAGCGCGACCGTCACGGTGGACACCGGCGTTTCCCGCGGGCTGCCGAGCATTTTCCGCCGCGCCACGGCAGGCGAGGCCAAGTAAGGAGGCCTAACAGCGGCCGCATAGCAAACAGCGAGATGGATGCAGGTGACAGGATTGGTCCGAGGGAGGCGCAGGAAAAATTGAATGCGTAGACGGGCTGCACTCTAGCCTCCCTGAGCAGACAACTCCGCTCAGGATCTTCGGTCCTCAGGTTTCCGGGCGGCAGGCGCCCGCTTTGTCGAGACGCTCAGTCGATGTATCCCCCACATCGATGCTCGCGTCCCACCGCGATGAGGGTCTCTCTACAGCGAGGGCCTCGCCGTCCGGAAACCTAATGTACACGTTTTTGTTACCTGCTGGAAGTTTTACGTCATGAGCAGCCCAGAACCCTTTCGCGAAGTACCGCACCGCGGCCTGATCACAGTTGCGCTCATGCTGGCGACGATCATGCAGGCGCTCGACACGACGATCGCCAACGTTGCGCTGCCGACCATGACCGGCGATCTCGGCGCCTCCCCCGACAACATCAACTGGGTGCTGACCTCCTACATCGTTGCCGCCGCGATCATGACGCCGGTGACCGGCTGGCTGGCCGATCGCTTCGGCCGCAAGGAGCTGTTCCTGACGGCCGTGGTCGGCTTCACGGTCTTCTCCATGCTGTGCGGCATCGCCTGGAGCCTGGAGACCATCGTTCTCTTCCGGCTGATGCAAGGCGTGTTCGGCGCGGCCATCGTGCCTCTGTCGCAGACCTTCCTGCTCGACATCAACCCCAGGGAACGCCACGGCCAGGCAATGGCCATCTGGGGCGCCGGCATCATGCTGGGACCGATCCTTGGCCCGACGCTGGGTGGCTGGCTGACCGAGAATTTCAACTGGCGCTGGGTGTTCTTCATCAACCTGCCGGTCGGCATCATCGCCTTCCTCGGCATGGCCGCATATCTTCCCAGCGTCGCCCGGCGGGTGCGCAGCTTCGATTTCTTCGGCTTCACCATGCTCTCGCTCGGTGTCGGCGCGCTGCAGCTGATGCTCGATCGCGGCGGCGAGGTCGACTGGTTTTCCTCGATCGAGATATGGATCGAGCTTGGTCTTTCCATCACCGGCTTCTGGGTATTTACCATACATACGTTAACGGCGGAGCACCCCTTTATCGACCCGAAGATCTTCCTCGATCGCAATTTCGTCACCGGGCTGGCGTTCATCTTTGTCATGGGCGTGCTCATCTTGGCGAGCATGTCGCTGCTGCCGCCAATGCTGTCGACCATCTTCGGCTATCCGACCCTCACCATCGGCATCGTCCTGGGGCCGCGCGGTGTCGGCACGATGATTGCGATGCTGTTCGTCGGGCGGATCATGCACAGGATCGATGCCAGAATCCTCGTCGTCATCGGCTTCCTGCTGACCGCGCAATCGCTCTACACGATGTCGAGCTTTTCGCCGCAGATGGACAACTGGCTTATCCTCAGCTCCGGCGTCATCCAGGGCCTTGGAATGGGAATGGTGTTCGTGCCGCTGTCCACCGTGGCCTTCGCCACGCTCGACGCACGCTTCCGCACCGATGCAACGGCGTTGTTCAGCCTGGTGCGCAATCTTGGCTCGTCGATCGGCGTGTCGGTGGTGACGGTTCTGCTGGTGCGTAACACGCAAATCAACCACGCGGAGCTCTCGGCCTATGTCAATCCGTTCAATCCCAACCTCTGGGCGGCGTCGCCGGCAGCGGCGGGCGGCGATCCGACGGCGCTGTCGCTGATGGATCGCATGGTAAACATACAGGCGATGATGATCTCCTACGTCAATGACTTCAAGCTGCTGATGATGATGACACTGCTTGCCGTCCCGTTTGTTTTCCTGCTGCGCAAGCCAAAGGCTGCGCCGCCCGCCGGTGGGGCGCCTGCCGCGCACATGGACTAAGCCTCAGGGCTTACCGCAACCGCGACCGGCTCGAGGCTCCGTTGCCTGTACCGGTCGCGTCGGCATTGAGCCGGTTCACCTGCCATTAGTATATCCGGACCAATATGCAGTCGCTTTTGGGTTAAAGGCGAGCCTCCTTTGCTTGCCTCAAGCATCAGCGGGAGGAATTGTGTTTGGCCACGAAATCATCCAGGCAAACCGCCGAAGCGCCCGAATCCGCCAATTTGACGACTCTGGCACAACTGGCGACTGCCTCATATGAGGCCCTCGAGCGCGAGCTTCGCGCCACGATTGCGGCACTTCAGGACCAGGCGCTGCGGTTCCAGACCGCGATCGAGAACATCTCGCAAGGCATCTGCTTTTTTGACGCCGATGAACGGCTGATCCTGTGCAACCGCCGCTATGCGGAAATCTATCGCCTTGCGCCGGAGCAGTTGCAGCCGGGCCTGGCTCTGCGCGAAATCGTCGAACGTCGCGTCGCTGTCGGGACCTCGCCGATGAAAGCGGACGCCTATCTGCCGTTGGCCCGGGCAGTCAATTCCGGCACGGCTTCGAGAAACTGGTCAGCCGTGCTCGCCGACGGCCGGACAATTCAGGTTTGCCACCAGCCGATGCCCGACGGCGGCTGGGTGGCCACGCACGAGGACATCAGCGAGCTCAGCGCCAACCGCTTGGTCGTCGACGAGCGTATCTCGTTGCAGACGCTGATCGACCTGGTGCCTGACTACATGTGGGTGAAGGACACCGAAAGCCGCTTCGTCGTCGCCAACCGAGCCATTGCGTCCGACAGCGGTCGAGACAGCACGAGCGACATGATCGGTCTGAGCGACTTCGACCTTCATGCGCCGGAACTTGCGCAGAAATTTCGCCTCATCGAGCAGCAACTGATGCGCGATGGACAACCGATGATCGACGAGGAGGAGTTCGTCGTCGATGCGTCAGGCACCGGCAAATGGTTCCTGTCTACGAAACTGCCGTTGCGCAACGTTCAAAACAACATTTTTGGCCTCGTCGGCATTGCCCGCGACATCACTGCGCGCAAGCAGGCCGAAATCCTGCGCGACGGGCAGGCGCATATCCTCGAGATGATCGCAAAGAGTGCTCCCCTCGACGACGTGCTCGAGCGGCTCATGCATCTGGTCGAATCCCAACTGGCGGGGATATTCGGTTCGGTCTTGCTGCTCGACAAGGATGGCACCCATTTGCGCCACGCCGCTGCGCCGAGCCTGGCGAGAGACTACACCGACGCCGTCGACGGCGCCGCGGTCGGACCCAAGGCAGGGTCTTGCGGAACCGCAGTCTATCGGCGCGAACCGGTGATCGTCGCTGACATCATGCAGGATCCGCTTTGGCAGGATTATCGCGAACTCGTGCGGCCGCACGGTTTGCGTTCATGCTGGTCGACCCCGATCCTGTCGCATCAGGGCGTCGTGCTTGGCGTCTTTGCGATGTATTCGATGACGGTGCGCGAACCGACCGAGGCCGAGACCCGCCTGATCGATTTCACCACGCGCATCGCCGGGATCGCCATCGAACGCAAACAGGCCGAAGACCGGATCCACTTCATGGCCAATCATGACGTGCTGACCGGGCTTCCCAATCGCGCCTTGCTCGAGGACCGGCTTTCGCAGGCCGTCTTGTACGCCCAGCGATACGATCGCTGGGTGACGGTGGTGTTCATCGATCTGGACAATTTCAAATTCGTCAACGACACGCTCGGCCACAATGCCGGCGACGAGCTTCTGAAGATCGTCGCAAGTCGCATGGTCGACTGCGTCCGGGCGACCGATACCGTCGTGCGGCTTGGCGGCGACGAATTCGTCGTCGTGCTTTTCGACCAGCCGGCGAACGTCGATCTCGTCTCCGAGACCTTGCAAAAGCTCAGGGCTGCACTCGCCGAGCCAGTTCAGCTCGGAGCGCATCTTGTACGGGCGACGGCCAGCATCGGCATTGCCAACTATCCCAAGGATGGGACGGATCCCGATACGCTGCTGGCAAATGCCGACGCGGCGATGTATCGCGCCAAGGAGTTCGGCCGCGACAATTTCCAGTTTTACGCTCCCGAGTTCAACACCAGGGCGCATGAAAAATTCGTGCTTCAGGAAGAGTTGCGAAACGCCTTGGCGCGTTCGGAATTCACGCTGCTCTACCAGCCGCAGGTGGACCTTCGATCAGGTCGGGTTTTTGCGTCGAGGCATTGATACGCTGGAACCATCCAACGCTTGGCACGGTAATGCCGACGATGTTCATCCCGACCGCCGAGGAGACAGGTCTGATCGTACCGATCGGCGACTGGGTTCTGAATGAGGCGTGCCGGCAGAACAAAGCCTGGCAAGACGCAGGGCTGCCGCCCTTGACCGTTTGCGTGAATGTGTCGCCGCGGCAATTCAGGGAACGCAACCTGATCGATCGCATCGTCAGCGCGCTGAAGGACAGCGGCCTGGAGGCCAGGTATCTCGAGCTGGAGGTGACCGAGAGCCTTATCATGCAGGATATCGAGCTCGCCGTCGCGACCATGAACGCCCTGCAAAGCCTGGGTGTCCAGATCTCAATCGATGATTTCGGCACAGGCTATTCTAGCCTCAGCGCACTCAAGACCTTTCCCGTGGCGCGGCTGAAGATCGACAAGTCCTTCATCAACGATCTTGCCGCCGACGAGAACGACCAGGCTGTGGCCAGCGCGGTGATTTCATTGGGGCAAAATCTCAACCTGAGGGTCATCGCCGAGGGCGTTGAGACAGATGATCAGGTTGCCTTCCTGCGCAGGAACAATTGCGACGAAATGCAGGGCTATCATTTCAGCAAACCGGTTTGCGCGCAGGACATCGAGGAATTGCTCGGCGGCCGCAAAGACTGACGGGTCGGTCATCCGGCAGGGCCTCCGCCGATCAATGGCGCAAGCTTATCTACCGAGCACAAGGCACCAGTAGCGAAGCGTGCTGTCGCGGCCGTCGCGTACATAAGCGAGGCCGAAGCGGGTGAAGCGCGGGTCGAGCATGTTGCGGCGGTGGCCTGGCGAATGTACCCAGATATCGAAAAGCTTCTGCTGGTCGAAGCGGCCTTCGGCTATGTTTTCGGCAGCAGCGCCGGCAATGCCGTTGTCTTTGACGCGCGAGGCAAAGTCCTTGCCCCAGCCGGTGGTGTGGTTCATTCGGCCGCCGCGCGCCATGTAGCCGGCCTGCTGCAGCGCCGCCTGCTCGAGCCGCGCATCGGGGACAAGCGGTCCAAGACCGGCTGAGGCTCGAATGCCGGTCAGGGTGCCGGCGGCGGAAGCAGAGACACCGGCGCCTTCACCGGTGGGCAGCACGGCGGTGGCGCAGGCGACGAGCCCGGCAACGGCGCCAAGGCCGGCAGCTCTGAGCAGCATGCGCCTGTTTAGGCCAGGTTTGCCTTCATCATTTTCGATTTTCGCAACGGTCATTCCCGCCTGACATAGCGGTGATCATGGCTTTTGCCGGGCAGGGGACCAGAATCTCGCGCAAGCCGACCCGCAGCGCAACAAAAGGGCCGAGCTCCGCTGACGACGCCCCCACTGATCCAAGGCGCTAGTGCGGGGGCGAGCGCAGGCGGGTTCAGTTGGTGCTGGTTGTGGCGGTGAACCCGCACTGCTTCTGTTCCATATCGATCTGCTTCGTGATGCGAATGGCGTTCTGTGCATAGGCCTCCGTCACGGAGCCACTATTCACGGTCTTGTCCTTCAGCGGACTCACGCCTGCGCAGAGGTGGAAAACATGCGGCTCGGCGGACTTCGCGGCTCCGTTTTCGGGCGCGATCCAGTAGACGACATCCTGACCGGCGGGGTGGCTCGCGTTCTTCGTCGCCGCCGCCACCGCGGCGGTGTCCGTCGCGATCGCCTGCGCCTGAACGGCGACATCGGGCGAACAGGCGGTGGTGGGCTGCCCCGACTTGATCTGGGCTGCGCATGCGTTCATATCCTGGGTGTACTGTTCGACCGACGGGGGTTTGAAACTGATCCCCGTGACCGTCGCGAGCACGGCCAGCGCAGCGCCGACACCGCCGGCAATCTTCTTGGTCCGCGGATCCATGTTTTTGTCGGTGAGGATCAGGAAAACCAGCGGGAGGAAGGCAATCAGCGTGATGATTGCGCCGAGCTGGTTTTGGAAGAAGAACCTGGCCGCGTCGGATGCACGGGCCGGATCGTGCCTGTTGGCCGCCTTCCACAGCAAGTTGCCGGCGATTGCGAAAATCGCGATGCCGACCAGAAGGCCGATGATCAGCGGCAGGTGTCCCTGGTCGAACTTGTTCTGGCGAAGCAGCATAATTCCGTAGATCTCGCCGCCAATGGCGACGATCCACGAGAGTGCGGCGAAAAGGCGAAGACGCGTGGCGGAGGACTTCTGGCCCTGCGTCGCTTGCCAATCCTTGGTAACGTCTGGCTTGTTGTCGGTCATTGACCAGATCCCCTGATATCGACACTTCTGCGGGCGGCGTTAGACCAGAAGGCCAACCCGCCCCGCGCAGCGGCATTGAACGAGCGCCACCCGCCTTAGCGACGCGGCGAAAATGTGAGCGCCACGGCAGCCTCATCGTCATTCATATTGCGCATGAGTGAATCCGTCCATACCCACGGAGGCAGACGCCTATGCGGCGATGGCTCCGTTCTTCTTAATCTCTGGCTCGAACTTGACGCTGCCTTCCCTCGCTTGCCTCGCTTTTCTGGCGATCCGGTGGAAGCCGCCGTGGTCACAGGGCCGGTCGAAAGCAACGTCGGCAGATCCGAACTGAGGCCGGCTCGATGGTCCAAGGACCTAAAAGCGGCCAGTCCGCTTGCGGCCCAAAATGCGACGTTAGAGTATCTGCTCGGCAATGAGCTTCTGGCGCTGCCGGTGCATTTCGGTATTCGGCCCGGATCCGACCCAAAGCGGCTGTCCAGCCTCGGGTGGCAAGCGTCCGATTTTCACCACCGGCTAGGCGGCTGTGTCCAGACTCGTTTCCGGCGTCGATGTAGCCCGGCCGGCCCGGTCGTCCTCGGTATGTTCCCACCAGTCGCCCAGGGCGTCGATGAGCGGCACAAGCTTGAGCCCGGGCTCCGTGAGGTCGTAATCCACGCGTAGCGGATAGCCGGCATGCGCCGTTCGCCGCACGATCCCGGCTTCCTCCAGCTTGCGCAGTTCGAGCGCCAGGATGCGGTGCGACACTGTCGGGTTGTCACGCCTCAGGTCGCTGAAGCGCTTGGTACCATCCTTGAGATAGTAGAGCAGCAAGGTGGGCCAGCGACCGCTGAGCACACGCATTGTCTCTTCGATCGGGCAGCGAGAGACGACATCTTTCATGGCGGGAACCTGGTTACAGAATAGTGCGTAATTTACATGGGGCGACCAGCGTTTAGGGTCAAGTTTCGCTGCGCAGCGTAATCCCTAAATCATGGAAGAGACAAAGAAATGGAACCTATCCTCCTTTACGGCTTCCCGCTGGGAAGTTCGATGGGGCTTGTCGCTGCATTTGAACGCGTCGGACAACCCTACCGCCTGTGTCGTGTCGACATGCTCACTGAGATGAAGAACGATGCCTATGCCAGCATCAACGGCCGTCAGGAAACGCCGGTGCTGATCACGGACGAGGGCAGGGTGCTCACCGAGACCATGGCGATTGCCGCTTGGCTCGAAGCCCGCGACACGCAACGCCGTATCAGCTTCGAGCCCCGCTCGCCAGAAGCCGACCGGATGCATCAGCTGATGGCTTTCGTGAACACCGGTTTCACCGCCGCTTTCACCCCGCTCTGGGCTGCATATGAAATGGAGTCGGCCGATCCGGTGCTGCTGGCAACCTTGCGTGACTTTGGCCGCAAGGTCGTTACCAACCGCCATGATCAGCTTGAGGCGATGATCCTCGACACGGACTTTCTGGTCGGCGGCCGGCTGACGCTTGCCGATACCACGTTGATCGGCGTGGCGCGCTGGGCGGAGTTCCACCAGGCGGTCGACGGCACGGCTTATCCCAAGCTGGCGGCGCTACGCCGCCGCATCGAAGCTGATCCGGCCGTGCGATACGCGCTCGCTGTCGAAGCTGGCGAAAAGCCCGCCGGGTCCGGCGCTTGCCTCGGTCACGTGCCGCTGGCCGAGGTGATCGATCGCTTCGCGGCCTAATCTGTTCGTTCAGCCGCCCGGCGCCCCGGCGCCGGGCGGTCGCGACAAGCGTGCCGAGATCGGATATCATATCGCCGTTCTTGAAGTGGCAGCTGCGGGCGGCCATCCTGGCGGTGACCGCCCCGACACACGGGAGAAAGGTTATGGCCGGCTTTCATGTCATGGCGGACGCAGGTGGAATGCATGTACAGCCCACGGTGCGCCGCATCAGCACCGAGGATCTGCTCGATGCGCTCCGTCTCGGCGTAGAGGATTTCTGGGCCAAGCCGTCGCACTACGTGTTCCTGTGCCTGATCTATCCGGTGGTCGGCCTGATCCTGACGCAGTGGACGTCGGGCTCGAACGCCATCCAGCTCATCTATCCGCTGATGTCCGGCTTCGCTTTGGTCGGTCCGTTCGCTGCTATCGGCCTTTACGAAATCAGCCGCCGGCGCGAGTTCGGCATGGATACATCCTGGTGGCATGCGCTCGACGTGCGCCACTCCCCGGCGCTGCCCGCGATTGCGGTCATCGGTATCATGCTGGTGGTACTGTTCCTGCTCTGGCTGTTCACCGCGCAATCGATCTACACCAGCCTGTACGGCAATCAGCCTCCGGCCTCTATTATCGGCTTTATTCGCGAGGTGCTGACGACCAGCAAGGGCTGGATGCTGATTCTGCTCGGCAACCTGGCCGGGTTCGCGTTCGCCGCGATCGTGCTGGCGACGACTGTCGTCGCCTTTCCGCTGCTGCTCGATCGTGACGTCGGCGCGGTCTCGGCAGTCGAGACGTCGGCAAGGGCAGTTATGACAAACCCGCTGCAGATGGCGCTGTGGGGCCTGATGGTCGCCGTGCTCCTGGTCATCGGCTCGATCCCGCTATTTGCCGGGCTTGCCGTTGTCATGCCCATCCTTGGCCACGCGACCTGGCATCTTTACCGCAGGGTGGTCGAACCGGAGCGGGCACAGCAGGTCAGGCGGCCGATGTAGGACCGATCAGCGTTGCGCGTCGGTTGCCATCTTGACGGCCAGCGCGGTCAGCACCGTGCCCATCATCCAGCGCTGGATCACAATCCATAAGGGCCGCCCGGCGAGGAAAACGGCGATCGAGCCGGCCGTCACCGCGATGATGGCATTGACGGTCAGGCTGATCGCGACCTGCGTGGCACCGAGCACCAGAAGCTGCGACAGCACGTGGCCCTTGCCGGGCTGATGAATTGCGGCAGCAGCGACAGATAGAGCACTGCCACCTTCGGCTTGAGCAGGTTGGTCATCAGCCCCATGGCGAACAGCTTGCGCGGTCTGTCTTTCGGCAGCTCGCGGATCTGGAAGGGCGAGCGCCCGCCGGGCTTCACCGTCTGCCAGGCGAGCCACAGTAAATAGAGCGCGCCGGCAAGGCGCAGCACGTCATAGGCAAAGGGCACGGCGAGCAGCAGCGCGGTGATGCCGAACGCCGCCGACAGCACGTAGAACAAAAAACCGAGCGCCACGCCGCCCAGCGAGATCAGCCCGGCTTTCGGCCCTTGCGACAGCGAGCGCGAGATCAGATAGATCATGTTCGGGCCGGGCGTCAGCACCATGCCGAGGCAGACCAGCGCGAAGGCAAAGTGGTTGGCGGGTTCAGGCAAGAGCGCATCTCCGGGTGGGGACACTCACCACACGCTTCCATCACCCGCAAGGGCATGAGGGCAGGAGCCTTTGCGCCAGCGCGCCGGGCCCCCTGCCTTAGTCGCCAATCCCATCGCCTTCAGCCGACGATGTGTCCCGTGCGACAATCGTGCGGACACAACGAAAGCTGGTGACATGGCGAAGCGCTTCGGCTAATCCGGGCCGGCCGCTACGGACCGTCGGTCGCGGCGCTTGCAACCATCATGATACAAGGACAACGGCATGGCGGATTCGCCCGACATCATCGGTTCGCTCACAGACCTGTCGGGAGCCTATTCAGCCATCCTGTGCGACGTCTGGGGCGTGGTGCACAATGGCGAATGGCATTTCCCCGCGGCGGCTGCCGCGCTGATCACTGCTCGCGCGGCGAAAATACCTGTCGTGCTGATCACCAATTCGCCGCGCCGCAGCGCCGACGTGGTGGCGCAGATGAACGCCATCGGCGTTCCTCCCGCCGCCTACGACCTTGTCGTGACGTCCGGCGACGTTACACGCGACCTGATCGCCGAAGGGCCGCGAAAGATCTTCCATATCGGCGCCGATCGGGATTTCACGCTCTATGAGGGCCTCGACGTCGAACTCGTCGAGGAGTTCGAAGCATCCGGTGTGGTCTGCACCGGCCTGTTCGACGACGAGGTGGAGAAGCCGGAAGATTATGCCGATCTTCTGCAGAGGCTGCGTGCCAGAAACCTGCCCTTCATCTGCGCCAATCCCGACATCGTCGTCGAGCGCGGCGAACGCATGATCTGGTGCGCAGGCGCTTTGGCCCGCGAATACGCACAGCTTGGCGGGCGCACGCTGATCGCCGGGAAACCTTATGCGCCGGTCTATGACGTCGCCATGAAGGAGATCGCCGACATTCTCGGCCGCCCGGTCGAGCGTTCACAAGTTCTGGCCATCGGCGACGGCATGATGACCGACATCAAGGGCGCGGCCGACAATGGCTTCGACGTGCTTTACGTATCGGGCGGCATCCATGCCCGCGATTACGGTGAAGCGCTGCAGCCGGATCCGGCCAGGCTCGCCGCCTTCCTGGAAAAATACGGCTACAGGCCGGTCGCAGTGATTCCCAGGCTGCAATAGGTTCAAGCCATGACGGCCATGTTCGAACGCATTTCCGCAACCGCACCGCTGCCGGCCCATCTGCGCGGCGGCGTGGTGGCGATCGGCAATTTCGACGGCGTCCACCGCGGCCACCAGGCGGTGCTCGAACGTGCGCGCGCCGAAGCGGAGCGTCGCGGCGTACCTGCCCTGGTGCTGACCTTCGTGCCGCATCCGCGAAAGGTGTTCAGGCCGGACATGCCGCTGTTCGTGCTGACGCCGCCGCCGATGAAGGCGCGGCTGTTGTCGCATCTGGGCTTTGCGGCGCTGGTCGAGCAGCCGTTCACACGCGAGTTCGCCTCCTTGTCGGCGGAGGCTTTCGTCACCGGCGTGCTCGAGCGCAACCTCGGCATAAGCCACGCCGTCACCGGCTTCGATTTCCACTTCGGCAAGGACCGCCAGGGCGGCCCGGCCTATCTGATGGCGGCCGGCGAGCGCCACGGCTTCGGCGTCACGCTGGTCGATGCGTTTCGCGACGAAAGCGCCGAGGTGGTGTCGTCGAGCCGCATACGCACGCTGCTGTGCGAGGGCAATGTGGCCGAGGCCGCCGGCCTGCTCGGCTACCGTTTCACCGTCGAGGCGGAGGTGATCGGCGGCCAGCAGCTCGGCCGGACGCTCGGTTTTCCGACCGCAAACATGAGGCTTTCGCCGGAAGCCACCCTTAAGGAAGGGATTTATGCCGTCCGCTTCCGCCGCGCCGACGGTTCGCTTCATGATGGCGTCGCCAGCTTCGGCCGCCGGCCGACCGTCGATGACAATGGCGCGCCGCTGCTGGAGACCTTCGTCTTCGACTTTTCCGGCGACCTCTACGGCGAGATTTGTGCCGTGTCCTTTTTCGGCTACCTGCGTTCGGAGGTGAAGTTCGACGGGCTTGACGCGCTGGTCGCCCAGATGAAGCGCGACGAGGCTGAGGCGAAGGCACTGCTCGCCGGCGTCAGGCCGCTTTCCGGGCTCGACGCGGCCGTAGCTTTTTAGAGCATCGTCCCGAACTGAAGGTCAGCGAAGCAAAAAGTGGGAACCGGTTTTCCGATAAATCATGCTCAAACCAGAATTTATCTCTTCAGCGCCAGGCCAAGGGCGATGAAGGTCCAGCCCTGGAAGATCAGGTCGACGGCCAGGAACAGGCCCAGCACCCACACGCTGTTGACCGGCCAGCCCATGGCGATGACCAGTCCCGCCAGTGCGCTGATGATGCCGGCTGCGACCACCCAGCCCCAGCCCGGCTGCGGCCGGTGGCTGTAGCCGACCCAAGCCCTGAGCACGCCTGAGGCAAGCAGCGCGACCGCCAGGAGGAAGGTCAGCACCGTCGAGGCGAGGACCGGATTGTCGAAGGCGAAGAAGCCGGCGACGGCGTAGAGGAGACCGCTGAGCAGCCAATAGAAGAAGCGGCCCCATGTCTTCACGCCGAAGGCATGGATGATTTCGACAACGCCGGCCATCAGCATCAGCCAGCCCACGACAAAGACGGAGGCGACGGTTGCGATGAACAGATTGCCGAAGGCGATGCCGCCGAAGACAAGCAGCAGCACCCCGAGCGCGACGAACCATCCCCATTTCGCCCGCGTCTGGCTGATCGCATCTTTCAAGGCATCGCCGTGCAGTGTCATCGCCTCTCCCTCAAGACTACTTGCCCTTTTTTGCCGGCTTTGAAGGTAACGCCGATAGGCCTTCTCGTAAAGCGAGCAGGGTGTGAGCGCCACACTCCCGAGCGATCCGCTTGCCAGACCTCCGCTTTTGACCCGAAGCGGCCAAATATCAGATGGAATATTCGATCATGTGCGGGGAGTGGGCCAGTGCTAAAAGATGACAAGCGGGTTTACGGGCGACCCGTCGTCCCGTGTATTCGCCATGGCGCAAGTGTAACGAAAAATTTCCAGCGCTGGCATTGGCCCTTTGTCGATGACGTGTGGCTGCCGCTGTATGCCGTTTTCAACGCTTGGCAAGACTAGGGAAGCAAAATGGGCGATGTGGACGAACACCTCGATCTGACAGAGATCAACGCCGTCCGGAGGTTGTTGACCTCAAAGCCGCGAACGGTCCGCTGGGACGAACGCCGGGCACGGCTCGACGAAGTCGGTTCGGTATGGCCGATTGCGGAGGACATCCGATGCGAGCATGTGGATTTCGATGGCCTCGCGGGCGAGTGGTCCCTGGCGCCTGGGAGTGACCGGAATAAGGTTCTGCTCTTTTTCCACGGTGGTGGCTACTGCTCCGGCTCTCTTAAAAGTCATCGTCGAATGGTTACCGAGGCAGGTCGGGCAATGGGAATGCGCACCCTCGCGATCGACTATCGACGCGCACCGGAACATCCTTTCCCCGCACAACATGAAGACGCACTCACGGCATGGCGCTTTCTGAGGCGGCAAGGGATCGCGCCGGATCGCATTGTGGTTGGCGGCGACAGTGCGGGCGGCAACCTCACCCTGTGCCTGGTCAGTATATTGCGCGCGGCAGGCGAGCCCTTGCCGCGATGTCTTTGGCTGGTTTCGCCCTGGACGGACCTTTCGATGTCCGGCGCGACACTATCAACGAAGGACGCGATCGACCCTATCATCCACCGGGCGTATTTAGAGGAACTGGCAGCCGCCTATGTTCCCCATAGTGCTAGTCGGCGCGATCCGCTGATCTCGCCTTTGTTCGCCGATCTGAGCGGATTTCCCCCAATGCTTATACAAGCCGGTTCGGCCGAGACGCTGTTGTCGGACGCAACTCGGCTCGCGGAAGCCGCTGGCGCTGCTGACGTCAAAGTACGTCTCGAAATTTGGCCGCATATGATTCACGCTTGGCCGGTTTGGAATGCGGGGTTGAGTGCCGGTCGGCGCGCTCTTCACAGCGCCGGCATGCTTGTCCGCGAGTATTTATAACCCTTGCAGAGGCAACTGCTGGCGTATTCCAGACGTCTTGATCTGGGATCTTGGTGCGCCAGTACAGTTCGCTGCAATCCGGAACAGGCCGGCCAACGCCGCCAATGTTACGGACATTAAGTCAAATTTTACCGAACTGGCGCCATGGCTTCAGTCAAGGCTGGTTGTATTGGCCAACGCGTTCGACGTATGGAGTAACGATGCGGTCTGTCCCGACGATCCCGACGGTCTTGGCCGCATTCATGCTCGGCACCTGCGGCGTTGCCAAGGCAGGCGAGGGCACCTTCGGCTGGCTGTCCGGAGACTGGTACCTGACGGTCGGCGCCACCGGCATGGTTGCCCCGAATTTCGAGGGCGGCAAGAAATACCTGCTCAGCGCCTCGCCGATCATCTCGCTCGGCAAGGCTGGTCCCGCGGCGCGCTTCACGTCGCGCAACGACAATATCTCATTGGCATTGATCGACGATGGCGGCGTCCGCGCCGGCCTGACAGGCAAGTTCCTGTTTTCCCGCGACGGTGGTGACGCCGACGAATTGAAGGGTCTCGACCCGGTGCGCTGGGGCGGGGAGGCTGGCGGCTTCTTCGAATTCTATCCTTTGGATTGGCTGCGTGCCCGCGCCGAATTGCGGCACGGCATTCGCGCCCACAACGGCTTTGTCGCCGACATCGCCGCCGACGCCTTTTACGATGTGACGCCCGATGTCAGGATTTCGGGCGGACCGCGCGTTTCGTTCGCCTCATCGGACTATTTCGACGCCTATTACGGCGTTGATGCCAAGGAGTCCCTGGCCTCGGGGCTCAGCGAATATCATCCCGGCGGCGGGGTGAAGTCGGCGGGCATCGGCGGCGCGGTGACCTGGAAGGTGACCGAGCCGATGACGGCCAGCCTGTTCGGCGAATATTCCCGCCTGATGGGCCCGGCCGCCGATTCCAGCCTGGTCAAGGAGCGCGGCTCCAGGGATCAGTTCATGATCGGCGTGTCGACGACCTATCGCTTCGATTTCTCGATGTGAGCGGGTAGGCGTCGGCTCATTTGATCAAACGGCTGTCGAACGGATAACGGTATAGGGCCGCAATCGTAATGCGTGACGCATCGTCATGGGTCGGGTTGAGCAGATAGTTGTTTGCTTTGCGCATTATGATCGAAGGAATTTTCATGAGCGCGTAACGATTGGCCGAGAGAAAGTCCGTGCCCTGTCGCCGTGTCGATTCCATGTCCTTGTCCCAGCCGTCATGGATAACCGGTTCGGTCATTTCTATTCCGTCCGGAACGTCGATTTCGATAAGCTGGTAGGTTTCCGGAACGGTTTCGCGCGTCGCATGCACCAATATCTCCAGCAGTGCCGTGGAAGGGTGGTCGGTGCAATAGACGATGGGCATCCCGCGCCTGTTCCATCTTCCATCAACGAGCGTTCCGCCACGACCCGAGAGATCCGCGAAATTGGAGATGCGCCAGATGCGCATCGTCAGGCAAGCATGCCAAAGTCGACGCGGATAAGCTCTTCGGAAACGACGTGGGCGCCGGTCTCTGTCTCGAGGAGATCGATCGGCCTTGCACCATCCAATGCTATGATCTCGCTTCTCAGCCAACGCTGGGCTTTCTCATGGCTGCCGAATACCCGATCCGCCTGCTCGGCGATGCGTTCTAGGCGCAGGGCGCGGTCGGATTCAGCTGGCGAAAGCGGCTCGGCATGTTCCTTGCGACGCGCCAGCGTGCGGCGGGGGGCAACGATACGATAGAGTTCTTCGCTACTGAAACCCAGACTGCGCAGATGATCGATCTTGTCCGTAGGGACGGAAAAGTCGTGTGTTGCGCGAATTGCCCTTGCTGCGACCGACATGAACGTCTCCTTGGCACTGCAGGCCATTTGCCTGCAAATGTATGCGCAATTGGCACATAGCGCAAGGAAGCATCAGAGTTCGGGCTTTGCAATATCGCCTCTGTCGGTTAAAAGCCCAGCCATGACGAGCTTTTCGCGCCTTCTCGCGACTGCGATACGAATTACAGGCCCGGTGTTCCGGGCGGCCTGACGGCCGCCGGAGCCGCCGGGAATCTTGCGCGCGGCCTCTCGCGCTTTTTCCAGATCATGATAGTTCAACGCCCGGGCCCTTTTGCCGCCGGGCAACGCATATGGCAGACGAATGACTGATACCGAGACGATCGACTATTCCAAAACGCTCTACCTGCCGCAGACGGATTTCCCGATGCGCGCCGGTTTGCCGGAAAAGGAACCGCTGCTGGTCAAGCGCTGGCAGGATATGGACCTTTACCGCAAGCTGCGCGAAGACGCAGCCGGCCGCGAAAAATACGTGCTGCACGACGGCCCGCCGTATGCGAATGGCAACATCCATATCGGCCATGCGCTGAACAAGATCCTCAAGGACGTCATCACCCGCTCGTTCCAGATGCGCGGCTATGACTCGAACTATGTGCCGGGTTGGGATTGCCACGGCCTGCCGATCGAATGGAAGATCGAGGAGCAGTACCGCGCCAAGGGCAAGAACAAGGACGAGGTGCCGGTCAACGAGTTCCGGCAGGAATGCCGTGAGTTTGCGGCGCACTGGATCAAGGTGCAGGGCTCCGAATTCCAGCGCCTCGGCGTCGTCGGCGACTTCGACAATCCTTATACGACGATGGCTTTCCACGCCGAGGCGCGGATCGCCGGCGAGCTGCTGAAATTCGCCATGTCCGGCCAGCTCTATCGCGGCTCCAAGCCAGTGATGTGGAGCGTGGTCGAGCGCACCGCGCTGGCCGAGGCAGAGGTCGAATACCAAGACTATGAGTCGGACACGATCTGGGCGAAGTTTCCGGTCGTCAGCCTCGCTCGCCAGGTCATCAACATCGAGGATGGGCAGCCAGCCTTGGATCCCAAGCTGACGCAGACGTCGCTCGATCTGCTTGATGCCAACGTCGTCATCTGGACGACGACGCCGTGGACAATCCCCGGCAATCGCGCCGTCAATTACTCGCCGCGCATCAACTATGGTCTCTACGAGGTTACGGCGGCCGAGAACGCCTTTGGTCCTCAGCCCGGCGAAAAGCTGATCTTTGCCGAGAAGCTTGCGGACGACGCTGCCGCGAAGGCCAAGGTCACTCTGAATCGGCTTCGCAACGTTGGCGCCGAAGAGCTTGAAAACCTTACGCTTTCGCATCCCCTCAAAGCTCTAGGCGGCGGCTACGATTTTCCCGTGCCGATGCTCGCCGGCGATCATGTCACCGACGATGCGGGCACCGGATTCGTCCACACCGCGCCGGGACACGGCCGCGAAGACTTTGACGCCTGGATGGATGCAGCCTCTGATCTTCGCCAGCGCGGTATCGACACTGCGATTCCCTTCACGGTCGACGATGCCGGCTTCTTCACCAAGGACGCGCCGGGCTTCGGCCCGGACCGCGAGGGTGGAGCGGCGCGCGTCATCGACGACAATGGCAAAAAGGGCAATGCCAACCAGGCTGTCATCGACGAGCTGATCAAGCGCAACGCGCTGTTCGCGCGCGGCCGGCTGAAGCATTCCTATCCGCATTCCTGGCGCTCAAAGAAGCCAATCATCTTCCGCAACACGCCCCAATGGTTCGTCTATATGGACAAGGAGCTTGGCGACGGCACGACGCTGCGCAGCCGCGCGCTGAAGGCCATTGACGATACCGGCTTCGTGCCCGCCGCCGGCCAGAACCGCATCCGCGCCATGATCGAGGAGCGCCCCGACTGGGTGCTGTCGCGCCAGCGCGCCTGGGGCGTGCCGATCGCCGTCTTTGCCGATGCCGATGGCAATGTGCTGCGCGACGAGGCGGTCAACCAGCGCATCATGGACGCCTTTGAGAAGGAAGGCGCCGACGCCTGGTTCGCCGCCGGCGCCAAGGAGCGGTTCCTCGGCAATCACGATGCCTCGAAATGGCAGCAGGTGATGGACATCCTCGACGTCTGGTTCGATTCGGGCTCGACGCATGCCTTCACGCTTGAAGGCCGGCCGGACCTGAAATGGCCGGCCGACGTCTATCTCGAAGGCTCCGACCAGCATCGCGGCTGGTTCCACTCCTCGCTGCTCGAAAGCTGCGGCACCAGGGGCAGGGCGCCCTACGACACCGTCGTCACCCATGGCTTCACCATGGATGAGGAGGGGCGGAAAATGTCGAAGTCGCTCGGCAACACCGTCGTGCCGCAGGACGTCATCAAGCAGTCCGGCGCCGACATCTTGCGGCTGTGGGTGGTGACGACCGACTATTGGGAAGACCAGCGGCTCGGCAAGAACGTGCTGCAGACCAACATCGACGCCTACCGCAAGCTGCGCAACACGGTTCGCTGGATGCTGGGCACGCTCGCCCATGACGACGGCGAGGAGGTGCCGCTGGACAAGATGCCGGAGCTGGAGCGGCTGATGCTGCACCGGCTCGCTGAACTCGATGAAGTCGTACGCTCAGGCTACGACGCCTTCGAATTCAAGCGCATCACCCGCGCGCTGCTCGACTTCATGGTGGTCGAGCTGTCGGCGCTCTATTTCGACATCCGCAAGGACGCGCTTTACTGCGAAGCGCCTTCCAGCGTGAAGCGCAAGGCTTCCGTCCAGGTGGTGCGCCATCTCTTCGACTGCCTGGTGAAATGGCTGGCGCCGATGCTGCCCTTCACCATGGAAGAGGCTTGGCTCGACCGTCATCCGGATGCGGTCTCCCTGCATCTCGACCAGTTCCCGGAGATCCCGGCGGACTGGAAGAACGAGGCGCTGTCGGAGAAGTGGCGCAAGGTGCGGCAGGTCCGCCGTGTCGTCACCGGCGCGTTGGAAATCGCCCGTGCGCAGAAGGTCATCGGCTCTTCGCTGGAAGCGGTGCCGGTCGTCACCCTCGACGATGCCGTGCTCGAAGCGGCGATCGCCGATGTCGACATGGCCGAGATGGCGATCACCAGCGATCTGGTAATCGTGCACGGCAAGGCGCCGGCGGGCAGCTTTACCCTCGACGACGTCAAGGGCGTCGCCGTGGTCGTCGAGAAGGCGGAGGACCGCGGCCTGGTGAAATGCGCGCGCTCCTGGCGCTACACCGCCGATGTCGGCTCAGATCCGGAATTCCCCGATGTTTCGGCCCGTGACGCCGCTGTCCTGCATGAGCTGAAAGCTTTGAGCCGCCTCTAAGGCGGTGCACAAATGCCACGGCGGGCGGCCGATCGGCCCCCGCGCGTTGCCCTTAACGAGTGGTTGAGGTAAACACGCGAAACTCCGGACGACAAATTGTCGCCGGAATTCCGTCGGAAGAGCATAGGCGATGGGGACCGGACCTTTCTTTGGCCGGCGGCAATCGAGAGGCTGTCTACAGTGGGACTTTTTGGCATGACCGAGAGAACTTACGCGCGCGTTGCGCTGCTAGCGCCGCTTGTCGTATCGGGCCTCGCTTTGTCCGGCTGCATGGGCTCGCCCACTTACGGGACCGACAAGACCGCGGGCGCGCAGCTTGCCGGTGACCTCACCGGGGCGTTTTCCTTCGCACCCAAGCGCAAGGATAGTATCGACTACAAGCCGCGCCCCACGCTGGTGAAGCCAGGACCGGGGCAGAAGGAAGTCTTGCCGCCGCCGCAGGAAAGCATCGAGACGGCAAGCGCCGAATGGCCCGAATCGCCGGAGCAGCGCCGTGCCCGCCTGCGCGCCGATGCCACGCTGCATCAGGACGACCCGGCCTACCAGGCGCAGGTCATCGATGACGTGCAGACGGATCCGGCGTCGGTCAAGGCCGCGCTGAAGCAGTCGGGCTCGAGCCACCCGCCAGCCTGGACTCCGGCCGATTCGGACAAGGGCCGCGCCGCGGAAATCATGCGCCGCCGGGCTGAAGGCAAACAGGGCGACCCGACCACCCGCAGATATCTGAGCGAGCCGCCGGTGCAATACCGCGCTGCTGCCGACACTGCGCCGCAGGGCGACCTCGGCGAGGACGAGTACAAGAAGGAACGACGCCTCAAGAAGGAGGCGGCCGCCAAGAGCAAGAGTGGCGGCATGTTCGACTGGCTGCCTTGGTAGCCTGACGGCGCCAGAGACTTTCTGGCCTGGATTGGTTGACTTGGATTTGGACCGTCTGGCGGACCAGAAAATCAGGGTCCGCGTCGCTCGCGAAAAAAGTCTTTCAGCAGCGCTGCTGCAGCGTTCTCGGCCATGCCCGGATAGATGTCGGGCACATGGTGGCAGGTCGGTGACGTGAAGAAGCGAACGCCGTTGACCACTGCGCCGCCCTTCTCGTCGGCAGCGCCGAAATAGAGCCGGCGCAGCCTGGCGAAGGAGATGGCGCCGGCGCACATGGCGCACGGCTCCAGCGTCACATAGAGATCGTGGCCGCTGAGCCGCTCGCTGGAAAGCTTGCGGCAGGCCTCGCGGATCGCCAGCATCTCGGCATGGGCGGTGGGATCGGCGAACTCGCGGGTGCGGTTGCCGGCACTCGCAACGACCGTATCGCCGCCGACGACGACCGCGCCAACCGGCACTTCGCCACGCAGGGCGGCGGCTTCGGCTTCTTTCAGCGCCAGCGCCATGAAATCCTGCCGCTTCACGCGGTTTCCATTCCGATTATCTCCTCGCCACTAGAGCGCGATCCTGTTACTACCCGCGCAAACGAGCAAAGGCCACATGGACGACAAAAACAAGAAATTCCCGCGCAAGGCCGGCCCGAAACCGGCGGGGCCGCGCGGTCGCGATAGCGCTCGCGGCAAGGGCGGCAAGCCGTCCTTCGGCGCCAAAAAACCTTATGCTCCGCGCGGCGACCGGCCGGCGGCGGCCGAAGGCGAACGGCCGAAGCGCGACTTCAAAGGCGGCGACAGGCCGTTCAGCAAAGTGCCGCGTCCGGAAGGCAAGCCTTATGAAAAGCGCGAGGGTCCACGCAAGCCTTATGCGCCGCGCGGCGACCGGCCAGAAGCTGCCGAAGGCGAGCGGCCGAAGCGCGACTTCAAAGGCGGCGACAGGCCGTTCAGCAAAGGGGCGCGTCCGGAGGGCAAGCCTTATGAAAATCGCGAAGGTCCGCGCAAGCCTTACGCACCGCGCGGCGACCGGCCGGCAGCTGCCGAAGTCGAGGGCGGCGAGAGGCGCTTCGACCATCCCAAGCGTGACTTCGGCGATCGTCCCAAACGTGATTTTGGCGGCGATCGACCCCATGGGGCACAAAGGGCACAGGCGGCATCGGAAGGCGGCTTCAAGCCGCGCCCGCGTCGCGTCGAGGCAACGGAAGAAGCCGGCGAACGCATTGCCAAGCGGCTGGCGCGTGCCGGCCTGGCCTCGCGCCGCGACGCCGAGGAACTGATTGCGGCCGGCCGCGTCAAGGTCAATGGCAAGGTGTTGTCCTCGCCGGCCTTCAACGTGATGCCCGGCGACATCATCCATCTCGACGGCATGGAGATCCCGCCGATCGAGCGCACCAGGCTGTTCCTGTTCCACAAGCCGGCCGGCGTGGTCACGACAAACCGCGATCCCGAAGGCCGCAAAACCGTCTTCGACGTGCTGCCGCCTGGGCTGCCGCGGCTGATGACCATCGGCCGGCTCGACATCAACACCGAAGGCCTGCTGCTGCTCACCAACGATGGCGGCCTGTCGCGGGTGCTCGAACTGCCGGCCACCGGCTGGCTCAGGCGCTATCGCGTGCGCGTCCACGGCAAGGTCGAAGAAAGCGCGCTTGCCGGCCTGCGCGAAGGCCTTGCCGTCGACGGCGTCTTTTATGGCGCCATCGAAGCGACGCTCGACCGCGAGCAGGGCTCGAACGCCTGGCTGACACTCGGCCTGCGCGAAGGCAAGAACCGCGAGGTCAGGAACATCCTGGGCTCGCTCGGTCTCGACGTGACGCGGCTGATCCGTATTTCCTACGGGCCGTTCCAGCTCGACGATTTGCCGGAAGGCCATGTGCTGGAGATCAAGGGCCGCGTGCTGCGCGACCAGCTCGGTGAGCGCCTGGTCGAGGAATCAGGCGCCAATTTCGATGCCGATATCGCCAAGCCGTTTTCCAACAAACCGGTCAGGCGTGAGCGGGAGGAGGAGCCCGAGCGGCCGAAATTCACCCGCGACGGCGAACGCCGGCCGATCGGCGAGGGCGGCCTGATTAAGAACCGCAAGCGCCGCGAAGGCAGCCGCGACGAAGCGCTCGGCAAGCTGTCGACAAGCCCCGACAGGAGCTTTGGGCCGAAAAAGAGCTTTGGCGAGCGTGGCCCCAGACCTGAACGCGGCGACTTCGGGGACAAACCCCGTGGCGACAAGCCTCGTGGCGGCTTCGGTGGGAAGAAATCCGAACGCGAGCAGCGGCCGATCGAGCCGCCGGGCCAGCGCAAGGCCAATGTCTGGATGGCGCCGGGCGCACGGCCGATCGGCAAGGGCAGGGCTGAGGCAGATGCCGCCAAGGCGGCAGAAAACAAGGCGCGCAAGGCCTCGTTCAAGCCGTCTTACGGCAAGCCCGGCGGCAAGCCGCAAGGCGGCGGCGCAAAGCCGTTCGGAAAGCCACGCGGCGAGCGTCCGGATAGTGGTGGCGACCGGCCGCGTGGCGGCCCGAAGGGAAGCAATGCGGATCGTCGGCGGTGAGTTTCGCGGGCGTCCGCTGGCGACGCCCCGCACCTTTGCCATCCGCCCGACGACCGACCGCACGCGTGAGGCGGTCTTCAACGTGCTGACGCATCGCTTTCCCGAAAAACTGAACGGCGCGCGCGTGCTCGACCTGTTCGCCGGCACCGGCGCGCTCGGCCTCGAAGCGCTGTCGCGCGGCGCCTCCTACGCTGTCTTCATCGAAGAATCCGCCGAAGGGCGCGGCCTGATCCGCACCAATGTCGAGGTCTTCGGCCTCACCGGCCGCACCAAGATATTCCGCCGCGACGCGACGGGCTTGGGCGAGGCGGGCACCATCGCCGCATTTGGCCTGGTCTTTGCCGATCCGCCCTATGGCAAGGGCCTTGGCGAACGCGCTTTGCGCTCGGCCAAGGCCGGCGGCTGGCTAGCCCCTGGCGCGCTCTGCGTCATCGAGGAAGCGGCGGCGGCGCCGTTCGAGGCAGGGCTGGGCTTTTCGGTTGTCGACGAGCGCAACTATGGCGAGACGGTCATCCGGTTCATCGAAGCCGCCTGAGTTCGGCTTCCACGATGGCGCCTTCAAAATGACGAACAATTCGCTTTGCCTCGACCAGCAACCCCGCCTATCGTCCCATCACAAACCGGAGCCATCTATGACATTTCAGGCTGAATGGCTGCGCGGAACGCTCTTGGGACTGGCTCTGGTGATGGCCGCGCCGGCTCTGGCGGATAACAATCCTGACGATAGCGTCGTGACCGATTTCCTGCTCGACAACGGCATGGAGGTCGTCGTCATCCCCGATCACCGCGCCCCGATCGTCACCCATATGGTCTGGTACAAGATCGGCAGCGCCGACGAGCCGCCGGGCAAGTCCGGCATTGCCCATTTCTTCGAGCATCTGATGTTCAAGGCGACCAGCGAGCATGCGGCCGGCGAGCTCGACCGCGCCGTCGCTTCCATCGGCGGCTCGGACAACGCCTTCACCTCCTACGACTACACCGCCTTTCACGAGACGGTGGTGCCGCAGGCGGTCGGTGAGATGATGGGCTTCGAGGCCGACCGCATGCGCAATCTCATCCTCAACGACGATGTCATCAAGACCGAGCGCGACGTCATCCTCGAGGAGCGCCGCTCGCGCATCGACTCAAATCCGCAGGCGGTGCTCGACGAGGAGATCGACGCCACGCTGTGGCAGAACCAGCCCTACCGCATTCCGGTCATCGGCTGGATGCAGGAGATGGAGAAGCTGAACCGCACCGACGCGATGGCCTTCTACAACAAATACTACACGCCCAATAACGCCGTGCTGGTGGTGGCCGGCGATGTCGAGCCGGAAACGGTCAAAGCGCTGGCCGAAAAGACCTATGGCAAGGTCGCGCGCGGCCCGGATCTGCCGCCGCGCATCCGCCCGGTCGAGCCGGAACAGAACACCAGGCGTACGGTGACGCTGACCGACGGGCGCGTCAGCGTTCCGAGCTTCACCACGCAATGGGTGGTTCCGTCCTATCACACGGCAAAACCGGGCGAAGCCGAAGCGCTCGACGTTCTGTCCGAAATCCTTGGCGGCGGCAACCGCAGCCGGCTCTACCAGGAGCTTGTCGTCAGGCAAGGCATCGCCGCCGAGGCTGGCGCCTTCTTCCAGGGCACCATGCTCGACGACACCAATTTCACCGTCTATGGCGCGCCGCGCGGCGATGCCAAGCTTGCCGACATCGAAGCCGCGGTCGACGCCGAGATCGCCCGCATCGCGAAAGACGGCGTCACCAGCGACGAGCTGGAAAAATCCAAGGACCGTTTCGTCCGCTCGATGATCTTTGCCCGCGACAAGCAGGAGGACATGGCCAACATCTACGGCTCGACGCTCGCCACCGGCGGTAACGTCCAGGATGTCCAGCAATGGCCGGACCGCATCCGCAAGGTCACCGCCGACCAGGTCAAGGCGGTCGCTGCCCGCTATCTCAATCTCGACCACGCAACGACCGGCTATCTTCTGCCGCAAACCCAGGCTGGGAATTGATTTGATGATGAGCCAGCATGGTCCCGCTCTGCCTTCTCCCCTCGTGGGCTCCTCCCCTTCTCCCCTTGTGGGAGAAGGTGGCCGAGCGAAGCTCGGTCGGATGAGGGGTGTTCCAGCTTGGCACCAACGGCACTCCGTCCAACACCCCTCAACCGTCTCGACGCTTCGCGCCGATCCACCTTCTCCCACAAGGGGAGAAGGGAAGCGCGCGCACGCCGGTCCTCTTCTAGCAACCCTCATCCTCTCCCTCGTCTTCCTCGTCCTGCCGGCGCTTTCCGCCCGCGCCGCCATGAACATCCAGGAGGTGACCTCGTCGAAGGGCATCACCGCCTGGCTGGTGGAGGATTATTCGGTGCCGATCGTCGCCATTCGTTTCGTTTTCGATGGCGGCGCGACGCAGGATCCGCGCGGCAAGGAAGGGCTTGCCAATCTGATGAGCGGCCTGTTCGACGAAGGCGCCGGCAACCTCGACAGCGAGGCCTTCCAGATCAAGCTTGACGATGTCGGCGCCGAGATGAGCTTCGATGCGCAGCGCGACGGCATCTACGGCTCGATGCGCATGCTGGCCGAGCAGCGCGACGGCGCCTTCGACCTGTTGCGCGTGGCGGTCAACCAGCCGCGCTTCGACCAGGTGCCGATCGACCGCATCCGCTCGCAGATCCTGTCCGGCATCATCGCCAACGAGCGCGATCCCGACACGCTCGCCCAACGCAAATGGCTGGACGCGATCTACGGCCGGCATCCCTATGCGCGGCCCGACCAGGGCACCAGGCAAAGCATCGCGACGATCACGCCGGCCGATCTCAGCGCCTTCCACAAGGCGAATTTCGCCCGCAACGGCCTGCATGTCGCGGTGGTCGGCGCCATCGACGACGAGACGCTGAAGCAGAAGCTCGACCTGGTCTTCGGCAGCCTGCCGGAAAAGCAGGCGCTTACGCCCGTTCCCGACATCGACCTGAAGCTCGGCCAGCAGCTCGAGGTCGTTTATGACCAGCCGCAGGCCTCGCTGCAACTCGCCTATCCCGGCGTGAAGCGGAATGCGCCGGACTTCTTCGCCGCCGTGCTGATGAACGAGATCCTCGGCGGCGGCACCTTCACCTCGCGGCTGTTCGACGAGGTGCGCGAGAAGCGCGGCCTGGCCTATAGCGTCAGCTCCGACCTCGTCGACCACCAGCATTCCGAGGCGCTGTCCATCACCACCTCGACCCGCGCCGACAGGGCGGCCGAGACGCTGGCTGTGGTGCGCGACGTGGTCAAGCGCATGGCCGAGGAGGGGCCGACCGAAGCCGAGCTGGCGGCGACCAAGAAATACATGATCGGTGCCTATGCCATCAACAATCTGAATTCCTCCGGCGCGATTGCCTCAACGCTGGTCGAGATCCAGCTCGGCAAGCTCGGCATTGACTACATGCAGCGCCGTGCCGCGCTGATAAACGCGGTGACGCTGGACCAGGTCAAGGCGGCGGCGAAGAAGCTGCTCTCCGCCGAGCCGGCGGTCATGGTGGTCGGGCCGAAGCTCGGCGCGGCCAACAAGGGATGAGCCCTAGCTTCGGCATCGCCTTTGGCGGCGGCGGCGCGCGTGGGCTGGCGCATATCCATGTCATCGAGGCGCTGGACGAGCTGGGCATAAGGCCGGCGGCAATCGCCGGTTCGTCGATCGGCGCCATCATGGGCGCCGGCATGGCCTCGGGCATGACCGGCAAGGACATCCACGACTATACGCGCTCGATCCTCGGCCGCCGCGCCGAAGTGGCGACGCGCATGTGGCGGGCGCGGCCCGGCACTTTTGCCGAGGCGGTGCAGGGCGGCTTGCGGGTCAGCCAGTTCAATGTCGAGCGCATCCTCAAGGCATTCCTCCCCGACGCCATTCCCGAGACCTTCGCCGAACTCAAAATACCGCTGAAGGTGACGGCAACCGATTTCTACGGACACAAGCTCGCGGTGCTCGACGAAGGCGAGCTGCATTCGGCGCTGGCCGCCTCGGCGGCGATCCCGGCGGTGTTCCGCCCGGTGATGCGCGACGGCAGGCTGCTGATCGACGGCGGCATCTACAATCCCGTGCCGTTCGACCTCATCGAGCTCGACGCCGACATCATCATTGCCGTCGACGTGGTCGGCGCGCCGACCGAGGCCGGGCGCAAATTCCCGACCTCCGTCGACCTGATGTTCGGCGCCACGCAGCTGATGATGCAGTCGATCATCGCCAGCAAGCTCAACCAGAGCCGGCCCGACATTCTGATCCGGCCGGCGGTGTCGAAATACCGGGTGCTCGATTTCATGAAGGTCGAGGCGCTGATGGCCGAGACGGTGGCGATCAAGGACCAACTGAAGCGCGAGATCGAAAAGGCGGTCGAGGCCTGCACCAAGGCCGAAACCAGCAAGCGCACAAACCGTCTCGGCGGATGACAGCCGTCAGTCGTCGGGCGTCAGCGCCCGCTGGACCATGAGCGTGTATCCTTCGTAAGTGGCGCGGATCAGCTCGAGATTGGCGCCAATCTCAGCCCCACTTCATCTCGCCGGTGGCGACCTTGGAGCCGATGTCGAGCGCGACGCCCATGCCGAGGCCGGGGAAGCGGGCTTCCATGGCGCTCTTCAGCGCGGCAGCGTCCTTGGCCTTGGCCAGTTCTTCCTCGAAAGCGACGAGATAGGCCCTGGTGTGCTCGACGCCCGAAAGGTCCGTAGCGGCCTCAGGCGCCATGTGCCCGGGCACGACGATCGCCGGCTTGCGCGCCGCGATCTTTTCGAGATTGGCAAGCCAGGCGGCGCGCAGTTCCCTGGTCGGCGTGTCGGCGGTCCAGACATGCACGCCGGCAAAGATCATCACCCCGCCGAACACCGCGTTCAGCGACGGCACGAAGAGATAGCGCCGGTTGGCGAGGCCTTCCGCGGCGACGATCTCGATGCTCTCGCCATCGACGCTGAGCGCCTTGCCGTCGAACGCTTCGGGGATGACGACATCGGCCAGCGCCTGCGGGCCATTCTCCTTCAGCTGCGGCCCCCAGACGGCAAGCTTCTTTTCGACATTGCCGTTGATGGCGGCCACCGTCTCGGCCGCGGCGATCACCCGTGCCTGCGGGAACGCCTGCCTGATCGGCTTGAGGCCGAAATAATAGTCCGGGTCGGACTGGCTGACATAGATGGTGGTGAGCGTCTTGCCCGTCGCCTTGATCGCCTCGGCCACGGCCCGGCCGTCGGGGTAGGTGAAACCGCCATCGATCAGCACGGCTTCGGCGGCGCCGGAGACCAGCACCGGGGCGCGAAAGAAGCCGTTTTGCCCAGCGGGAAAATGCTTCCAGGAAAGCCCGCCGGCCGCATGGCCGAGCCCGGCGGGAGCAAAGACCGCGGCAGCGCCGGCGGCGAGGGTGGTTTTCATGATGGCTCTCCGTGTGAACATGGATGTCTCCTGGGAATGCGGAACTCGGCGGCGCGCAGCCTCGATGCCCGCAAGATTGCAAAAGCGGAATGCGTATTGAAGGCCGACAAAATAGACGTAATGTATGCCATTGCCTGACAATGAGCTGCACCTGCCATGAGCGAAGCATGAACCTGAACCGTCTGGCCTATTTCGCAGCGGTGGTCGATGCCGGATCGTTCACGCGGGCCGCCGAGCGGCTGGGCATCACCAAGGCGGTCGTCAGCCAGCAGGTAGCTCGGCTGGAGCGCGATGTCGGAACGACGCTGCTGATCCGCACGACGCGGCGCGTCCATCCGACCGAGGCCGGCCGGACATTCCATGCCCGCTGCCTGCAGGTCCTGCAGCAGGCCGAGGATGCCTTCGACGAGCTCGCGCAGGCCGCCGCCGAGCCGACCGGCACGCTGCGCATCGCCGCGTCTAACGACTACGGCACGTCGGCGGTGGTGCCGGTGGTCGCCGCCTTCAGCGCGCGCTATCCCGCCTGCCGGGTGGAGCTGACGCTGGGCGACGAGACGATCGACCTGGTTTCCGGCCACATCGACGTGGCCATCCGCGTCGGCTGGCTGGCCGATTCCAGCCTGCAGGCGCGGCGCATCGGCACCTTCCAACAATTCATGGTATGCGGCGCCGGCTTTGCAGGCCGGTTCACCGCCGGCGAACCGCAAGATCTTGCCGGGCTGCCCTTCGTCGCCAACATGGCGCTGCGCGAACCGCTGCTATGGCAATTTTCGCGCGGCGATGACGAGCAGGCCGTGCGCATGCAGGCAACGATTGCGATCGACGCGACGCCGGCAGTGCTGGCGGCGGTCCGCGCCGGCGCCGGCCTGTCGGTGCTGCCGGACTTTTTGGTGCGGGACGAGCTGGCCGCCGGGCGGCTGGTGCAGATCCTGCCCGAGTGGCGGCTGCCCTCCGGCGGCATCTACACAGTCTACCCCGCCGCCCGCTTCCGCCCGCCCAAGGTGATGAGGTTTGTCGAGATGCTGATTGCGGCCGTGCAGAAGGTGGAGGCAGGCGGGCGGGGGCGGTAGATTTGGGCGAGGCGCCCTTGGCCGAAGCTGCCAATCTCCCCCCTTGAGGGGGAGATGGCCGGCAGGCCAGAGGGGGTCGTCTCGCGTAATGCGCCAACCCCCACCGACGCAAGAGGCAGGCCGCGCCCGGTCGAACCGCCCCCCTCTGGCCTGCCGGCCATCTCCCCCTCAAGGGGGGAGATTAGCCTTCATCACGGCTTGCCCATTCCAGCCGCATATTCCAGCGCCACCACGCCGTTGCTGAATTGCCTGGCCGAAATCAGCTCGAGCGGCAATTGCGCGCCGGGCGGGAACAGCAGCTTGCCCTGGCCGACGGCACCGGGGTAGCTGAGCAGCCTGATGCGGTCGACAAGGCCGTGGCGCAGCAATTCCTGCGCGACGCTGAGGCTGCCATGCACATAGATGTTGCCGCCGCTGCCTTGCTTCATCCCTCTGACCGCGTCCGGCAAGGCGCCAGTCAGCAGCTCTGCCGGCTGCCAGTCGAGCGCCGTCAAGCTGGTCGAGGCGACATATTTCGGCAGTGCGTTGAAGCGGTCGGCAAAATCTCCGGTCTCCTTGGGCCACGAGCCGGCAAAGATCTCATAGGTCGTGCGCCCCAAAAGCATGGCGCCGCTATCGGCAAGCTCGTCGTCCTTGAATTTTTGCATCTCGTCGTTCCAGGCGACGCTCGGCAGCTTCTCGACCTCGGCGATCCCATCGACGCTGATGAATTCGGTGACGATGAGTTTTCGCATGGCGGGTTCCTTTCTGCCGGAGGCGGGCGCGGGTCTTGTGCGAACTGCGCCATCAACTAGCGCGGCGCTTTTTCAGGGGCAGGGCTTTCCCCTGTTCGCTTCCAAAGACCGATACCGTGGGAGAAGCTTCTCCGGCCTGCCCGTCGTTCAGTCATGCCACAAGGTCCGTATCGGAGGCCGGTCTTTTTTGCCTGTCCCCGATTGGATCTGGTTCGTAGTTACCGGCTGCCTACAGGTGGGCAATACCGGCTTTCAGCAGTCCTTCGCGGACGTGCTGCACATCAGACTCCTGGGCATAGTGCAGGGTGGCGATAAATGAATCGAGGTCGAATTGGGGATCGAGCGTTCTGATCTTGCCTAGATGCGCCGCGGCCGCGATTTCGTCGCCGAGCCAGCCGTAGCAGGCAGCGGCGAAAGCGTGCTGAACCGAGTCCATGGTTGACAGATGCATGAAAGCTTCGATCGCCTCGCCATACTGGCGCGCGGCGAAATGCGCCTTTCCCAGATGGCTCCAGAACCTCTCCGGGTGGTGCGGGTTCAACTGCATTGCCTTGCGGATCCATTCAATTCCCTCTTCCGGCCTCCCCAGCCACGTCAATAACTCGCCTTGCTGCACCACCACGAGGTCGTAATTGGGATTGAGGGCCAGCGCCCGCTCTTGATGGTAGCGCGCTGTGGTCAGCTCATTGTTGTTCACGTTCACTGCGGCGAGGATGCGGTGGACATCGGCATCGTTGTTGTCCAGCGCCAGCGCCCTGTCCAGCGCTGCCTTAATGTTGTTCCAGACGGCATCCCTGTCTTCGCACCAGTTATGGACCCAGGCCTGGCCAAGAATGCAGGCCCGCCAGGCATGGGCATGGGCATAATCGGGGTCGAGCGCGACGGCCCTCTCTATCAAGGTTTGCGCGCGTTCATTATCCGCAATCGTGCTTCGGTGATGCAGCACCTTGGCAGCAAGCACACATTCATACGCGGCCATATTTGCAGGTTTCGCCCGCGCGAGCTGGTCCCGCTGAGCCGCCTCGACACGACCGGGCAGCGTGGCTGCGATCGCCGCGGTCACCTCATCCTGAATCGCGAATATGTCGTCCAGCTTCCGGTCATATTTGTCTGCCCAGATATGAGCGTCATTCGCCGTGTCGATGAGCTGAACCGTCACGCGCACCCTGTCGCCGATCTTGCGGACGCTTCCCTCCACCAGGTATTGGACGTCGAGTTTTTCGGCCACCTCGCGCACATTCACGGCGCGGTTCTTGTAGACGAAGGCGGAATTGCGCGAGATGACGAACAGCTCATGGTGGCGGGACAGTTCCGTGATGATGTCCTCCGTCAGTCCGTCCGCGAAAAATTCCTGCTCGGGGTCGCCGCTCATGTTGCTGAATGGCAGCACCACTATCGAAGGTTTCGAGATGGATCGCTTTGCCTCGACTTGTGGCAGGACAGGACTGTCAAACCCAACGCGATAGAGGCGAACCGGGCGGCTGATGTTCTTTAACGTCTTCTCGCCCAGGTCCTCCATGGCAATTTCGAGACGGTCGGCAATTTGGGTCGCCACCGCTGCGGTCACGCAGATGCCGCCGACGTCGGCGAGTTGCTCGATGCGCGAGGCAATATTGACGCCGTCGCCGAAAATATCATCATCGTCGAAAATGATGTCGCCGAGATTTATGCCGATCCTGAATTCGATGCGCCGTTCTTGCGGCACATCCGAATTGCGCCGTTTCATGCGCTGTTGGATTTCCACGGCGCATTTCACGGCATCGGTCACGCTCTGGAACTCAACGAGCATGCCGTCTCCGGTGGTCTTGATGATCCGGCCCTTGTTCTTCGCGATGGCGGGATCGACCAGTTCTATGCGATGGGTGCGAAGGCGTGCGAGCGTGCCGGATTCGTCGGCCTCCATTAGCCGACTGTAGCCCGCCATATCGGCAGCCAGAATTGCGGCTAGTCTCTGTTCCATCGCTGAACCAAAAACCAAGCCTATACTTCCTGGGCTGCCAAATCCAGCAATTTGGGTTGGTGGCTGAATCACGAAGTCTTCCTACCGCAGCAGCAAGAAAGGGCGCCTTCCGCCTGGTGGCTGCGAACTCGATCGCATCAATCGCCGGAGACGCCCCGATCCACGCGGCGTCAAACTCGTCGACGCGACATATTTCGGCAGCGCGTTGAACCGGTCGGCGAAGTCTCCGGTCTCCTTAGGCCACGAGCCGGCAAAAATCTCATAGGTCGTGCGCACAAAAGCATGGCGCCGCTGTCGGCCAGCTCGTCATCCTTGAACTTTTTGCATTTCATCGTTCCAGGTCACGCCCGGCAGCTTCTCGACCTCGGCAATGCCATCGACGCTGATGAATTCGCTGATGATGAGTTTTCTCATGGGGGGTCGTTTCTGTCGGGGGACGGATGGGACGGGGCTTTTGCGACAGGCCCGGTGAATTAGAGCCGCGTTCTGTCATGGGGAGGGGCGTTCCCCATTAGCTTCCAAAGACCGATAGGTGGGGAAAAGCTTCTCCGACCTGGACTAAGCTCCCAAGGTCGGATGATATTACCTGGGGCAGGCATCTCCAAAGAACAAATTGTAGAAAGATCATGGGGTTCGGGGTCTTCATTCACCGGTCAGATTCGATCTACAAAGACCACCCGGCTGAGCAATACCAGTTTCCTAGCCAATATCTGCGCCGGGTTGAAGCATGCGTCGGCGACTGGATCATCTACTATGAGCCCAGCAAGGTAGAAGAGAGCCGCGGCTATTTCGCCGTAGCCAAAGTCCAACAGGTCATCCCCGATCCTGCGAAGCCTGATATGTACCTCGCTCTGATCGAGCCCGGAACCTACCTCGATTTCGTCAATCCTGTTCCGTTTAACGGCGCGAATGGCATCGTTGAGAAGAGTGTACTTAACGACGAAGGGCGGATTTCCGGTCGCGCCCAATCGGCGGTCCGGCCAATCAGTCCAACCGACTTCAACCGCATTATCGATCTCGGCTTGGACAGTAATGAGTTATTGCTGCCGCGCGTTGATGAGAGCGGCACGTCGCTTGGCTTTCAGGATGAGCCAGCGCCGTTCGAGTTCGAGCAGAGCCGTGACCGCGTGAGTTACATTGGGTCACGAATCGTACGAGATCGTATTTTCCGCCGCATCGTCTTGCGCGCCTATGACGAACGCTGCGCGATTACGGGACTCAAGTTGATAAATGGCGGCGGCCGAGCAGAGGTTTCCGCGGCGCATATTCGACCGGTTGAAGCGAACGGTCCCGATATTGTCAACAATGGGATCGCACTGTCCGGTACAGCGCATTGGATGTTCGATCGCGGATTGATCAGCCTATCCGACGATCTGGAAATCCTGATCTCGCGACAGGTTAATGACCTCGACAGCGTGCAGGCGTTCGCAAACAAGACTCGCCGTGCACTTCCGCCTCGCCGACAGTCTGAGCGCCCGCATCCTCGTTTCTTGCAGTGGCACCGCGAGAACTGCTTTAAGCAGTGAGGCGCCGCCGGCGTGTTGGTGGGTGAGTTGGAACGGCCACTTTTGACCACTTGGCGACCTTCATTGTCCGCTTCTCGAATGGCAGCAATGCGCCTTACATTCGGTCATTCGTGCCAAAGTTTCCTTGCTCCTAGAAGCCGCCATTCGGTCATCTAGCCGGCGACAGCTGCACCGTCGCCTCGCGCGATATGGACAGCCCTCCGAGAAGCGGAGCGTACGCGGCGAGCCTGCGGGATACGAACTCCGTGAAGAGCCGCACGCGCTTCGTCTTGCGTGTTTCACCCTGTGTGAGAAGCCAGAGCGTTCCGTACATGTGCAGATCGGTGCCCGGCACCCTCACCAGTAGGGGGTCGGCATCGCCAATGAAGCACGGCAGTGTCGTCATCCCGAGCCCTTGCCGTACAGCAGCGATCTGCGCCTCGCCGTCCGTGGTCCTGAATGGGATCCTCGTGGTGCGAACCTCACCCTCGCTGGCCCATTCCGGAATTCCATGAATGCTTATGACGATCCACCGGATGGGATCAGGCGCGCCCGCACGCCATGCGGCTAGTCGATCGCAGGACATGTAGACGCCGCCGAACAGCTCCGGTCCCTTCTGGCCGTGAAGATTGAGCGGCAGGGTTTTGCGGTCGTAGACGACGCGGATGGCGACGTCGGCCTCTCGGTTGGTCAGATTTGCGAGCTCGCCGGACGACAAGATCTCCATCTCGATGTCCGGATGCAGACGCGCGAAATCGGCGAAGTCCGCGATGAGCAGGTGTGTCGCGAGGGACGGAGCCAACGTCACCCGCAGAAGCCCGCGCACGCTCTGGTCGCGCCCGAAGACGCGCGTCTCCAGCTGGTGCGACGACGCTTCCATCTGGTTCGCGAGCTCGAGGACCTCCTCGCCCGCAGCCGTCAGGCGGTAGCCCGAAGGCAGCTTTTCGAACATCTGCGCCCCGAGGCGGTCCTCGAGCTGGGCGATGCGTCGCAGCACCGTCGCGTGGTTGACGCCGAGGCGCTTGGCGGCAGCCCGCACCGAGCCTCCGCGCGCGACGGCAAGAAAGTAGCGAATGTCATCCCAGTCGATCATGGTGCAATCCGGCACCGCGCGGTGCGCCTTCCAAGCCCATTCTAACACACTGATCTGTAGTAGCTGGATCATTTTCGCACCACCGATGTGCGCGATTCCGCACTCACCGCCTGACTTCGGCGAACCCATTTTGAGGATCTCGATGAAACCTCACCGTACAGCCAATCAGCGAAAGACAAAAGATTATGAAAGCACTCGAAGGTAAAATCGCAGTCATCACGGGCGGAAGCAGCGGGATCGGGTTAGCGACAGCCAAGCGCTTCGTGGAAGAAGGTGCGCACGTCGTGATCACCGGGCGAAGAGAGAAAGAGCTGAAGGAGGCCGCAGCCTTCATTACGAGAAACGTTACGGCGGTCGTCGGCGACGTGTCGCGCTTGGAAGATCTGGACCACCTCTATGCCATCGTGAAAGAGAAACATGGTCACATCGACATTCTCTTCGCGAACGCGGGCGCAGGGACAATCGCACCGCTCGCGGTCGCTACTGAGGCCCATTTTGACCAGACCTTCGATGTGAACGTGAAGGGTCTGTTCTTTACGGTGCAGAAGGCCCTTCCTCTCTTCAAAGACGGCGGTTCGATTATCCTGAACTCTTCAGTGTCGAACGTGTTGGGGGTTCCAGGGTTTAGCACCTACGCCGCGAGTAAGGCTGCTGTGCGCAACTTTGCGCGCGCTTGGACACTGGAGCTGAAAGACCGCAAAATCCGCGTGAACGCGATGAGCCCCGGGCCAATCGAGACCCCCGCCTTAGAGACAACGACAGGCCTTACCCCCGAGCAAGCCGAGCAAGCGGCCGCCCAGTTTGCGTCACAGATCCCAATGGGTCGCAGGGGAAAGCCAGAGGAAATTGCGGCTGCCGTCACCTTCCTCGCCTCAGATGAAAGTTCTTACATCACCGGCGTGGATCTGGCGGTCGATGGAGGCATGGCGCAGGTCTGACCCGGCGTTAACACAGGATCGGAGAAGCATTATGAGTTACGCACTTATCGGCTTCGGCAAGATCGGTCACGCTCTCGCCAAGGCGTTTGCCCGCAAGGGCATCGAAGTGTCCGTGGCAACCACGCGCGACCCGGAAAGCTTTGCATCCGACGCGGCCGCGATCGGACCCACGATCATCCCCAAAACACTGGCGGAAGCGGTCAAGGCGGACATCATCTTTTTGGCGGTCCGTTTCGAAGCGCACCCGGATGTCGCGAAGGCGCTCCCCAGCTGGCAGGGCAAGACGATCATCGATGTGACCAATGCCTACGGCGTGCCCCCTGAGGAACTGGGAGGACAGCCTTCGTCCAAGTTCGTCGCACAGGCCTTCACTGGCGCAAGACTGGTCAAGGGCTTCAACCATTTGATCGCTGCCACCCTTGACCAAGACCCGGCCGTGCATGGTGGCAGGAGAGTCGTGTTCCTGGCGAGCGACGATGACGCTGCCGCAGCGGAGATTGGTGCGCTCGCGGAAAAGCTCGGTTTCGCGCCGATCAAACTTGGCGGGCTTTCGGAAGGCGGATTGCTAGTCCAGGCGCGCGGAAATAGCTGGGGTCAACTGATCTTCAAGGACTTGGTCAAGTTCGACTGATGAACACGACGTGCCAACCGGCAGGGCCACGATGCACGGATCGGATCGAGCACGATGCGATCCGTGCGAAATGGAGAAGTTCCATGAGCATTGAGAAGAACATCCAGACGGTGAAGGACTTCTTCGCCGCGATCGGCCGCGGCGACAGGGAGGCTCTGCTGGCGCTGGCCGCCGAAGACATCGAGTGGATCATCCCGGGCGAGGACTGGCCGCTGGCCGGAACGCGCCACGGACACGCCGGGATGGCGGATTTGCTTGAGACGGCATCCAAGTCGATAGAAACGTCCACGGAACCCCGGGAGTTCGTAGCGCAAGGAGACCGGGTCCTCGTCGTCGGCTTCGCGAGGGGAAAGATCAAAGCTACGAACAGGACGTTCGAGGACGACTGGATCTTCGCCATCACGGTCCGGGATGGTAGGCTGACCAACATCCGGGAATATGTCGACACGCAAGCACTGGCCCGGGCCTCGCAGATGGACGCGTCCGGGCTCGCGTAGCGCTGGCCCTCTGCGGCCATCGGCTCGGGGTAGACGGTGGATCAGCCGTGGATTGCCCGCCTCGCACGCCGCCCGCTCGTCGAATGCCTAACCGTAAGGGAGATTCCGATGTACGACCAATCCAAGCTATCCGAGTTGATCCGGTTCGCCCGCATCGATGCGGGCTCCACCGTCATCGACGTGTACCCTGGCGACGGAGACTGGACGCGCCTCTTCTCCGACATCGTCGGACCAGAGGGGCGGGTCTACAGCTTCGTGCCGGCCGAGGTCGCCCACTTCAAGAACGATCCGGTCGGCCGCATCCAGACGCTCTCGAAGGAGCCGGGCCGAGGGAACGTCGAGGCCGTCTCGGCGGACCTCGTGGCGATGCCGGAGGTCACGCAGCCAGCGGATGTCCTGTGGTTGCACCTGTTCTACCACGATCTCCACACCGCGCTGATTCAGGCCAGGGGCGCGACGGCGGCCCAGTTCAATCGAGCGGTCTATGAGCGGCTGAAGCCCGGTGGGTCCTACGTCATCGTAGACCACGCCGCCGCCGTCGGGGCGGGCACGAGCGACGCCCAGTCGCTGCATCGTATTGAGCCTGCATCCGTTCGGCAGGAGGTGGAGCCCCACGCCGGTACAAAGGGCGCAAGCGACCGCCCGCTAGTAAAACTACCCGTCTTAACGACAAGCCCGTGGTGATCGATCGACTTGAAGGCCCGGAGCGAGAGGTCTGGCGAATTCTGCGACAAGAGGATCACCTCGACATAAGGCGCCGCGCCGGGATCGTTCAGCGCGAGTAACCGCTCGACCACCTCGAAGCCGGCGCCCCTGCCGAGGATGACTCCCTCCCGTTCGAGCTGCATAGCGGCATAAGCCTTGACGCCGTACTCCTCGAATATGCGATGCTCTTCCTCCAAGTCAAAAAGCGCGCGCGTAGAGATACCGATGCGGAGAGGGCTAGATCTAAGCGCAGCCGCTGGATCGCGATTTCCCTTGTCGTCCTCGGCCCTAAGCGCGGCATCCATGACTTCCATGTGCGCTAACTCCCGACCTGGGCCCGCCTTGGAGGAACCCCTTTTCACAACTGCGTATTTCAAAGCATTGGAGACGTGTGATTAACTTACCTAAGTCTACTACCACAACTGGGTTGCCATCATCCTATCAGTCAAGCGACTAATCGCCCGCTGCTTGAGGGTTTTCAAACTCCGCGCTGGCCGCGAGCGTCTGTTCTTGGGCGCAAGGCGGTCGTTGACTGGTAACCGCTGCTCGCCTCACCCACCCCACTATACCCGCTTGCATTCCCAGCATTCGCATCTTAACCTCCTCTGGGAAAACCTTTTCTCAGTCCTTCAAGCGTCGCCAACCACCCAAATCGACACGCTACTGGCCTCTCCGTTGCCGGCGTCAGCGTTGCAACCGCCTCAAAAGCGCTTAACGGGCAGGGGCGGATGACTGCCGAGACGCGCGAGCGGATTCGTGAGACGGCGCAGCGGCTGGGTTTTCGCCCGAACAGCCTGGCGCAGAGCCTGTTGCGGCGGCTCCTTTACCGTCGGGCCCGCTGACCAACGACCTATCGCCGCGCCTTCGCCGCGCATTTGTGACGGTCACCGCCCTCATGAAGCAACTCTGATATTTGGTATCATGGTGCGATGCCAAGCCGTTGCCGGAGGGGATGCGGGTAACGTCAGCAAAGTGGAACAATCCGGCAGCCGGCGGGTTTGTAGGATGAAGGGCGATCTGTTTCGGAGGAAGATTACGATGAAACGCGTCCTTGCCCAAATTGCGGTGCGACTGATGCTCGGCGGCGTAACCGCCTGTCTGCTCACGGTCGTCCAAATTCCCAACCCGATCATGCCGTTGTCGCTTGTGTCCGAGGCAAGGGCTGCCACCACCGTTTCGATCAGCACATTCTACGAAGACCTGTCTTCCTATGGTGATTGGGTCTCGTATCACGGAGCGACCGTTTTCGTGCCGGTTGATGTACCTGACGGTTGGCGTCCGTATACCGTTGGACACTGGGCCTATACCGAGCAGTATGGCTGGCTGTGGATATCCGACGAGCCATTCGGCTGGGCGACGTACCATTACGGCCGGTGGGGCTATGCCGACGATATCGGCTGGTACTGGGTTCCGGGCACCCGTTGGGCGCCGGCATGGGTGAGTTGGCGTCGTGACAGGGAGCACATGATTTGGGCTCCGCTGCCGCCGCGCCGCGATCCGGATTTGATTTCAATCGAGGTGACCTTCGACACGACGCCGGATTATTACTGGGTTGTGGTCCCCACCCGCGAATTCCTTGCTGCGGACATTTCTACCGTCGTTATCCGGGATGAGCCGGAGTTTGTGCGCATCGTCGAGGCGGCCGAGCCGGCCGGCGACGTGACGATCCAGAACAATGTGGTGATCAACAAAGTCATTGATGTTGATGTGATCGAGAAGGAGACGAACCAGGAGGTGACTGCCGTCAAGGTCAGCAAGACCGACGCGCCCGAGCAGTCCGGCAAATTGGAAAACGATACGGTCACGGTCTTTCAAGGTGAGGTGAAAGCCGATGCCAATGCCAAACCAGCTAAGCTCAAAGACATCGAGGAGGTGAAGCAGGTTCAGGCTGGCCGCAAATCGAAGCCGACCGAAGGCGCAGCAACGAGCGAACAGGCCGAGCCGGAAAAGACCGCCAAGCCTGAGAAGCCGACGGCCAAGGAGCAGCCCGCCGCCGGGCAGCAGCAGGCTGAGCCCGAGCAGGCGGCCAAGCCTGAGAAGCCGAAGACCAAGAAGCAGCCCGCCACGGAACAGCAGCAGGCTGAGCCCGAACAGACGGCCAAGCCTGAGAAGCCGAAGACCAAGAAGCAGCCCGCCGCCGAGCAGCAGCAGGCCGAGCCGGAACAGGCGGCCAAGCCTAAGAAACCGAAGACCAAGAAGCAGCCCGCCGCCGAGCAGCAGCAGGCCGAGCCCGAACAGACGGCCACGCCTGAGAAGCGGAAGGCCAAGAAGCAGCCCGCTGCCGAGCAGCAGCAGGCTGAGCCGGAGCAGGCTGCCAAGCCTGAGAAGCGGAAGGCCAAGGAGCAGCCAGCGGCCGAGCAGCAGCAGGCCGAGCCCGAGCAGGCGGTCAAGCCCAAGCCACAGAAACAGAAAAACAAGGCGTGCGATCCACAGACTGAGAACTGCTAGCTCTGCGGGTAGACTTCGGCACCGCGATTATTCGATCGCGGTGCCCGTCGTGGACCTAGGGCAGACATTCGCAGTTGCCTGCCCGAACAACCAGGCCATTCCCCCTTGCCATCCCCACATCCTTCGTCCTAATCTCCCTCTGAGAAAACCTTTTCCCAAATCGCCCCGCAGCCGCTGACCCCACCATTCAGCACCCGCAGGGGCCATAAGAGAAAAGCTTTTCTCAATGGGAGGATCGAAATCCAAATCATGGCGTCCGATGCGCAGCCAACGCCCGCCAAACAGCCGGTCACCTTGCGCGAGGTGGCCGCCATTGCCGGCGTCAGCGTCGCCACGGCGTCAAAAGCGCTGAACGGGCAAGGGCGGATGACGGCCGAGACGCGGACCCGTATTCGCGAGACGGCGCAGCGGCTTGGCTTTCGCCCGAACAGCCTGGCGCAGAGCCTGCTGCGGCGGCGCTCCTTTACCGTCGGGCTGTTGACCAACGACACCTATGGCCGCTTTTCGCTGCCGCTGATGGCCGGCGTTTCCGATGCGCTGGTCGATGCCGGCGTCTCGGTGTTCCTGTGCAATGTCGAGGACGACCCGCGCCTTGCCCAGCTGCATGTCGATGCCATGCTCGACAAGCGCGTCGACGGCATCATCGCCACCGGCAAGCGCATCGACCGCCATCTGCCGGTCGACCTCGCCAATCTCGGCATTCCGGCGATCTACGCCTTCACCGAGCCCGATCCCAACGCCATCGCGTTCGTATCCGACGATGCCGGCGGGGCGCGGCTGGCGGTCGAGCACTTTTGCCGCCTCGGGCGGCGGCGCATCGCCCATGTCAGCGGTCCCGCAAGTTTTGCCGTGGTGCACGCGCGGGCGCAGGCCTATCGCGAGGTGCTGGCCGAGAACGGCCTGCCCGTCATGGAGCCGCTGCTCGGCCCGTGGTCGGAAGCCTGGGGGCATGAGGCGGTCAGAAAACTGTTCGACGGCGACGACGGCACGGGCGAAAAGCCCGATGCGGTGTTTTGCGGCAACGACCAGATCGCGCGCGGCGTCATCGACGCTTTGCGCGAGCGCGGTATCGGCGTGCCGGACGAGGTCGGCGTCATCGGCTTCGACAATTGGCAGATCGTCGCCGAGGCGACCCGCCCGCCGCTGACCTCGGTCGATATGAATCTCGCAGCACTTGGCCGCGAGGCCGGCCTTGCCCTGCTTTCGCTCGTCGGCGGCGAACCCGCTTTGCCGGGCATCAGAAAACTGCCGTGCCGGCTGGTGGTGCGTCAGTCATGCGGCCGTCCGCCGGACGGCTGAACGAAACGGGCCGTGTCGATAGTCACCTGCTTGGGGGCGCGGCTAAATTAGAACCATGTGGAGGAGAAGCATGAGAACCACCATTACCGGGCTCGCCATCGCCGCGAGCATTCTGGGCACGCTGGCAACAGCCGGCTCGGCCGCCGCCGACACCGCCAACATCTGGGTTCGCGCCGACGGCTCGAACTTCATGCCGCGCATCGTCGATGCCTTCAACAAGGGGCATCAGAACCAGATCAAGCTCGACATCATCCCCAACGCCGAAATCATCCCGAAATACGGTGCGGCCGCCGCCGGCGGCACGGCGCCCGACGCGCTGTCGCTCGACCTGATCTACACGCCGTCCTTCGCCGCCGCAGGCCAGCTGGAGGACATCACCGACTGGGCGAAATCGCTGCCTTATTTCGCCAGCCTGTCGCCGGCGCATGTCAAGACCGGCACCTATAAGGGCCGCATCTACGGGCTGCCGTTCTCGGCCGATAGCTCGGTGCTGATCTGGAACAAGAAGTTGTTCAAACAGGCCGGCCTCGACCCTGAAAAAGGCCCGACCAACTGGGCCGAGATCGAAGCCGATGCCGAAAAGGTCAACGCGCTCGGCGGCGACATCAAGGGCTTCTATTTCTCCGGCAATTGCGGCGGCTGCAACATCTTCACCTTCACGCCGCTGATCTGGGCCTCGGGCGGCGACATCCTGACGGAGGACGGCTCGAAGGCGACGCTGGACACGCCGCAGATGCGCGGCGCCATCGACCTCTACCGTTCGATGGTCAAGAAGGACCTGGTGCCTTCAGGCGCGCAGACCGACACCGGCTCCAACTTCTTTGCCGCCTTCGCCACCGGCAATATCGGCATCTCGCCCTCCGGCGCTTTCGCCATCGGCGCGCTCAACACGCAATATCCCGATATCGACTACGGCATCACCTTCCTGCCGGGCAAGGATGGCGGCTGGTCGTCGTTTGCCGGCGGCGATAATTTCGTCGTCACCAAAGGCACCACCAAGGTCGCGGTGGTGAAGGAGTTCCTCGACTTCGCTTATTCGCTCGAAGGCCAGACCATCCTGGCGAAATACGGCAGCCTGCCGGTGCGAGGCGACATCGCCAATGAGGCGTTGAAGGACCTCGACCCGCGCTACAAGGTCGCCGCCGAAGCCATGGGCAAGGGCCGCACGCCCTATTCGGTGGTGTTCAACGACCTGATCAACTCGGCCAACGGTCCGTGGAACCAGATGATGAACGAGGTCTTCTTCGGCGAAGACGTCGACGGCGCCATCGCCAATGCGCAGGAGACCATGCAGTCGATCATCGATTCGGCGCCGCAGAAGTAAAGCGCCACCTCCCCCTCGAGGGGAGGTCGGACCGAAGGTCCGGGTGGGGTCGTTGCGGCAGTGCTCGACGCTTTCTTTTCTGTTGGAGCACTTCGCAGGCGACCCCACCCCGGCCTTCGGCCGGACCCTCCCCTCAAGGGGGAGGGGGACGTCCCACCAATGGAAGACCCGCATGACCACCATCACAGCAATCTCCGCCCCGGCGCGCCCCAGAAAACTCGTCGGCGCCGGGCGCCGGCAGTGGATCGGCCTGCTCTATGTCGCGCCGGCCGTCGCTCTTGTCGTCGTCTTCTTCATTGTGCCGCTTTGCATGACCGCCTGGATGTCGCTGCACAACTGGCCGCTGATGGGCGCGCATAGCTTTGTCGGCCTCGACAATTATTGGGCGATCCTGCGCGATACGCGTTTCTGGAACGCGCTGAAGTTCACCGGCTACTACACGGTGGTGGTGACGATCGCGATCTTTGCCGTCGCCTTTCCGCTGGCGCTGTTCATCGAAAGGCCGCGGCAGCTGACCGGCTTCTACCGCACCTCCTTCTTCATGCCGGCCGTCATCGGCTTCGCCTCGGCGAGCCTTTTGTGGTCGTGGCTGCTCAACGTCGATTCCGGCCTGTTCAGCCCGGCCGCTTTCGACCTCGGCCTGACCGAGAAGAAATTCAACCTGCTGGCGACCTTCCAACCGGCCTTCTGGTCGATCATCGCCATGGTGGTGTGGAAGGTGGCGGGCTTCACCATGATCATCCTGATGACCGGGCTGCAGTCGATCCCGCCGGATCTGCAAGAGGCGGCGATGATCGACGGGGCAGGGCCATTCGCGCGTTTCCGCGCCATCACCTTGCCGCTGATGCGCCGCACGCTGGCGCTGGCGCTGATCCTGTCGGTGGCCGGCTCGATCCTCGCCTTCGACCAGTTCTACATCATCCTGCGCGGCGGCCCGCGCAACCAGACGCTGACCGCCGTCTACTGGATCTTCAACCAGTCCTTCGTGTCGTTCAAGCTCGGCTACGGCGCGGCCCTTTCGATGATCCTGCTGGTCATCCTGGTGGCGCTCAGCCTCATCCAGCTGCGGCTGCTGCGCCAGCCAGAGGGGGTCGACTGATGGCGCAGGCAAGGAGCCGCAAACGCCGCATCGGCATGCAGATCGCCGAGCATGCGACCGGCATCACCGCATCCATTCTGTTCCTGGCGCCGATCGCCTGGACTGTGCTTTCGGCCTTCAAGCCGGCGCAGGAGGCGCGCCAGCCGCCGCTGCCGCCCTGGCCGACGACTGGGTTTTCGCTTGAGAACTACGCCACGCTCAACACCTTCGGCGATGGCCTGTGGCTGCCGGCGCAAAACAGCATCTATGTCTCGGTGATGACGGTGGTGCTGTCGGTGATCGTCAGCGTGCTCGCCGGCTACGGTTTTTCGCGCTTCCGCTTTCCGCTGAAGAACCTGCTGTTCGTCGTCATCCTGTCGACGATCATGATCCCGTTCCAGTCGATCCTGACGCCGATCTTCCTGGTGCTGACAAAAATCGGCCTGCACAACACACTGACCGGGCTGGTCTGCGTCTACGTCACGCTGCAGCTGCCGTTCTCGATCTTCATGATGCGCAACGCCTTCGACGCGGTGCCGCGCGAGATCGAGGAGGCCGCGCGCATGGACGGCGCCAACAATGTCACCATGCTGCTCAGGGTGATGCTGCCGCTGGTCTGGCCGGGCATCGTCACCATCGCGCTGTTTGCCTTCCTCGGCGCCTGGAACGAGTTTTTGGCAGCCCTGGTGCTGATGACCGACCAGTCGAAATTCACGCTGCCGATCATGATGACCGCACTGCAGTCCGGCCGCTTCGGCGCCATCGACTGGGGCGCCGTGCAGGCCGGCGTCACCGTCATGATGGTACCGTGCCTGGTGCTCTTCCTGCTGCTGCAGCGCTTCTACATCCGCGGCCTGATGGCAGGGGCCGTCAAGTGACCACAAGAAATCGAACCGGAGTAAATTGATGACCGCATCGCAATCCGCCAGTCAGGGCGCCAAGCCGAAACTCGCCTTCCGCCCGCTGCCGGTGCCGCAGGTCGATGTGCGCGGCTTTTGGGGCGACCGCGTCGATGCAGTCGCGAGCAAAACCGCCGGCATCCTCTACGACCGCTGCGTCGAGGCGCGCATGCTCGAGCAGATCGACCCGGACCGGCCATCGCCCGGCGTCGTCATTCCGTTCCACTCACCCTCACCGGACGAGGCGGCAACCGCCGGCAACGAGTTCACCGGATCGACGGTGACCACGCAGATGTTCTGGGACTCGGACTGGGGCAAGACCATCGAGACCGCCGCCTATTCGCTCTACCGCCGCCGCAACGACGAGCTCGAGAAGAAGATCGACGCCGTCATCGACATGTACGGCAAGCTGCAGCAGCCCGACGGCTATCTGTCGAGCTGGTACCAGCGCATCCAGCCCGGCCTGCGCTGGACCAATCTGCGCGATTGCCACGAGCTCTATTGCGCCGGCCACCTGATCGAAGGCGCGGTCGCCTATTACCAGGCCACGGGCAAGCGCAAGCTGCTCGACATCATGTGCCGCTATGTCGACCATATCGCCGAGACGTTCGGTCCCGAGCCCGGCAAGAAGAAGGGCTATTGCGGCCATGAGGAGATCGAGCTGGCGCTGGTCAAGCTGGCGCGGGTGACGGGCGAGCGCAAATACATGGAGCTTGCCAGATACCTCATCGACCAGCGGGGCCAGCAGCCGCATTATTTCGACGAGGAGGCGCGCGCCCGCGGCGCCGACCCCAAGGCCTATCATTTCAAAACCTACGAATACAACCAGTCGCACAAGCCGGTGCGCGAGCAGGACAAGGTCGTCGGCCACGCGGTGCGTGCGATGTACCTCTATTCGGGCATGGCCGACATCGCCACCGAATATGGCGACGACACGCTGCGGGTGGCGCTCGACCGGTTGTGGGACGATCTCATGACCAAGAACCTCTACGTCACCGGCGGCCTCGGGCCGTCCTCGCACAATGAGGGTTTCACCGCCGATTACGACCTGCCCAACGATACCGCCTATGCCGAGACCTGCGCTTCGGTCGGCCTGGTGTTCTGGGCAAGCCGCATGCTCGGCATGGGTCCCAATGCGCGCTACGCCGACATCATGGAGCGGGCCCTCTACAACGGCTCGATCTCCGGCCTGTCGCTGGACGGCTCGCTGTTCTTCTACGAAAATCCGCTCGAAAGCCGCGGCGCCCACCACCGCTGGAAATGGCACCGCTGCCCGTGCTGCCCGCCCAATGTCGGCCGCATGGTCGCCTCGATCGGCAGCTATTTCTACGGCCTGTCGGACACAGCACTTGCCGTCCATCTCTATGGAAACGGCACGGCTCGTTTCGATATCGCCGGGACGCAAATAGAGCTCACCCAAACCAGCAACTATCCCTGGGACGGCGCGGTCTCGATCTCCGTCGAACCGGAAGCTCCGACCGAGTTCACCTTGCATCTGCGGCTGCCGGCCTGGTGCCGCAAGGCGGCGCTTAAGGTCAATGGCGCCGATGTCCATCTGGATGCTATCACCAGCGACGGCTATGCCGCGATCCGCCGCGAATGGCGCAAGGGCGACCGCGTCGAGCTCGACCTCGAAATGGCCGTCGACCGCCTCTACGCCAATCCGCAGGTGCGGCAGGATATCGGCCGTGTCGCACTGGCACGCGGACCGCTGATCTATTGCGTCGAGGAGACCGACAATTCCAGCCAGCTGCACCGCATCGCCCTGCCGCGAACGGCCGACATCGAGGCGCATCAGCAGCCGAACCTTTTGGGCGGTGTCGTCACGCTTTCGGCGATTGCCAAAAAGGAGGCTTTGGAAAACTGGGAAGAGGGGCTCTACCGCACCGAACCGCCGGCGGTCGAGGAAGCAAAAATCACCGCCGTGCCGTATTTCGCCTGGGACAACCGCGACCCCGGCGAGATGCTGGTCTGGCTCAGGGACGAATGAAGCCCGACGGCGGCGCCCGACCGATCTCCTCGGCCACAAGCTCCTGCAGCTGCCAGAGATTGCGGTCGCGGATGCCGCACGCGTCGAGATGGCGAATGGTCTCGAACAGATATTCGGCGCCTGAACCCCAATGGCCGACGGCCGTGGCCAGGGTCGCCGCTATCGCTCGCTTTTCGAGCTTGCCGGCATAGCGCGGATTGGCGGGATCGACAACGAAACCAAGCGCTTGGCCCATGCCGTCGCCCGTCCTGACCTGCAGCCAGCGCGGCACGTTGACGGCCGGCAGGATGGTCATCTCACGGCGCAGCAGCGCTTCGAGATTGGCCGCCACGGGCTCGGCGATCTCGAACACCATGCCCTGACATTGGCCGCCGCGGTCGAGCGCCATCATCAGGCCGGGCTGCTCGACGGTGCCCCTGAAGCGTTGCACCGTAAAACAAAACGAACGGTGCCAGCCCGTCGCCACGGCCCGTTCGCCACCCCTGACCTCGCCGGCCGGCTTCCACAGCAGCGAACCATAGGCGAACAGCTTCACCGGCCCGGCCGGCGCGCCGGCCAGCACCTCGTCGCGAATGCGCGCGTAATCGGCATCGGTCATGTAGACCATGCCCGGCGTCGGCCCGGCGTCCTCGACCGCCCGCAAGGTGCGGGCGACCAGCGCCTCGGTCAGCGCCATCGGTGACTTGCGCGGCGCCGACCGACGCCGCGATGCGGCGGAAATGACCTTACTCATCCTCATGCTCTCAGCTTTGCCGCCATGTTGCCGAAGGCTGGAGGATTCTCAAGGGCCGAATACACCGGCGCGGTATCGGGATTGGAACCGTCATGTACAACAGCTTGCGCGTCGAATTCCAGCCACGGCACCGCATCGCTCTGCCGCGAACCGCTGAGATCGAGACACACAAGCAGCCGAACCATCTGGGCGGCGGCGTCACGTTTTCGGCAATTGCCAAAGAGGAGGCTTTCGAAAACTGGGAAGAGGGGTTCTACCGCACTGAACCGCGGGCTGTGGAGGAAGCGAAAGTCACCGCCGTGTCGTATTTCGCCTGGGACAACCGCGACCCCGGCGAGAGCTGGTCTGGCTCAGTGACGCCGGATAGGCGGTATCGCCAATTTGAGCCGCGCGCACGGCTTGAATTCGCCGGGGGGCGCGTCATAGTGGCGCCTGCCATTTGAACGGGTGGAGGCAGATTTTGGCGCTCGAAGCTGTCGCGCGTCCGAACGCCGGTCGCCGCTTTGTTGCGGTAGCCGTCGTCGCGGTGCCGTTGGCGTTCGTCGTCAGTGGGCTGGCCATTCGCTATGCCGCATTTGCTTCGGTTTCGGCAGAACCCGGCTTCGCGGCCTATGCCCAGGCGCTCTGCCGCTGGGATTGCGCGTGGTATGTCGGCATTTCCGAACACGGCTATGAGCGCTTTCCCATTCCAGGCCAGAGCAATGTCGGACGCTGGGGCTTCTTCCCGCTCTATCCGATGCTGGTGGCGGCCATCCGGTCTGTTTTCCCTTTCCCGACCATCCTGGTCGCATCGATCACATCGATTGCGTGCAGCTATGCCGCCTGCCTGGTGGCGTGGCCACTGCTCGAGAAGAACATGCGCGCTTATGTGCTGTATTGCGCCTTCCTGCTCAGCGGCCCGTTCTCCTATCACTTCACGACTTTCCTGACCGAACCTCTTTTCGTGCTCCTGACTTCGTGCGTTTTTCTGGCGCTCAAACGCTCCAGCTATCTGGCTGCTGGACTGTCATCGGCTCTCCTGTCGGCAACCAGGCTCGTCGGAGTGCTTGTTGTATTCGCGACCGTCATTCAGATGTTCAGGGATTACCGCGCAAAGGGCGGGCCGACGCTGTCGTTCCCGCGTTGGCTGCTTGGCCGACCGGATCTGCTCGTCGCGATCTTCATCTCGCCTGCCGGTCTATTCGCCTACGTCCTGTTCCTCCATCTGACCCTCGGCGACGGCTTTGCCTTCCTGCATGTCCAGCGCGCGTTTGGACGGGTGGCGGGCAATCCGCTCGCTTTTGTATGGGATGGGCTCTCGGTCCTTCCGACAACTGGATGGCTGCCTACGGCGCCGCAATGGAGCGCGCTCGCCGCACTCATAGGACTGGCGCTATCGGCGGTTCTGGCGGTTCGCAGGCAGTATGGCGCCGCGTTGTTCTGCGCCTGCTGCATCATCCTGCCGCTGATCACGAACCTGGCGTCGATGGTCAGATACGTCGTCGGGCTTGCGCCTCTGACAATGTTGCTAGCCATGCTGCTGTCCGTGTCGAAGCTGACTTATCTCGCGGCTCTGGGCCTCTTCCTAAGCGCCTGTTATTTCATGACCGTGGCATGGATCGGAGGCTATCTTGCCCTGGTCTAGCTTTCCGGAGCCATATCGGCGCTCCGCCTCGTTCGGCGGCTACGCGCTGGCGGCGGTTCTGGCGGGAACAGAAACCGTCATTCTTGCGCTTGCTCTTAATCCGAATGTCAACGCCGATTATCGCGCCTATTACATTGACCGGACGACGACCTGCCTCAATCGCGATGCGGTCGGCAGCTATACCCTAGGCGAGACGGTGTCGTTCCGGTCCGACGGCGCCAAAAAGGCAGCCGGCATGAGGGTCTGCGGCTGGTCGGGGCCCGTTGCCGACGGCACCCATTCCCTGGGCGAGACCTCGCGGCTTCGCCTGAAGATACCGCCGCTCCGCGACAGCGTGACGGCCACGCTGCAAATGGCCGCCGTCATTCGCCCGCCGCAGGTCACGCAGCGGGTTATGATTTCGGTGAATGGCGTTCGGGTGCATGCGGTGACGCTGTCCGGCAAAGAGCCGCGAACGGTCTCGTTCGTCGTTCCAACGGCGGCCCTCGCCGAGGCCAGGATACTCGATGTCGCCTTCAACTACCTCGACGGCATTCCGCCAAGTCCGGCCGCCAGCAACATCTACAAGCGCGCCATCAAATTGTTGTCGTTCCGGCTCGATCCTATTGAGCCGGGTTAGGGCAGGCGATCGCGTTGCTTGCCGGGTCTTCGCTGCGCAAAAACCCAGCGATCGAGCACGAGAAAATTGACCGCCGGAACAAGCAAGCATGTAACCAGAATGGCAATGATCGGCGGCAGGCCGAGTTTGGCCGTCAAAAGCGCCGGCGCCGCGTAGGCGACGGCGAAGCCTGTCGCCGTCAGCAAGAAAAAACGCGGAGCTTCCGATCGATGCGATCCGCTCGACGCGAAGGTCACGAACTTATGCGCGAGATAAGAAAACAGGGCGGCTGCGGTGTAAGCCGCGAGCGAGGCACCGACCGGCGAGAGGCCGAACCGTTGCCATTTTACCAAAGCGGTGGCCATCACTGCATAAAGGATCGTTGCGGCGATGCCGACCGACCCGAAGCGCGCCAGCAGCCTCAGCCCGGCGTCGCTGGTCGAACGGCCCTCAGACATGCGCACTGCACGCATACTGCGCTCCAAGCGGCAAAGGCGCGAATACCCGCTCGACCCTTCTGGCCAAGGGCTTTGCCGACGGCAGCAGCAGGAAATGCTCGGATCGGATGTCTGTGAAGCCGGCCTGCTGAAACAGGTACGCTGCGTTGGCGGAGTTGAGCAGGACCGCGTCGTGGTCGAACGGACACCGGAACACAGCAAGGCGCGTCAGTGGATTATAGGGATTGTGCTCGATGATGCAGGCGACGCCGCCCGGCCGCACGACGCGCCGCATTTCTAGGAAGAAATCGAGCCAGGAGGAGGACGGAACGTGATGGACGACGCAACTGGCGAAAGCCAGATCGAACGCGCCATCCTCGTAGGGCAGGCTCGGCGTGATACAGGCCCTGTAGGTCACACCTGGATTGTCCTTGCCGGCGCGCAAAATTGATTGCTCCGACACGTCGCAACCATCGAGGCTGTCGAAAGCGCCGTCGAGGTGGGGGTGGAGCGAACCGACGCCGCAGCCAACATCCAGCGCTCTTACAGCCGACCCACCCTCCCGAAGCTTTCGCTCGAAGACCAGACGCCGCAGCAGATCCGCCTTGGCGACAAGGAAGAAGTCGTGGCTGAGTCCGGAAAACCGGATGGACCCTTCGACCGCCTCGCCATAGTGGGATTTATAGCTGTCGAAGAGTTCGGCCATTGGCGGGGACTCCACTCCTGGGCTTGTGAAATGACCGGCGGCGCTCACCGGAGCCGGCACGCATCGCCTCGTCGAAGCCGGTGAGCCGATCGATCACATAAAGCGGGCGGCGTTTCACCTCGGCATGGATGCTGCCGACGTAGAGTCCGACCACGCCGGTCATGAAAAGATTGATCCCGCACAGGAGCGACACGATCACCACCGTGGATGTCCACCCGGCAATGATACCGGTTTCAAAAAACCAGGCAAAGATGGCGTAAGCGCCAAAGGCCCCCGCAAGCGCGGAAATGGCCAATCCGCCCCAGAGCGCCAGGCGCAACGGCTTCTCGGAGAAGCTGACGATGCCGTGAACTGCGAGGTGCATCATTTTCCAGAATGGGTATTTGGTCTGGCCCAGGGTTCGCGCGGGGCGCTCAAATGGCACAGCCGTCTGCTTGAAGCCCATCCAGCCGAACATGCCCCTGACGAAGCGGTCATGTTCAGGCATACGCTTGAAGGTTTCCAGCGCCTTGCGGCCGACCAAGCGGAAGTCACCGACGTCGCGCGGAATATCGACCGAGGTCATTTGCTCCAGCAGTCGATAGAATAGACTTGCCGTAAAGACCTTGAACCAGGATTCGCCCTCGCGCTTGACTCGGCGAGCATAGACGATCTCAAAGCCTTCCTTCCACTTAGCCACCAGATCGAGAACGACTTCCGGCGGGTCTTGCAGGTCGGCATCCATGACGATGACGGCATCGCCCGCAGCGGCGTCCATACCGGCGGTAATCGCCACCTGGTGGCCGAAATTGCGGGAAAATTCGATCAGCCGAAAGCGCGGCTCGGCGGCGACCACTTTTTGAAGGTATTCGACGCTTCCATCGACGCTTCCGTCATCGACGAAGATGGCCTCCGTTTCGCCGTCCAGCCTGCCGATAAGCGAACTGATGCGCTCGATAAGCCGAGGCAGCACCTGTTCTTCATTGTATATGGGCAAGACCAGCGAATAGCGCGGCGGTGACCTGTTCACCGTCATTCCAGCCCCTTGGACCACAGACTCTCGCATGCGGTTGAAAATGGAACGCAAGCTACAAAGTTCCAAGGTCACTTAAGAAACTGCTAATTTAGCTAATTCTGAAGGGGATACCGGTCCTCGAGGAGGACTGAAGGGTGTCGTGCTGACGTCGGACGTCCGCATCGAAGCGTGGAATTATCGGTAGGCTGCCGGCGCGATCGGCCTGAAGGGAAGCAGCCGCTGAGGCATAACCCTTTGACCGCATTGCCTCTCCCGGACTTGCCGGTTGAAGCAGCGCTACGGGTGACCTGAGCGTGCGGCCGACCGCTTTTGCTGCATGTCAGACGTGGCTCATGGAACATGGTCGCCGAGCCCGGCCGAGTATCGCGCTTGCAAGGCCGGCGAGCGTCCTGACCGGCAACCTATCGTACCGGGCTGGGCCTAAGCTGGCCGCAGCCGGTACGACACAACGCTTTGCCGGCCTGACGAGGACCGCCGTCAAGCAGCAGGCCGGATGTTTTGGTTCACCCGGAAGAGGTTGTTCGGGTCGTATGTCTTCTTCAGCGAGGCCAGGCGCTCGTAGTTATCGCCATAAGCCGCCTTGAGCCGTCCCTCACCCTCGTCATCCATCATGAAGTTCAGGTAGGCGCCACCCAGATCGAACGGATGCACGGCTTCCCAGTAGGCCTTGGTCCAGCGCGTCACCGGCCCCGCTTTCTGTGGGTCCGGATCGATCCCGGCGATGACCATCGACCAGGTCGCATCACGGTAATTCCAGGGTGTCTCGTCCTTGCCGACGCGATGGACCGCGCCGTCGATCGGATAGAGATGCATGAGCGATAGCTCGCTCGGTGTTTTCGCCGCCTGCTTGAGATGAGCGTCGATCGCCTCGTCGGACAACGTCTTGACGAAATCGCCCCGCCAATACCACTGCATCCCCTTCGGGTAGAGCCCATCGAACATGCTCTGCACCGCGGGATAGGGCATCGTTCCCATCCAATTGAACCAGGGCGCGGGCAGCGCATCGAGCAGCGGAGCCAGCGCCTCTCTGCCCTTTTCCTCAGGGCCGTTGTAGCAGCACATCAGCAGACACATCCGCTTTCCCCAAAACTCTTCCGGGAACGGTGCGCTCGACAGGATGGTCTTGAGCCCGAGAAAGATCCCGAGTTCTTCGGGCGCGTTCGGCAGGAACTCGCGATAATGATGCATGATGGTACGGGCGTGGCGCTGATCCCATGCGATCGGCCCCGCAAAGACCATGCTGACCTGGTGGAGCTTGAACACGAAGCTGGTGACGATGCCGAAATTGCCGCCGCCGCCGCGAAGCGCCCAGAACAGGTTGGGGTTTCGCTCCTTGCTGGCTGTGACGAAGCTTCCGTCGGCAAGCACGACATCGGCCTCGACCAGATTGTCGATGGTCAGGCCATATTTGCGCGTCAGATAGCCATGGCCGCCGCTCAGGGTCAGTCCGGCGACCCCGGTGGTCGAGATGATGCCCGCCGGTACGGCCAGGCCAAAGGCATGGGTGGCATGGTCGAGGTCGCCCTGAGTGCAACCCGGGCCTACCCGCGCCGTACGGGAATCCGGATCGACGCGCACGCCGTTCATCGCCGACAGGTCGATCACCAGACCGTCGTCGCAGCTCCCCAATCCTGGTCCGTTATGGCCGCCGCCACGTACCGCAACCAGCAAATTGTTGTCGCGGCCGAAATTCACCGCTGTGATCACGTCGGCGACGTCGACACAGCGGGCGATGATCAGCGGCCGCTTGTCGATCATGCCGTTGTAGAGCTTGCGGGCCTCGTCATAGCTGGCGTCGCCGGCGCGGATGACTTCGCCCCGCAGGCTTGCTGCGAATTTGGTGATGTCTTCATCGTTCATGACATTCCTCCCTGTTATTGGACCTGTCGGCCGGCCGACGAAACGCTAGTCCCGTCCGCTGCTCCCGCAAATGTCACATCGTCCATTTCTGTTGCCCGATCGTTCAGACTAGGATTAGACCGGATGGGTAGTTGCTCGGGCGGCTGTATTGCCGGATAGTTCGAGATGCCTGGCCGAAAACCTCGTTGTCAAAGGGAGTAGCCGATCGTTTCCGGAGGTGTAGTGCATGGATGTCCTTTCCGATGTGCTCCGAGCCGTTCGCCTCACCGGTGCGATCTATTTCGACGTCGACGCTAGCTCTCCCTGGGTCGGCGAGTCGCCGGGCACGGCCGACATTGCCGCCGCCATCATGCCGGAGGCAGAGCACATCATTTCTTTTCATGCCGTGATGTCGGGCTCGTGCTGGGCCGCGCTGGGAGACGATTCGGTGCCCCCGGTGCTCGTGAACGCCGGTGATGTCGTTGTCTTCCCCGGTGGTGTTCCGAATGTGTTGAGCTCCTCGCCCGGGGCACGGGGCGAACCCAATATGGCGATGTATTATCGACCGATAGACGAGAGCCTGCCGTTCGCGGTGATCCATGGTGGCGGCGGAGACGAGCGGACCCGGTTCATTTGCGGGTATCTTGGCTGCGATGCACGTCCCTTTAATCCTCTCCTCGCCGCATTGCCGGCCATCCTGTGTGCCCGCAAGCCCGCCGATGGAAGCAGCTGGGTTATCGACCTTTTTCGGCTGGCGCTGGCCGAAGGTGGCAGTGGGCGGGCGGGCTGTGAAACGATCCTCGCCAAGCTGAGCGAGCTGATGTTTGTCGAGATCATCCGCCGCCATCTCGAGACCCTCCCCAACGATTCGCGCGGCTGGCTGTCAGGCCTACGGGATCCACATGTCGGCGAGGCGCTCCGGCTCATCCACGCTCGCCCCAGAGAGGAATGGACATTGGACCGGCTCGCCCGCGAAGTAGGGCTCTCGCGCACAGCATTTGCGAGCCGCTTTACCCACTATGTCGAGGTCTCGCCCATGCACTATCTTGCTCGCTGGCGTCTGCAACTGGCAGGACGTTTGCTCGAACGGCCCGAAATGAGCATCGCGCAAGCGGGTGCCGAGGTCGGCTACGAGTCGGAAGCCGCCTTCAATCGCGCCTTCAAAAAGTTCGTCGGCATTCCACCTGGCACCTGGCGAAAGGGACGGTCGGCGTTGCTCGAGGCTCAGAGATTGCCCGCTGGCACCGTCCAATAGGAAAGAATTGGCAGGGCGTTGACGCTTCAGTTTGCGTGCCGCGTCGATATCGTCCCAGAATTCGAAACCCGCTGCTGGCACAAAGCGGTAGACGATGACCGGCCGCCTCGACGCTTTCGGCGAGGCGTTTCAGGCTTCGCGCCTCAATCCTTCGCGCGCTCGACATAGGCGGCATCGGCCGTCATCACCACCACGCGGGTGCCGGCGCTGATGTGTGGCGGCACCAGGGTGCGCACGCCGTTGGACAGCGTTGCCGGCTTGTAGGATGACGACGCCGTCTGGCCCTTGGTCACCGGCTCGGTCTCGACCACCTCGAACGTGGCGCGCTGCGGCAGCACCAGCGAGATGGCGATGTTGTTGTATTGCGAGATCTGTACCGGCATGCCTTCCACCAGATAAGGCGCCATGTCGCCGACCACACTTTCCGGCACCGCGACCTGATCGTAGGTCTCCGGGTTCATGAAGTGAAAGCCTTCGCCGTCGCGGTAAAGGAACGTGTGCTCGCGTTCTTCGACATAGGCGCGCTCGACCTGCTCGGTGGTGCGGTAACGCTCGGAAACCTTTACCCCGTCGGAGATACGCCGCATGTCGAGCTGGGTGACCGGCGTACCCTTGCCAGGATGAATGTTTTCGGCAAAGAGGATCACATAGAGCTTGCCGTCCTTTTCGACGACGTTGCCTTTGCGTAAGGAGCTGGCGATGACCTTCACGGGTTTCCATCCTGATAAAATTTGTTGGCGCAAATCGGCTGGAGAGGCCGTTGCGTGCGGCCTAGCGCATCTTGGCCGCAATCGCCAGCCCTCTGTGCAATTCCCCTGAAGCCGATGACCGCCGCCTCGCCGTGGTGGACGCCGCATGTCCATGCCGACCGCCGGCCGCGGCTGATCCTGCGCAATGCCATTGCCGCCGGCATGCGCGATTGGTTCGCCCGCGGCGACTTCGTCGAGGTGGAGACATCGGCCCTGCAGGTCTCGCCCGGCAATGAAGCGCACCTGTCGGCCTTTGCCACCTTGGCGATCGGGCCCGACGGCGCCCGCCAGCCGCTCTACCTCCACACGTCACCGGAATTCGCCTGCAAGAAGCTGCTTGCCGCCGGCGAGGAGCGCATCTTCAGCCTCGGGGCTGTCTGGCGCAACCGCGAGCGCGGCCCCTTGCACCATCCGGAGTTCACCATGCTCGAATGGTACCGCGTCGGCGAGACCTATGAGAGCCTGATGCGCGATTGCGCCGAGCTCGTCGCGCTGGCGGCCGAACGGGCCGGAGCGAAACGTTTTAGCTTCCGCGGCCGCGAGGCCGACCCGTTTGCCGAGCCGGAACGGTTGAGCGTCGCCGAAGCCTTCATGCGCCATGCCGGCATCGATCTGCTGGCGACGGTTGCAGCCGACGGCAGCACCGACCGCGCGGGCTTGCATGCCGCCCTGGTCCAGGCCGGATTGCGGACCGCGCCCGACGACAATTGGGCCGACCTGTTCAGCCGGGTGATGGTCGAAAAAATCGAACCGGCGCTGGGGCAGAGGCGCGCCACCATTCTTTTCGGATATCCGATCTCGGAGGCGGCATTGGCCCGGCCGAGCGCCGACGATCCGCGCACCGCCGAGCGCTTCGAGCTTTATTGCTGCGGCGTCGAGCTGGCCAACGCCTTTGGCGAGTTGACGGACCCGGCCGAGCAGCACCGACGCTTTGCCGCCGAAATGGACGAAAAGCAGCGTGTCTATGGCGAACGCTACCCGATCGACGAGGATTTCCTCGCCGCGCTTGCCATCATGCCGCAGGCGAGCGGCGCGGCGCTCGGCTTCGACCGGCTGGTGATGCTCGCCACCGGCGCGCTCCGGATCGACGACGTGATCTGGACGCCGGTGGTCGGTTCTGACGATAGGTTTTGCTGACCGGCGCGTCAGATCTGGAACCAATTACATGGTCAGGCCAAGCCTCCGCTGGCGGCGTCGGCCAGAAGATTAGCGAGGACGAGCAGGATGATCGAGAGATCCATCATCAGCGTGCCGGCGGCGGTGATTGCCAGGAGAGCTTTTCGCGCAGGCCGTTGGCATTGCCAGGAACTCCACCACGACGACCTCATCGTGGGCGAAGCGCTGCAACCGTTCCGTGTGTTGCCGCCATCATGGCGGGCCGGCATAGTGCTGGCGGAGTGCTCGGCGCAGCGGAGCTACCGGCCGTCGTACTCAGAATGGGCTTCGGCACAATGCCAGACAAGAATGCGCTGGACACAAAGCATGGCGGCGAATGGAGGATGTCCTGGCGCTTGGTCATGCTTGCGGCCGCAGCGATTAACGTTGTGATGCTCTTGGCCGCGCTGTTCGCCGCGCAAAGTCTTAGTCTGGACGCTACGATCTTCTATCGAGATCCATCTGCAGCCGCCGATGTCGGCTTCTATACGGGGTGGATTTCGTCCCTAGGTGCTTCGCTATGGATCGGCACCGGTGCGGCGACCCTGTTTGCTGGTCTGCTCACGCGCCGATGGGATTGCACGTTTCTCGGCGGCCTTACCCTGGTCATGGGCCTCGATGACCTGTTGTTGATCCATGAGGACGTGCTGCCCGTTTTTGCGATACCAGAGATTGTTACGATGATTGCCTACGCCGTCGCAGGGTTGTTCTGGTTCTTTCGGCTGCGACGGAAGACATTCGACGGCACGATCGTGTTTGTGGCCGCGGGCTCCCTACTCGCGATGTCAGCAGCGATCGACCAGCTGGGAGAGCTGTTTCCTACCCCGGGTTCGGCGGTCGACATCGCCGAAGACGCCGTCAAAGAGCTTGGCATTTTCCTTTGGGCGGCAGGTGCCGTTGGGTACGCGGCGATGGTGACACGATTGGGTCACCCGTGGGTGGACCCAGCCGATCCCAACTCTACAGGCTGACTGTCGCACACGCCGCATCTTCGACTAGCGCCGACGCCTGACAGGGCTCGTATGCCTTCACCCGACCGCCGCAAGGACATTCCTACTCAATGCGCGGTCGCTGCTTGCCACGGCGAGCCAGAAGATTAGCGACGACGAGCAGGATGATCGACAGCCCCATCATCAGCGTGGCGGCGGCGGTGATTGCCGGGGAGAGCTTTTCGCGCAGGCCGATGAACATTTCGAGCGGCATGGTGCGTTGATTGGCACTGGCCAGGAACTGCACCACGACGACCTCGTCGAACGAGGTGACAAAGGCGAAGGCGGCCCCTGACAGCACGCCGGGCAGGATCAGCGGCAGCATCACCCTGAAGAATGATGTGATGGGCTTTGCTCCGGAGATGGCGGCAGCGCGCATCAGATTGCGGTCGAAGCCGGTGAGGCTCGCTCCCACCGTGACAACGACGAACGGGCTGGCGAGCGCCGTGTGCGCCAGGATGATGCCGGCATAGGTGCTGGCTAGGCCGACGCGGGCATAGAACAGATAAGAGCCGACGGCGGTGATCACCACCGGCACGATCAGGGGCGACAGCAGCAGCGGCATGACGATGCGGCGGCCGGGAAACTTTTCGTCGGAAAGCGCAATCGCTGTCAACGTGCCGAGTATCGTCGCGATCAGCGTCGTCCCGAACGCAACGATCAGGCTGTTGCCGATCGCGGATTGCCAGCGTTGGGTGCCGAGCACGACCGCGTACCAGCGCGTCGAAAATCCCTCCAGCGGAAAGATGAAGAAGGCGCCGCTGTTGAACGACAAGGGAACCGGAACGAGGATCGGCACGAGGAGGAACAGGATCACCATGCCGCACCACAGCCAGAGCAGGGTGATGCGGATTCTTTCGCCTGTCGTCGGATAGGGAGACAGCAGCATGGCTACACCAGCTTGAGACGGTCGAGGCCGAGGATGCGGGCGAAGATACCGAACAGCGCCAGGGTGAAGACGAGCAGGATGAAGCTCAGTGCTGCCGCCATCTCCCAGTTCAGCTCGACATTGACGTAGTTGGCGATGAAATTGCTGATCAGCTGGTCGCTTGCCCCGCCGATAAGCGCCGGCGTGATGTAGTAGCCCAGGCAGAGAATGAAGGTGAGCAGGCAACCGGCCATGACGCCCGGAAAAACCTGTGGAAGATAGACGCGGCGGAACGCGGTGAAGGGTTTTGCGCCGAGCGAATAGGCGGCCTTCATCTGCGAGGCCGGGATCGTGCGCATGACGCTATAGATCGGCAGCAACGTGAACGGCAGCTGGATGTGGGTCATGGCGATGATCAGGCCTATGCGGCTGTACATCAGGTCGAGCCGGTCGTCGGCAATCCCGAGCCACAACAGCAAATCATTGACCAGGCCGAATTTCTGCAGGAGCACTGTCCACGCCGCTGTTCGCACCAGGATTGACGTCCAGAATGGCAGTAGCACCGCGACGATGAGGATGGCGGCGAGGCCCTTGGGCACGGAGGCGATGAGGTAGGCGAGGGGGAAGCCCAGTATCAGCGTGGCCAGCGTCACCGCCGCGGCGACGAAGAATGTGCGCATGAACACCTGCAGGAAGATCGCCTGTTCCGGCGGCACCTTTTCAATGCCGCCGTCGGCATTCCAGCGCAGATCAAGCGCGCTCAGCAGGTAGAACGACGTCACGCTGTGGGTGCCGCTCTCGATGACCGGCCACGTGCCGGGCGCCGACCAGAACGGCACGGCTTTCATCACCTCCAGCGGCGGCCTGTCGGCAGCCTCCAGTTGGCGTACCGTCTTGAGCACCTGGCTGCGCGCACCGGGCAGGCGGGCGTTCAGGCTTTTGGCGAGTTCATATGCCGTGCCCCTGGCCTGATTGTCCCTGAGGTCGGCGGCAAGGGCCAGGAAGGCGGCATCGCCTGGCAGTCCCGCGCCGTTCCAGCCGCGCAGCGCCTGGCTGGTCTGCGGCAGGGCGTCGGCAATCGTCGGATCATAGACGGCGCGCGACAGCAGCAGGACGATCGGGATGCCGAAGCTCAGCGCCAGCAGCACAAGCAAAGGTGCCGCCAGCGCCAGCGACCGCAGCCGGTCGCCAAACTCGGCGCGCCGAAGTTTTGCCGTGACGGATTTCGCCGCCTTGGCATCGGCGGCCGACCGGTCGCGCTCGATGCGCGGCCGATCCAGTTCCGTGGGCTCAAGCGCCGTCATTTTTCCTACTGCGCGAGCCAGGCGTTGAAGCGCTTGACCAGATCCTCGCCATAGTCGCCCCAGAATTCGGTGTCGGCGACCAGATAAGCGCTCATATGGTCGGGCGCGTTCGGCAATTTGGGCAGCGCGTCCGGCGCGACAAAGGCAGCTGCATCGGTGCGCACCGGCCCGTAGGTGATGTAGCTGGCGAGCTTGGCGTTGTTTTCCGGCTGGCTGATATAGGCAAGATATTTGTAGGCCAGCTCTGGGTTCTTGGCGCCCTTCGGAATGGCGATCATGTCGTATTCGAGGATCTGGTTGTTCCAGACGATCTTGAATGGCGCCCCGTCCTTGTCGATCGCATTCTGGATACGGCCGTTCCAGGCGGTGGTCATCACCACTTCCTTGGATGCCAGGAGCTGCGGCGGCTGTGCGCCGGCATCCCACCACACGATGTCTTTCTTGATGGTGTCGAGCTTCTTGAAGGCGCGGTCGACGCCTTCCGGCGTTGCCAGCACCTTGTAGACATCGGCCGGCGCGACGCCATCGGCCATCAGCGCCCATTCCAGATTCTGCGCCGGGAACTTGCGCATCGCGCGCTTGCCCGGAAACTTGGTCGTGTCGAAGATATCGAGCACCGAGGTCGGCGCCTCTTTCAGCACGTTGGGGTCATAGGCGAGCACGTCGCCATAGGCGTCGAGGCCGACGCCGCAGTCGAGCGCGGAGCCTTCAAGGAATTTTTCGCGCGGCGCGATCTTGGAATAGTCGAGGCGCTCGAGAATGCCGGCGTCGCAACCCTGCAGCACGGTCGCGGTCTCGACCGTCACCAGGTCGATCGGCACGTTGCCGGTGTCGACCATGGCTTTGACCTTGCCGAGATCGCCAAGATATTCCTGCTCGACGATCTTGGCACCGGTCTCCTTGCTGAACGGCTCGAACCATGCCTTGCGCTGGGCATCCTGCCAGGCGCCGCCGCTGGCCATGATCGAAAGCTCGTCGGCGAAGGCGACATGTCCTGAGGTGATGAATGCTGTGGCTGCCGCAAAGGCGAACAGCCGTGCTTTGGTGATTTTCATTGTTGTTATTCCCCTGTTTTCGAGATGGAACCGCCCGTTCCGGCATCTGCCGGAAAGGCGCGGCAGTCGTTGGGCGTGCAGGAAACCGTGACCGGTTCCCCGTTGCCCATGGTCGCTTCGGGGCCGACCTTGACGGTCAGCACCTGTCCGTTTTCCAGCTTGGCCAGAAGACGCTGGTGGTCGCCGAGATAGATGCGGCCATCGACCGTGCCGGCCAACGCATTTGCTCCGTTCGAAGCGGGCGCAAGCTTCAGCCGCTCCGGGCGGATAGCGACATGGCAGGCCGCGCCCTCCGCAACACCGATGGCCAGCGCGGTTACCGAACCGCCGCCGTCCAGCGCAACGCGGCACTCCTTGCCAGAGACGCGGTCGACCTTGCCGAGCAGCGTATTGTTCTCGCCGATGAAGCTTGCGACAAACGAAGTTTGCGGCGCGTTGTAGAGATCATCCGGCGAACCGAGCTGGGCAATCCCGCCATTGTTGAAAACGGCGACGCGGTCCGACATGGTCAGCGCCTCGCTCTGGTCGTGTGTCACATAGACGATGGTGACACCGAGCATCGTGTGCAGTTGCTTGATCTCGAGCTGCATATGCTCGCGCAGCTTCTTGTCGAGCGCACCGAGTGGCTCGTCCATCAGCACCAGGCTCGGCTCGAACACCAGCGCGCGGGCAAGCGCGACACGCTGCTGCTGGCCGCCCGAGAGTTGTGCCGGCCGCCGGTCGCCGAACTGCCGCAGACGCACCATGTCGAGCGCGCGGCCGACGCGGGATGCAACGTCCGTCTTGGTGATCTTGCGGACGGAGAGCGGGAAGGCGACGTTCTCCTCAACGCTCATGTGCGGAAACAGCGCGTAGTTCTGGAACACCATGCCGATGTTGCGTTCGTAGGGCGGCAGCCTGTCGACCGACCGGCCCTCAAGCGTGATGACGCCGCTGGTCGGCCGTTCGAACCCTGCAAGCATGTTGAGCGTCGTCGTCTTGCCCGAACCGGAGGGTCCGAGAAGGGTAAGGAACTCGCCGCGCGCAACGCCGAGGTTCAGCCGCGTTACCGCGAAGGTGCGGCCGTCATAGGATTTCTCGACATCGATGAATTCGACAAATCCATGGCTGCCGGCATCGGCTGCCCGTGCAGGCTCGGCACTGTCGCGTGACAAGGCTGTCGCTTCGGCGGTCACGGACGGAAATCCGTCGAGCTGCGGCAGAGGCTGCTTGTTGAAACGAGGTGATGCTTGCCGTGCATGTGTCGGTCTCGCGTGACGCTGCCGCACAAGGCGGCAAACCAAACTTGTATGCTCACACAATCGATCTCTAAAGGACCATAGATGCAGACAAGTTTGGCCGTCAAGCGGCTTTCGTCGGGATTGTGTGAGATTTTTCAGCCGGATTTTGGAAATATGTACCGGACAAGTACTATTGTCCGGAGCATTGTCTTATGCTAGATGCGCCGGTAGCCAGAGCGTCAACACACCGAATCCGCCAATCCGCATGCTTCAGGACCTGCAACTCGCCTCGGATGAAGGCCCGGTCTACCGGCGCCTTGCCGACGCTATTGCCGAACGGATCACGGCTGGCACACTTGCTGTTGGAGACCGGCTGCCGCCGCAGCGCGAGATCGCCCGCGCACTGGGCATCAATGTCACCACGGTGACGCGCGCACTGTCGACGCTGCAGCAGCGCGGCCTGCTCGAAGCGCGGCCCGGACGCGGCACAACGGTCGCGGCCCGCAATGGCGGCGAAAGGCCAGGTTTCGTGTCGGCGCCGAGCGACGACACCGGCGTTATCGACCTCTCCGTCAACAGACCTGCGACCTCGGCCTATCTCGATGCGCTCGGGCTGCTGCTGCCGCGCCTGTCCAAGGACCGGCACTATGCCACGCTTCAGGACTATCATCCGCCGGAGGGGCCGCTTTGGGCGAGGACGGCAATCGCCGAGTGGATGCGCCCGGTGGCGGGGGAAGGCGATCCCGGCCGTGTGGTGCTGGCGGCGGGCGCCCAGCATGGGCTGGATTGCGTGCTTGGCGCGGTGACCAGGCAGGGCGAGGTCGTGCTCGCCGACGAAGTGACCTATCAGGGCATCAACGCGCTGTGCCGGGTGCATGGGCTCGACCTCAGAGGCGTCGCGATGGACCGTGGCGGCATGCGGGCCGACGCGTTCGACGCGGCCTGCGCGCAGCTCCGCCCACGCGCGGTCTTCCTGGTCCCGACCCTGCACAACCCGACGACCATCACGCTATCCGAAGAGCGCCGGCACGAGCTGATAGCTGTCGCCCGCCGCCACAACGTCCTCATCATCGAAGATGACGTCTACCGCCCCCTGGCAGACAATCCGCCGCCATCGCTTGCCAGCCTCGAGCCCGAACTGACGATCCATATCGGCGCCATGTCGAAATGCCTTGCCCCAGGACTGCGCCTCGGTTTTGTGATCGCGCCACGCGCCATAGCCGGCCAGGTCGCAGCGGCTTTGCGCATCAACTGCTGGAGCATCAGTCCTTTGACTGCACTGATCGGCGCGCGGCTGATAGAAGAGGGCTTGGCGGCGCGCATCATAGAAACGCAGAAGCAGGAGCTTCGCCAGCGCCAGGCCATCCTCACCGAAATCCTCGGCCGCTACGATGTCCAGAACCACCCCACTTCGACGCATGCCTGGCTGCGCCTTCCGGAGCCGTGGCGGGGCGCGGGTTTCGCTCGCACCTGCCTGGAACGTGGCGTTGCCGTGCTCCCGGGTGATGCCTTCGCGGTTGGGCGCGAGCCGGTACAGCACGGCGTGCGCATCAATGTCGGCGCCGCGCGCTCGCTCGACGATCTGCGCACGGCCCTGAACACCATGGCCGAATTGCTATCGGCCGGCCATCTGCAATTGCCTGGCTTCGTCTAGGATCTAATGATGGCAACGTCGGAAACGGTCGAAATCGCCATTGTCGGTGCCGGCGTTGTCGGACTTGCGACGGCACTCCGGGTCGCAGTTGAGGGTCGCGAAGTCCTGCTCATCGACCCCAATGAGCCGGGCTCCGGGGCCTCGTTCGGCAATGCCGGAACGATTGCCGAATATGCCTGCATGCCGGTGGGCAATCCGGCTGTGCTGCGCGCGCTGCCAAAGCTGCTTCTCGATCCCGAAAGCCCTTTTTCCTTGCGCTGGCCGGCGCTGTTGCAGCTTGCGCCATGGCTGGTTCAATTCGTGCGGCAGTCGCTTCCGGCGGCCACCCGAGCCAATGCGCTGGCGCTCGCCAGGCTTCTGGCTGAGGCCCTGCCGGCTTGGGTGGAGATGGCGAAGGAGGCTGACATGGCAGACCTGCTGCGCCGCAACGGCTGTCTCTACCTGTATCGTCGCGAGAGCGATTTCGCCAAGGCCGCCGGGGGCAGGGCGCTGCGCGCCGGGTTTGGCGTCCATCAAGAGGTTCTGACACCGGAAGAGGTCGCCGCGCTGGAGCCTGGCCTGCCCGCGACGGGGGCCAGCGGTCTATACTTCCCGGACTCGATGAATGTCACCGATCCCAAGACAGTGATGCGGCGGCTGCTCAATGCCGCGACCGTCCGCGGCGTGTCGGTGGCGCAGGCTGAGATAACCGGACTGCGGGTCGAGGCGGACGGTGTCAGGCTCAGCGGTTCCGGCTTTCGCATCAAGGCGAACACGGTTGTGATCGCCGCGGGCGCGCAATCGCGGGCATTGGCCATGCAGGCCGGCGACAGGATCCCGCTCGAAACTGAGCGCGGTTATCATCTCGAATTCCCGACCGAACCGCCTCTGCTCAATCGTCCGGTCTGTCCGGTCGATCTCGGCTTCTACATGACGCCGATGGCCGACCGGCTGCGCGTTGCCGGAACCGTCGAGCTCGGCGGGCTTGCAGCGCCGGCAAATCCACGCCGGCTGGCGCTGCTCGACCGCGGTGTCAGGCAGTTCTTTCCACAACTCGGCCGGCCGTCATCCGAGTGGCTCGGGTTCCGGCCGTCGCTGCCCGATTCCCGGCCGGTCATCGGTCGGTCGCGCGGCAGCTCCAGGGTGATCCATGCCTTCGGTCACGGCCACCTTGGCCTGACGCTCGCTCCGATCACTGCACGCCTGGTTGCAGAGCTGATCATTGGTCGCGGCGATCCAGCGCGTGTCGCGGCGTTTTCGGCTGATCGCTTCCGCGCCTGATCAATCGAACATTTCGCCTTCGGGTTGAGATCAGGAGTCTGTTTCCGATCAGGCCAGCGTAGGTGCAAAATCAAAGATCTAAGCCGTCCTTTGTGCGTCTAGAAGGACGCACCAGCTCTAGATCGGTCGCGCCGACCTGGGGCTAGATGCCTCCTGATTGCCCGCTTCTCCCATTGCAGAAGCCGCACCGGGACAATAGATGGTGCAGCAGCGGCTGCCCTATAGCCGGCCGCAAGCAACGGGATTATGCGCATGACCGATACGCTTGACGCAGCGAAACTGACCGACCGCGTCGCGGCCCTGGTCGAGGCCGCCAAACGGGCCGGCGCCGATGCCGCCGATGCGGTTGCGGTGCGCGGCCGTTCGACCGGCGTGTCGGTGCGGCTCGGCAAGGTCGAAGGCACAGAGGCGTCCGAGAGCGAGGACGTCTCGCTGCGCGTCTTCGTCGGCAAGCGGGTAGCGAGCGTTTCGGCAACGGCGGCATCCGACCCCAATATGCTGGCCGAGCGCGCCGTCGCCATGGCCAAGGTGTCGCCCGAGGATCCCTATCAGGGGCTCGCCGATCCGGTCCTGCTGGTCAAGAAGCCGCGCGACCTTGATCTGTTCGATGCCACAAAGGTATCGGCGGACCAGTTGAAGGAAGCAGCGCTTGCCGCCGAGGCGGCGGCGCTTGCCGTCAAAGGAGTCACCAATTCGGCCGGCAGCGGCGCCAGTGCCGGGCTGGGCGGCCTGGTGCTCGCCACCTCGCACGGCTTTGTCGGCCATTACGTCGCCTCGCGTTTTTCGCGCTCGACCAGCGTGATCGCCGGCGAGGGCACCGGCATGGAACGCGACTACGAATTCTCCTCGCGCCAGCATTTTTCCGATCTCGACGCGCCGGAAGACATCGGCCGCAAGGCCGGTGAGCGCGCCGTACGCCGCATTGGCGCGCGCAAGGCTGCGACCGGGCCGGTCGACGTGGTGTTCGATCCGCGCGTCGCGCGCGGCATTGCCGGCCATCTCGCCGGTGCCATCAATGGCGCCGCGGTGGCGCGCAAGACCAGCTTTCTGCGCGACATGATGGGCAAGAAGGTGGCCTCGGCCGCAATCACCGTCACCGACGAGCCGCTCCGGCGCCGTGGACAGGCCTCGCGCCCGTTCGACGGCGAAGGCGTCGAGGGCGAAAAACTGTTCATGGTCGACAAGGGCGTGCTCAACCACTGGTTCTTGTCGACCTCGGCGGCACGGGAACTCGGTCTCGTCACCAATGGGCGCGGCTCGCGCAGCGGCTCGTCGGTCTCGCCATCGTCGACCAATCTCGCCATCGAGCCCGGGGAAAATACGCCGGAAGAACTGATCAAGTCGCTCAAGACCGGCTTCTACGTCACCGAAGTGTTCGGCCAGGGCGTCGACATGGTGACGGGCGAGTATAGCCGCGGCGCGTCCGGCTTCTGGATCGAAAACGGCGAGCTGGCCTATCCCGTCGCCGAGGTGACCATCGCCTCCAATTTGAAGACCATGTTCCTCAACATGGTTCCGGCGAGTGATCTCGACCGCAATTTCGGCACTGCCGCGCCCACGCTTTTGATCGAAGGAATGACCCTTGCCGGAGCTTGAGCCGGCCGTCTCGGCCGGCGCTACTGAAGACCTGCAGCTGCTGCGCGACGCCGCCCGCGAGGCGGGGCTCATTGCCATGCAGTACTTCAACAACAATCCGCAAGTGTGGATGAAGGGCGGCACCTCGCCGGTCAGCGAAGCCGATCACGCCGCCGACAAATATCTGCGCGAGACCTTGCTGGCGGCCCGGCCGGACTATGGCTGGCTGTCGGAGGAAACCGTCGACGACCCGGTAAGGCTCGTCGCGCGCCGCACCTTCGTCGTCGATCCGATCGACGGCACGCGCGGCTTCCTCGAAGGTCTGCCGACATGGTGCGTCAGCGTCGCTGTGGTCGAGAACGGCCGCACGCTCGCCGGCGTGCTCGACTGCCCGGCGAAGGGCGAAATCTATTGGGCGCTGCCGGGCGAGGGCGCATTCCTGAATGGCAAGCGCATCAGCGTGCGTCCGCCGTCGGAAACGGCCGAAATCGCCGGACCGAAGCCGATGATCGACCTGCTGCCGGCGAAATGGCACAAGCGGCTGAAGCGAGTGCCTTATATTCCTTCGCTCGCCTACCGGCTGGCGATGATCGCCGGGGGCCAGCTCGATGCCACCTTCGTCAAGGCCAACGCGCATGACTGGGACATCGCCGCGGCCGATCTCATCCTGCGCGAGGCAGGCGGCGCCTTGCTCGATCGGCACGGCCGCGCGCCGCTCTATGCCGGCGAAGTGATCCGTCACGGACCGCTCGCCGCCGGCAGCGGCGAACTTCTCGCCGTGCTCGCCGGCGTCATCGCCGGGCTGGACAATTGACGACTATCAATAGTTCCAAAGTCGGCGGCTTTGGTCTAGACCTGTCCCAAACTCACGATATGTGAAGGATCGACATGGCCGCTGAAGACGGAAAGAAACAGCTTTTGCACCTGGTGTTCGGCGGCGAACTCAAGAAGCTGGGCGGCACCGAATTCCGCGATCTCGACGCGCTCGATATTGTCGGCGTCTATCCGGACTATCAATCGGCGCACGCTGTCTGGAAGGCCAAGGCGCAAGCCAGCGTCGACAATGCCCATATGCGTTACTTCGTCGTTCACCTGCACCGCCTGCTCGATCCCGAAAACAAGGCTGCCGGTTGACATCGATGAACCATGAAGCGGTCAAGCGATCAGCCCCGCGGTCGGCGGTCAGACGTCGCAAGCCGAAGACGTTCTGGCGCAAGATCCGCGAACCGCTGGCGCAGTCGCGATTCGTCAAGAATGCGCTTGCCGCCCTGTTTGCGTATTTCGTCCGCCTTGTCCGCTTGACCAACCGCATGGTCGACGGATCGGCCAAGTTTTCCGGCGGCGCCTATGCGCAGTTCGAGCCTGGCATCATCGCGCTCTGGCACGGCCAGCACCTGCTGACCCCGGCCTATTATCCCAAGGGACGGCCGCTGGTTGCCATGGTGTCGCGCAGCGCCGATGCCGAGCTCAACGCGCTGATGGTCGAGAAATTCGGCATCGAGGCGGTGCGCGGCTCTGGTGGGCGCGAAAGCGCAAGGCATCTCGACAAGGGCGGCGCCAAGGCGCTCATCGCCCTCAAAAAGTCGCTCGCCACCGGCAAGAATGTCGCCATGATAGCTGATATTCCCCACGGCACGCCGCGCGATGCGGGGCTCGGCGTCGTCCTCCTGGCGCGGCTGTCCGGCCGGCCGATCCTGCCTGCCGCAATAGCCACCAGCCGCCGCAAGGTGATCGAGGGCAGCTGGGACAAGACGACGATCAACTTGCCTTTCGGCCGCTCCTCGATTGTCGTCGGCACGCCTGTCTTCGTGCCGGCCAACGCAGACGCCGCGGAAATGGAACGCAAGCGCCAGGAGGTCACGGCCTCGCTCAATGCCGCGACCGCCGAGGCCTATCGCCTTGTGGACGGTTCGAAATGAGTATGCGCTGGGCGCGCGCCTTCCTGACGGCATACCGCTTCGCCGGGGCCGCCGCTTACCCGCTGGTCGGACCTTATGTCGCCTGGCGCACATCCAGAGGCAAGGAGGATCGCATTCGCCGGCGTGAACGCTACGGCGTCGCCGGACGCGAGCGCCCCGAAGGCCCGGTGATCTGGATCCATGCAGCCAGCGTCGGCGAGACCATCGCCGTCGTGCCGCTGGTCGAGAGCATTCTCGATTACGGCGTCAACGTCGTGCTGACGACGGGCACCGTCACCTCGGCGCAGGTCGCCGAAGAACGGCTGGGCGACCGCATCATCCACCAATATGTGCCGCTCGACCTCAAGCCGGCGGTCAGCCGCTTCCTCGACCATTGGCAGCCGGACCTGGCGATCATCGCCGAATCGGAGATCTGGCCGATGACCATCCTGGAACTCGGCGCCCGCCGCGTGCCGCAGGTTCTGGTCAACGGCAGGCTGTCCGACCGCTCCTTCAAATCCTGGAAGAAGCGCGCCAACATTGCCGAAGCATTGTTCGAAAATCTTGCCCATGTCGTCGCCCAGTCGGACCTCGATGGCGAGCGCTTCCTTTCGCTCGGCGCCCGGCCGGTCACCGTGTCCGGCAATCTCAAGGTCGACACCGCGCCGCCGCCGGTCGACGAACGGGCACTGGCGGCGCTGAAACGCCAGATCGGCGGCCGCCCGACCTGGGCGGCGATCTCGACCCATGACGGCGAAGAGGCGGTTGCCGCCGAAGTTCACGCCATGCTGCACAAGCGCCACCACGGGCTTTTGACCATCATCGTGCCGCGCCATCCCGATCGCGCCGGGCAGCTGGCCGCCCAGATTTCCGGAATGGGCCTGAAGCTGGCGCAGCGCAGCAAGGGCGACAGGATCACCGCCGATACCGATATTCTGCTCGGCGACACGATCGGCGAGATGGGGCTTTATCTGAGGCTGACGGAAATCGCCTTTGTCGGCCGTTCGCTGACTTCCGAGGGCGGCCAGAACCCGCTGGAACCGGCCATGCTGGAGACAGCGGTGCTTGCCGGCCGCAACGTCCAGAATTTTCGCGAGGCCTATCAGCGTCTGCTCGACAGTGGCGGCGCCAAGCTGGTGCGCGACCGCGATATGCTGGCCGGCGCCGTCAATTTCCTTTTGACCAACGAGGCGGCTCGTCACGAAATGATGGCGGCGGGTGCGGCGACCGTCGACGAGATGCGCGGTGCGCTGGCACATACGCTCAGGTCGCTCGAGCCCTATATCCAGCCGCTGGTCGTCAAGTCGCGCCTGAAGGGCGCGAACGGGCGCTGACGTGACCTCGGAAGCGCCGCCCTTCTGGTGGGAAGAGCCGGACTGGCGGGTCGCGGCGCTGTCGCCGCTCTCCGCCGTCTATGCGCTTGTCGCCGGTCGCCGCTTGCGGCACGCGCCGCGCGAAAAAGTCGAGGCGCCGGTGCTCTGCGTCGGTAACTTCACCGTCGGCGGCACCGGCAAGACGCCGGTGGCGATCGCATTGGCCGAGCAGGCCAGGCGCATGCAGCTCAATCCCGGTTTCCTGTCGCGCGGCCATGGCGGCTCCTTCGCGCAGCCACATATCGTCGATCCGCACCACGACGCCGCCAAGCATGTCGGCGACGAGCCGCTGCTTCTGGCCGAACACGCGCCGGTCGCGGTGACGCCGAACCGGGCCGCCGGCGCCAGGCTTCTGCTGGAGAAGCTCGGCTGCGATTTCCTGATCATGGATGATGGTTTTCAGAGCGCGCGCATCCACATCGACTATGCGCTGGTCGTCGTCGACGCGCGCCATGGCATCGGCAATGGCCGCGTCATCCCCGGCGGGCCGCTGCGGGCAAACATCGTCGACCAATTGGTCTTCACCAGCGCCTTGCTGAAGATGGGCGAGGGCACCGCGGCCGATACGGTCGTGCGCCAGGCAGCGCGCGCCGGCAGGCCGATCTTCGAGGCGCACACTGCCCCGAGCAGCAACGTGACGCTGGCCGGCAGGCGGTTCCTGGCATTCGCCGGCATCGGCCATCCCGACAAGTTTTTCGACACGGTAACCGAGGCCGGCGGCGAGCTTGCGCTGACCCGACCATTTCCTGACCATCATTTCTACAGTGCGGACGAGCTTGCCGAATTGGCGGCGACCGCACGTAAAGCCGGGCTTGGCCTCATTACCACCGCCAAGGACGCTGCCCGCCTGCGTCACGGCGCAGCACCGCCGGAATTCCTCGACCGGCTCGACGTGCTGGAGATCGACACCGTCTTCGAGCTCGACCATGTGCCGCAACGCATCATCGACGAGACGCTGGATGCCTGGCGGCAGCGCCGGCTCAAAGGCTGACCGGCAGCTCGAGCACCGAGGCGATGCGGGACCGGAATTTGCAGCTTTCCGCCGGTCGAGCGTATTTTGTTCTTGCTTTGTGCCGGCAGCTATGCTATTAATTTAAATATGGTGATCATTCGCCGACGACCCGCCCTCGAGGCGGGTTTTTTATTTCAGGATAATCTCTAAGGTTTCGGTGTTGCCGGCCTGACGCCGCGGCAGAGGCAGGCGCGAAGCGTCGCAACGGGGCGGCTTCCATTTGCGTCGGACTAGCGTCGGCGGCGCAGTTCCGGATGCGCTTCGATCTCGCGACGCAGCGAGGCGGCGGCATTCACATAGGGTTCCTGCCTGGCGACACTCCAGTATTTAAGCTCGTCGAGCGGGATGCTCTCGCCGGTCACCGCACAGCGCACGAAGGCGCCGGGGCTGGTCACCTGGAAGTCGCCATCGAGATAGCGGATGCGGGCTTCCTTGCCGCCGGGGCCTTCGAAACGGTTCATCATGGGGTGGTGCCGAAATTCATGACGATGTCATCGCCACAAATTGCGGCGAGGTCAAGCTTGGTTGGCCTTGCCTGGTTCTGTTTCTGGTGACACTTGCTCGAACAAGCCGGCAAAGCGGATGCCAATGCATGTCGCGCAAAAGTGTGCAGCGGTTTTTGCGATAACGACATGCATAAACACAAGAACCTGAAGCGCGTCGCATGAGGCCGGTCGAACGCGACGCGCTTCAGGCATCTCATTCTTCGGCGATGATAAACTCTTCGATCTTCTCCGCTGCCAGCCCGGCCTGGACTGCGATGCGCCGGGCGAGTTCGGCGGCGGCGGCGCGCGGGCGCCCCAGCGGCCGGTCGAGCCAGTAGGATATCGGGCTGAGCGCGCTGCGTTCGTCTACGGCGACGATGCGGCCCGACTTCAATTGGTCCACCGTCAACGGCGGACGTGCCAGCGCAATGCCGAGCCCGTGCGCGGCGGCGTCGAGCACAAGGTTGTAATCCTCGAAACGGCGGTCGTGCGGCCGCGGCCGATAGTCCATCTCCTGCGCCGCAAACCAGGCGCGCCACGCCGAAGCGTCGGAATCGTTGATCACCGGAAATTCGAGCAGCCGGGCCGGATCGCCGCGGCCGATTTCCCTGGCCAATTCCGGTGAGGCGACCGGGAACACATATTCTTCGAAAAGCTGCACCGAGATCCGGCCCGGAATGCGACCGCGCCCGCAGCGGATCGACAGGTCGATGCCCTCGTCGGCAAGATCGCCCTGGCGGATGTCGACATCGAGCACGATACGCAGCTTGGACGGGTGGTTCTCCAGCGCCGCCATGCGCGGCATCAACCACAGCCCGCTGACCGAAGGGATCGAGGTCAGCCGCACCACCGCCGTGCCGCGCGGCTCGACCCAGCGATCCGAATTGCTGGCGATCAGGGCGAAGGCTTCCGTGGTGCGCAGATGCAGGCGGTTGCCCTCGAGGGTCAGCGAGACGCCGCGCGCGCCGCGATCGAAGACTTTTAGCCCGAGCCAGCCCTCGAGCTTGGCGATCTGCCGGCTGACGGCGCCATGGGTGATGTTGAGCTTCTCGGCCGCCGCCGAAAAGCTGCCGGTGCGTGCCGCGGCGTCGAAGGCGCGCAGCGTTTCAAGCGGCAGCATCGAGTCTGAGCTGTGATCCATAGTCACAGGTGATCCTCGATTTGTTCGTTTGTCAACCGGCCCACAATAGCGTTTCTCTACTTCGTGGCATTGGATCGCGAGGACACCGAGATGAGCGCTTACACCGGCACGTTGAATACGACACAGCGCATGGATGCCACGGCGGCCATCGCGGTGGCGCTGACGGTGATCGGCTGGGCCTCCGCCTTTCCGGCGATCCGCGCCGGCCTTGCCGCCTTCGGGCCGCTGGAACTCGGCGCGCTGCGCTTTGCCATCGCCGCGGTTCCGGCGGCGATCTTCCTCGCGGTCAAGTGGCCGGCGCTGCCCAGGCTCGACGAACTCTGGCGCTTTGTCTTCGGTGGTGCCGTGTTCGTCGCGCTCTACACGGTGATGCTCAATTTCGGCGAACTGACCGTTTCGGCCGGCGCGGCGGGCTTCATCATCAATGTCAGCCCGATCTTCACCGCCATCATGGCCATGGCGCTGCTTGGCGAACGCTTCTCAGGCCTGGCCTGGGCCGGCACATTCCTGTCCTTCGCCGGCATCGGGATCATCGCCATGGGCGAGGGGCAAGGGCTGCATTTCAACAATGGTGCGCTGCTTGTCCTCGGCTCGGCGCTGTGCTCGGCCGTCAACACCATCGTCCAGAAGCCGCTGTTTGGTCGCCACCACCCGCTGACCATCTCGGCCTCGAACATGGTGCTTGGCGCGCTCTGCCTGTCGCCGTTCCTGCCGAACGGTCTGGCGCAGGCGGCGGTCGCCGATACCGCCGGGCTCGGCGCGGTCATCTTTCTCGGCATCGTGCCCAGCCTGATCGCCTATGCCGCGTGGGCAACAGCGCTTTCCCGGCTGCCCGCCGCACGCGCCTCGAACTTCCTCTATCTGGTGTCGCCGGTGGCGACGCTGATCGGCTTCTTCTGGCTGGGCGAGGTGCCGACGCTGCTCGGCATCATCGGCGGCGCACTGGCGCTCGGCGGTGTCATCGTGGTGAATTTGAAGAGGTGAATCAGCGGGTACGAAGGCTTGCGTGAATCAAAAAAGCCGTATCGAACGGCTCTTTTTGATTTCCCCTCTCCGGTTTGCTTCGCAAACCACCTCTCCCCACCTTGTGGGGCGAGGAACCCAAGGTTTCCGAGGTTGCGGCCTTTGGCGATTGGCGTTTCCTCGCCCCCACTAAAGTGGGGGAGAGGTGGCCGCGGAGCGGCCGGAGAGGGGCTGCGCCAGCGGACGTCGTAAGCCGCAGGCCCTACCGCCGCCGGAACAATCTCTCAATATCCGCCAGCTTGAGCTCGATGTAGGTCGGGCGGCCATGGTTGCAGGTGCCGGAGCCGGGCGTCGCCTCCATCTGGCGCAGCAGCGCGTTCATCTCTTCGGCCTTGAGCAGGCGGCCGGAACGCACCGAGCCGTGGCAGGCCATGGTCGCGGCTATTTTGTCCAGCCGCTCCTTCAGCGTGTCGACCGTGTCGTTGTCGGCGATCTCGTCGGCGAGGTCCCGCACCAGCTGCTGGACGTTGGTCTCGCCGAGCATCGACGGCGTCTCGCGCACCGCGACGGCACCGGGGCCGAAGCGCTCGATACCGAGGCCGAAGCGGGCCAGCGTCTCGGAGTGCATGGCGAGCCGTTCGGCGTCTTCCTCCGGCAGATCGACGATCTCGGGCAGCAGCAGCATCTGCGACGGCACCGCGCGTGAGTGGAGGGCGTTCTTCAAGGCCTCGTAGACCAGCCGCTCATGCGCCGCGTGCTGGTCGACGATGACAAGCGAATCCCTGGTCTGGGCAACGATATAGTTCTCGTGCACTTGCGCGCGCGCGGCGCCCAGCGCCGTACCGAGCAGCGTCTCCGCCGCTTCGTTTTGCCCGGCGCGCGCGTCGGCACTGTGCAGCGGTCCGGCGTCGAAGGCCGTCTGCTCGTCCTCGCCGAGCCCGCCATTTGCAGAGCCCATATCGAGCGGCCGCTGCGGCGAACGGGCCGGATCGAAACCCGCAAAGCCGGAGGCCCGATAGGTGGCCTCGTAGCTACGATGGCCGTTGGCCGGGCCGCCATGCGCATAGGATGCGGCGCCTGGCCGGAACGCTGCCATCATGCCGGCGGCCCCTGTGGTGGCGGCGCGGATGCCGGCATTGGCCAGCGCTTCGCGGATGGCGCCGACGATCAGCCCGCGCACCAGCCCCGGGTCTCGGAAGCGCACGTCTGCCTTGGCCGGGTGGACGTTGACGTCGACGATCGCCGAATCGAGCGTCAGGAACAGCACGGTGACGGCATGGCGGTCGCGCGGCAGCACGTCGGCGAAGGCGCCGCGAATGGCGCCGGCGATCAGTTTGTCACGCACCGGGCGGCCGTTGACATAAGCGTATTGCTGCAGCGCGTTGGCGCGGGTGAAGGAGGGGACCGAGACATGGCCGGCGAGACGCACGCCGTCCCGCACCGCGTCGATGGCAATCGCATTGTCGGGAAAGTCGGCGCCCATCACCTGTGCCACCCGACGCAGCCGGCCTTCCGGGCTGTCGTAGGTCGCCGGCAATTCCAGCGTCGAGCGGTCCGGGCCGGCAAGGGTGAAGCGCACGGCGGGGAAGGCAATGGCGATGCGCTTGACCACGTCGCCTATGGCCGAGCTTTCGGCGCGCTCGCCCTTCATGAATTTGAGCCGCGCCGGCGTGGCGAAGAACAGGTCGCGCACCTCGACCGTGGTGCCGCGATTGGCCGCCGCCGGCCTGACGGCGGAGACGCGGCCGCCGTCGATGCCGATCTCGGCGGCGTTTTCACTGGACGCGGTGCGCGAGCGGATCGACAGCCGCGCCACCGAGCCGATCGACGGCAAAGCCTCGCCGCGGAAGCCAAGCGAGCGAATGTCGTGAATGTTGTCGGCGAGCTTGGAGGTGCAATGGCGCGCGATCGCCAGCGCCAGTTCCTTTTCCGGAATGCCCGAGCCGTCGTCGCTGACGCGGATCAGGTTCAGCCCGCCGCCGGCGGTGACGATCTCTACGCGCGTCGCGCCGGCGTCGAGTGCATTCTCGACCAGTTCCTTGACCACGCTTGCCGGACGCTCGATGACTTCGCCGGCGGCGATCTGGTTGATCATCGTTTCGGAAAGCTGGCGGATGGGCATGGGGCACTATAGGCGGATTCGTGGTCGATGCGGGAGGGCGGAATTGAGGAAATCCACGCAGCTGACCGCGGCCGTGCACTTCAACTCATGAGCTTGGGCAGCGCTGCCGCCAAAGCATCGACGGCAAGGCGGACTTTCATCGGCAGATGAGGCGTCTGCAACCACAGGGCATGAACGTCGTAGAGAAACCGGGATTGTTCCGGCAATAGCGGGACAAGCATGCCCGCCTGGATGCGCTGGCGAACCAGCCAGTAGGGCAGCCAGGCGAGCCCCATGCCGGCGGCCGCGGCATCGGCGATGGCATCGAGGTCGTCGAGCCGCAATCTGCTGACTGGCCTGACCTCAATCGCGGGGTCGCCGTTGCGCGGAAATAGCCACGGCTGAACGGCACGCCCGGACCGGCGGTAGATGATCGCATGATGGCTGCCGAGGTCATCTATTTCCTGTGGCTCGCCGTGCCTGTCGAGATAGGACGGCGACGCGCAGACGACCATGTGCTGGCGCGCGATACGACGCGCTATCACCCCGGCCTGGTCCTCCAGGTCGCCCGTTCGGATGGCAAGGTCGCAGCCGTCCTCTGCGAGGTCGGCGATGGCGTCGCTGAACGACAGGTCAAGTTCCAGCGCCGGATATTGCTGTGCAAGCCCGAACAGGATCGGGGCAACGCAGCGCCGGCCGAAATGCACCGGCATGAGCACGCGCAGCTTTCCGCGCGGTTCGGCAAGCTGGTCGGCGGCAAGCGCATCCGCAGCCTCCGCTTCGGCAAGCACCAGCCGGCAGCGCTCATAATAGGCCCGCCCGAAATCGGTCAGGCTTTGGCGGCGCGTGGTCCGGTTGATGAGGCGCACGCCCAGGCGCTCCTCGAGAAACCGGACATGCTTGCCGATCATCGGCCCGGACAGATCAAGAGCCGCCGCCGCGGCCGCGAACGAGCCAAGGTCGACGGCTTTGACGAACACGGCCATGCTGGTAAGGCGATCCATATTCAAAACTGTCAGTTTCTATTGCTCTACTCAAGCAGCTATTTATCTGCCTGATCGCCGCTGGCATAGCACATTCAGTTCAAATCTTTTGGAGTTATGACCGATGGCGCGTGTCGTTCGTTTTTATGAGCTTGGTGGTCCCGAGGTTCTGCGCATCGAGAATGTTGAAATGCCTGCGCCTGGGCGGGGCGAGGTCCAGATCCGTGTTAAGGCGTTGGGTATAAACCGGGCCGAGGCGCTGCTGCGTTCGGGGACCTACATCCAGACCGCGCCGTTGCCTTCCGGTCTTGGGCTCGAGGCGGCAGGTATCGTCGAGATGGTCGGTGAAGGCGTGGATGGGTTTGCGCGGGGCGATGCCGTCAGCATCGTTCCGCCATTGTCGATGGCCCGCTGGCCTGCCTATGGTGAGATTGCCACGTATCCCGCCGAGCTCGTCGTCAAGCACCCAGCATCGCTGAGTTGGGAAGAAGCCGCCGCCGCGTGGATGCAATATCTCACGGCCTACGGCGCGCTGATCGACATTGCCAAACTTGGCAGGCAGGACTTTGTCGTCATCACCGCGGCCTCGAGCAGCGTCGGACTTGCGGCGATCCAGATCGTCAACCTGGTTGGCGCGACCCCAATCGCGGTCACACGGACATTTGCCAAGAAGCGGGCTTTGCTTGAGTTCGGCGCGGCCCATGTCATCGCCTCGGCAGAGGAGGATCTGGCAGCCAGGCTGAAGGAAATCGCCGGCCCGGACGGCGTGCGCGTGGTGTTCGACGCCGTCGGCGGGCCGATCTTCGAGCCTCTGACGGCAGCGACGTCGCCGGGTGGCATTCTCATCGAATATGGCGGCTTGAGCCTCGACCCGACACCTTTTCCGCTACCTGCAGTGCTGGCCAAGACACTGACGCTGCGCGGCTATCTCGTCCACGAGATCGTGCGCGATCCGGCCCGGCTGCAGGCCGCCAAGACATTCATCCTTGACGGGCTGATCACCGGCTCGCTGAAGCCGGCAATCGCCAGAACCTTTCCGTTCGACCAGATCGTCGAGGCGCACCGTTATCTCGAGTCCAACGAACAATTCGGCAAGATCGTCGTGACGGTGTGACTGGGCATTTATCGGCCTCACGCCTGCGCCGCCAGCCAGTCCCGTACCTTGCGGGCGTTGTCGCTGAGCTCGCGGTTCCTCGACCAGATGACATGAAAGCCCTTGCCGGTCGTCATCGTGTGGCCGGTGACGCGCACCAGCAGCCCTGATGCCAGCAGCCGCTCGGCGAGGTGACCCCAGCCGAGCGCGATGCCTTGCCCTTCCATCACTGCCTGGATCACCAGCGCATAGTCGTTGATACGCAAGCCACGCCCGGCATCGGCGATGTCGACACCGGCCGAGGCGAACCACTCGTCCCAGCTGGCGGCCTCGCGAAACGGCTCTTCGAGATGAATGAGGCGGTGCGATGGAAGGTCCGCGACGCTCTCCGGCAGCCCGAACCGGGCCACATAACTAACGCCGGCGACGGGGAATATCACTTCATCGGCCAGCGGCAGCGAATGATAATCCGGCCATTCCCTGGGCTCGCCGCCGCGGACACCGAGCGGGATATCCTCGGCGATGATGTCGAGATCGCGGTCGGCGGTCTGGATGCGCAGGTCGATGCCCGGCAATTCGTCGCGAAACTGCTGCAGGCGCGGCATCATCCAGAACGAGGCGAAGGCCGTCGAGGCGGCGAGCGTCACATGAGCGCCGACGGCGATCTGGCGCAGATCCTCCGCCGACTTGCGGATGTGCGACAGGCCGAGCGAGACGTCAGCATGAAAGCGGTCGCCGGCTTCGGTAAGGCTGACTTGCCGATGGCGGCGCTGGAAGAGTTTCGCGCCGAGCTGCTGTTCGAGCCCACGGATCGCATAGGAGACGGCAGCCTGCGTCATGCCGAGCTCGCGCCCGGCGGCGGTAAAGCTCGACAGCCGCCCGGCGGCCTCGAAGACGATCAGGCTGCCGGCCGACGGCAGCAGGTGGCGTAAGTTTCGCATAAGCTGAGCTTATACAAGAGATCAGGATTTTCCAGCGTCACAGCTGCATTTTGTCTGACTAGATTGGTTGCCAACAGGAATATGGAGCCTCCATGAACGCACCGGCCGTTGAAGTGAGCGAACACACCAATCGTCGCGCGGGTGGCCGCCTGGGACGCAAGGCGCTGCGGGGAGCTCCCGTAGCGTCATTTCCGACCCTGGTTCGCAAGATTCCGGTGTATCAGATGGTCCCGGACGAGGCGGTGGAGCTCATCCACCAGGAATCGCTCAGCATCCTCGAAGAGGTGGGATGCGAGTTCCGCGACGACGAGGCTATCGCAATGTGGAAGGCGGCGGGCGCCGATGTCTCGGAGACAAGGGTCCGCATAGACCGCGCCCTGCTGATGGACCTCGTATCGAAGGTCCCGTCGGAGTTCACGCTCAATGCGAGGAATCCCCAGCGTTCCGTACGTGTGGGTGGAAACAACTCCATCTTCGTGCCGATGTACGGGGCGCCTTACGTGCGCGACCTCGACAACAACAGGCGCTACGGCACACTCGCCGACCTCAACAATTTCCACAAGCTCGCCTACATGGCGCCGGCACTGCATTCGTCGAGCTCGATCATTTGCGAGCCGATGGAAATCGCGGTGCCGAAGCGTCACCTCCACATCATCCATTCGGCGCTGAAGCACTCCGACAAGCCGTTCATGGGCATCGTGACCTCCAAGGATCGAGCCGAAGACACGATGGCGATGGCAGGCATCGTGTTCGGCGAGGACTATGTCCGCGACAACCCAGTCCTGGTGGCCATCACCAACTGCAATTCGCCGCTGGTCTGGGACGCCACCATGCTGGACGCGATGAAAGTCTATGCGCGCCACAACCAGCCGCTGATCCTCGCGCCGTTCGCCCTTTGCGGCGCCTCGACTTCGGCCTCTGCCGTCGGTGCGGTCGCGCAGGTCAATGCCGAAGCGCTGGCGGGCGTCGCGTTCACACAGCTCTTGCGTCCGGGTTCGCCGCAGATCTACGGACAGTTCATGGTGACGGTCGACATGAAGACCGGCGCTCCCATGGGCGGCACGCCGGAGGCTGCCCAGATGATGTATCTCATGGGCGCACTGGCGCGGAAGTATCGGCTGCCGTGGCGCACGTCCGGTTTCCATGTCGGCTCGAAGCTGAATGACGCCCAGGCGGGCTACGAGGCGAACATGCTGATGCATGCGGCCATCCTTGCCGGCGCCAACTACATCTGGCACTCCGCCGGTTGGCTCGAGGCCGGCCTGACCTGCGGCTATTCGAAATTTGCGACCGACTGCGAGCAGCTTGTCGGCTGGTACAAATATGCTGGCGGGCTGCCATTCGACGATTTCAAGGAGGCTATGGCGGCGATCCGCGAGGTCGGACCGCAGGGCCATTTCCTTGGCACCCAGCACACGCTCGAACATTTCGAGTCCGCCTTCTTCATCCCCAGCATCATGGACTTCAATTCGTACGAACAGTGGAAGGCGGAAGGCGCAAAGGACCACGACACCCGCGGCCGCGAGAAAGCACGCAACATGCTCGCCGATTACGAGGAGCCGAAGCTCGATGAGGGCATCGCCGATGGTCTCAAAGATTTGATTGCGCGGCGCGAGGAGAAACTGCCGGACAGCGTTAGTTGATAACGGGCGAAGACCCGATGGGAACCATAACGGAGGAAAAAATGACACTCTTCAGAAGCAACGGTGATCGCGTACCGAGCGCCATCGAAGCGATGGCCAGCGAGGCTCGTGCAGGTCGTGTGGATCGGCGCGAGTTTCTGGCTCTGGCAAGCGCCTTCGGCGCATCGACGGCCTTTGCCTACGGCATGATCGGCCTTGCCGTGCCGCAGCGGGCTTTGGCTGAAGAGCCGAAGAAAGGCGGCACGCTCCACGTTTCGATGTCGGTGAAGGCACAAAAGGATCCGCGCACTTACGACTGGGTGGAACTTGCGAACATTTCACGCTGCTGGCTCGAGCCGCTTGTCCGCTACACCCGCCAGTTCACATTCGAGCCGGTTCTGCTTGAAAGCTGGGAGGTCAACGACGACGCCACCGAATACGTGCTGCATGTGCGCAAGGGCATAACCTGGAACAACGGCGATGCTTTCGGCGCCGATGACGTGGTCTACAATCTGACGCGCTGGTGCGAGAAGGCTACCGCCGGCAATTCCATGGCCGCGCGCGTTGGTGCGCTGATCGATGCAAAGACCGGCAAGGCCAGGGAAGGGGCGATCACCAAGGTCGACGACAACACGGTGAAGCTGAAGCTGAACGAACCGGACATCTCGCTGATCCCGAACTTCACCGACTATCCGGCGCTCGTGGTCCATCGCAACTTCGACGCCGATGGCGCCAATCCGATCGAGAAGCCGATTGGCACCGGGCCGTTCGAACTGGTGTCCTATTCGGTCGGCCAGAAAGCGATCGTCAAGCGTCGTGAGACTGGCAAGTGGTGGGGCGGTGAAGCGCTTCTCGACGGCGTCGAATTCATCGACTACGGAACCGATTTCAACGCCTCGATAAATGCATTCGACTCCGGCGAAATCGATCTCAACTTCGAGACGCCGGCCGACTTCATAGACATTCTCGACAAGATGGGGCTGGTAAAATCGGAGGTCGCGACAGCGACCACGCTTGTCGCCCGGACCAACATCACGAACAAGCCCTATGACGACAAGCGGGTTCGCAACGCCCTCCAGATGGCCGTCGACAACAAAGCGGTGCTCGAACTTGGCTACGCCGGGCGAGGCACTGTTGGTGAAAACCACCACGTCAGCCCGATTCATCCGGAATACTACGCGCTGCCCAAGAAGACACGCGACGCCGCGGGGGCCAGGAAGCTGATGGCGGAGGCCGGGCAGGCCGACTTCGAGCATGAACTGATCACCGTCGAGGACGATTGGCAAAAGAACACCGGCGACGCTATTGCCGGCCAGTTGCGCGATGCCGGGATCAAGGTGAAGCGCACCGTGCTGCCGGGTTCGACCTTCTGGAACGACTGGACGAAATATCCTTATTCGATGACCATCTGGTACATGCGCCCGCTTGGCGTTCAGGTATTGGCGCTGGGCTATCGCACCGGCGAGGCCTGGAACGAAACCGGCTACTCGAACCCTGATTTCGATGCCAAGCTCAAGCAGGCTCTCTCGCTCATCGACGTCGAGAAGCGCCGCGAGGTCATGAAGGAAATCGAGCAGATCCTCCAGGATTCGGGCGTCATCATTCAGCCGTTTTGGCAGAAGCTGTTCAGCCACATGAACGAGAAGGTGAAGAACTACGGTGTCCACCAAACCTTCGAGATGGATCTCCAGAACGTCTGGCTGAACGCCTGAGTTGCCAGCAGAGGACGCGTTGCAGGATTTCATGGACCGCAAGAAAGCCGACAGGCAAGATGCGTGGTACTGATAGCTTCCGTCAGTGAACAATCGGGGACACGCATGAAACTGGCACTTTTTGTTGCCGCGCTTTCGATGGCCTTGCCGGCGGCCGCGTTTGCCGGCCCTGCTGCCAACGCCGTGAAGTTCTTCTATGTCCCGTCGGTCAAATTCGAGGCCGATGTGCAATATCGCGACCGCTTCACCGCGCCGGTGACGAAACTGTTCGAACTGAACGACAACGCGGCAAAGAACCATCCGGATGAAGTTCCCTGCATCGACTTCGCCCCTGGTCTCGATGCGCAGGACTATGACGAGAAGACCGTGGCCAGGACGCTGACCCTGGCTGAAACGCTCAATGGCGACAGCGCCGAGGTGACGGCGACGTTCAACCTTTTCCCGGAAGGCGATGATTCCAAACGCGAAATGGTCTGGTCGTTGAAAAAGGTCGACGGCCAGTGGAAGATCGCCGACATTACCTCGAAGACCAGCGGCTGGACGCTGAGTGCGCTCGAATGCCTGGCCGGGCAGCCGCCGGAGTGATGCCGTGCTCCGCCGCCGTCCCTGGGTTCTGGCGACTGCGTGGCTGCTGGCCGGATTGAGCAGCGCCGCCGCTCAGGGCTTGTTGGGCGCGCCGGCCGACAGTGCGGCACCTCCGCCGGCAATTTTGCCGCCGGCAGAAAACGCGCCGGCCGCACCCGAGCAGCCTGGCTCGCCGACGGCGGTGGTGAAGCCGTTCTACGAGCACGCCGGGCTCGAGGTCGATCCGGCTCAGCGGGGCCATTTCACCGATCCGGCAAAGTCCGTGCTCGACAAGAGCGACGCGCTGCGGAAGTCGGGGCAGGGCGAGTGCCTCGATCCCAACATGGCGCTCGACAATGCCGAATACGACAAGGCGGAGATCGACAAGAGCCTGAAGACCATCGAAGCGGTCAGGGGCGACGAGGCCAAGGTCGTCGTCGCTTTCGTCGTCTCCGGCAATCCGCACCGGCTGGAATGGAAGTTCAAAAAGGTCGACGGCGACTGGAAGATATCGGACCTGCTCTCGGTGACCGGCGAATGGGCGCTAAGCCAATACCAGTGTGAGTGAGAACGGAACCGATGAAGATCAGCAACATCCGCGTCACCCACGTCAACGTCCCGCTCGATGCTCCGTTCTGGTGGACGGCTGGTCTCTACGGCGGCGCCTCGAAATCGATCATCGAGGTCGAGACGGACGAAGGCGTGGTCGGACTGGGTGAGGCGCCATGGTGGCATTTCGGCGAGGTGATCAAGGCCGAGATCGCGCCGGCGCTGATTGGCGCCGATCCGCTCGACATCGCCGACTGCGAGGCGCGCTGTGTGCCGCCCTGGCAGATCACCGCCAACACCGGCGAGAACGCAGCCACGGTGGCGTTCGGCGCCGTCGAACTGGCGCTGTGGGATATAAGAGGCAAGGTCTTCGGTATGCCGCTCTATAAGCTGCTCGGCGGCGCGGTGCGCAAGGACATTCCGTTTTCGGAATATTTCGCCTTTCGCCCCGCTCAAGGCGGAGCCGGCGGCGAGATGACCGCCGAAGCGATCGTCGACTACTGTCTCGGCATGCGAGATCAGCACGGCTCGACGATCTTCGAGGGCAAGCTGATCATGGGCGATCCCGAGCTCGAGATCAGGACAGTGCGCATGCTGCGCGAGGCGCTTGGCGATAAGGCGCAGATCAAACTCGATTCCAACATGCAGTGGTCGCTGACCACAGCGCGCTGGGTACTGCGCGAGATCGAGCCGTTCAACATCCGCAATTACGAGGATCCGGTCGCGACCTTCGAGGAGATGGCAGCGCTGCGCCAGCATTCGCGCATTCCGTTCTCCACGCACATCCCGGATCTCAGACGGGCAGTCGCGCTCGGTGCGCCGGATTACTTCGTCTGCAATTTCGCAGCACTCGGCGGATTGTCGAAAACTCTGAAATTCATCGCCGCCTGTGAGGCGATGGGCAAGGGGTTCTGGTGCTATTCGAACGATCTCGGCATCATGACATCGGCTTATCTGCACGTCGTGGCGGCGACACCGTGGATCACCGAAGCATCGCAGTCGCTGTTTCGCTGGCAGATCGGCGATATCATCAAGGACGGTCCTTTCCGCCAGACGGGCAATACGGTGCGCGTGCCGGAGGGTGACGGGCTGGGCGTCGAACTCGATCCGGCTGCGATAAAGCGCTGGGCGGGCCACTTCGCCGAACACGGGCCGATGGGCCATTTCAGCGACCCGAACAATCCCGACCGCTACCGGCGGCTCCCGCTCAACTGATGCAACGTGTTTTCCTCAGAAGCTCAGGCTCACCCGCGCCCGCGATAGGGGGCGACGCCGGTGTCGGGCAGCCACACACCTTCCGGCGGCGCGCCGGTTTGCCAGAACACGTCGATCGGAATGCCGCCGCGCGGATACCAGTAGCCGCCGATGCGCAACCACAATGGCTTGGTCGCGGCGATGATGCGGCGGCCGATCATGACGGTGCATTCTTCGTGGAAGGCGCCATGGTTGCGAAACGAGGTCATGAACAGCTTGAGCGACTTCGATTCCACCAGCAGCGCATCGGGTGCGTAGTCGATGACGATATGGGCGAAGTCCGGCTGGCCGGTGACCGGGCAGAGCGAAGTGAATTCCGGGCAGGTGAAGCGAACGATGGCCGGCGGGCCGTCGCCGCGCGAAAACGGCACGGTTTCCAGGACTGCCGCTTCAGGGCTCTGTGGCGCCTCGACGTTGGTGCCGAGCTGGGTGAGGTTTTTCGTATCGGTCATGAGCAGGTTCCTTGCTGCATGTCGCCCAAAACTGCGCAGCGATTTTGGGAGCGCGACATGCGTAAAAACAAAAATTTGCCGCTCATTAGCACAATTTGAAACAGCAGGAAGACGATGACTAGCAACGACCCGCTCCTCCAGCCCTATCAGCTCAAGCATCTGACGCTGAAGAACCGGGTGATGTCGACCAGCCATGAGCCGGCCTATTCCGAGGACGGCATGCCAAAGGAGCGGTACCGGCTCTACCATGCCGAAAAGGCCAAGGGCGGCATGGCGCTGACCATGACCGCCGGTTCGGCGATCGTCTCGCGCGACAGCCCGGCCGCTTTTGGCAATCTGCATGTCTACGACGACCGCATCGTGCCATGGCTCGCCGAGCTTACCGATGCCTGCCACGAGCACGATTGCAAGGTGATGATACAGATCACCCATCTCGGCCGCCGCACCGGTTGGAACAAGGCCGACTGGCTGCCGGTCCTGTCGGCTTCGCCGGTGCGCGAACCGGCGCATCGCGCCTTTCCCAAGATTATCGAGGACTGGGATATCGAGCGCATCGTCGCCGACTATGCGGCGGCCGCCCAGCGCTGCCAGGCAGCCGGTCTCGACGGCATCGAATTCGAGGCCTACGGCCACCTGATGGACGGCTTCTGGTCGCCGGCCACCAACCAGCGCGACGACGATTTCGGCGGCTCGCTCGACAACCGGCTGCGCTTCACCGGCATGGTGCTCGATGCGGTGCGTGCCGCGGTCGGCCAAAAGTTCGTCGTCGGCATCCGCATGGTCGCCGACGAGGATTTCGAAAAAGGCCTGTCGAAACAGGAGGGCGTCGAAATCGCCAGGCGGCTGGCCGACTGCGGCAAGGTCGATTTCCTCAACATCATCCGTGGCTCGATCGAGACCGATGCCGCGCTGACAAAAGTCATTCCGGTGACCGGCATGCGGTCGTCGCCGCATCTCGACTTCGCCGGCGAGATCAGGGCGGCGACCAAATTCCCGACCTTCCATGCGGCGCGGATTTCCGACGTCGCCACCGCGCGCCACGCCATCGCCGCCGGCAAGCTCGACATGGTCGGCATGACGCGTGCCCATATCGCCGACCCGCATATCGTCAGAAAGGTGATGGAGGGCCGCGAGCACGAGATCCGCCCTTGCGTCGGCGCCACCTATTGCCTCGACCGCATCTATGAGGGCGGCGAGGCGCTGTGCATCCACAATGCGGCGACGGGCCGCGAGGCTGATATCCCGCATATTATTCCGAAAACCGAGGGACCGAAGCGGAAGGTGGTCGTCGTCGGCGCCGGCGCCGGCGGGCTGGAGGCAGCGCGCGTCGCCGCCGAACGCGGGCACCAGGTGACGGTGCTGGAAGCATCGAGCCAGGCCGGCGGCCAGGTGCGGCTGGCAACGCAGAACCCGCGCCGCAAGGAATTGATCGGCATCATCGACTGGCGTCTAGCCGAACTCGACCGGCTCGGTGTCGAGATCCGCTACGATACCTGGGCGGAGAAGGACGACGTGCTGGCGCTGTCGCCCGACGTCGTGGTGATCGCCACCGGCGGCCTGCCGCAGAACCCGCCTCTGACGGCGGGCGACAATCTCGTCACCTCGAGCTGGGACATCATGGCCGGCAGCGTCAAGCCGGCCGAGAATGTACTGCTCTATGACGACAATGGCGGCCATCAGGGCATGGGTGCTGCCGAACTGATCGCCAATAGTGGCGCCAAGCTGGAGCTGGTTTCACCAGAGCGCTTCTTCGCCCCGGAAATGGGCGGCATGAACCATGTGCCCTACATGCGCGCCTTCCAGGAAAAGGGTGTCACGGTGACCATCAACACACGGCTGCGTTCGGTGCGACGCGAGGGCAACCAGCTGATCGCCGAGCTCGCCTCCGACTTCGCCGATGGCTGGCGCGGAGAGCGGCGGGTCAACCAGGTGGTGGTTGAGCACGGCACGCTGCCGCTCGACGATCTCTATCTGGCGCTGAAGCCGCTGTCGAAGAACGCCGGCGCGATCGATTACGAAAAACTGATCAATGGCGGCGACATCTTTCCGCTGCGCAATCCGCAGAGTGGCTTCGTGCTCTTCCGCATCGGCGATGCAGTCGCCTCGCGCAACATCCACGCCGCCATCTATGACGGCATCAGGTTCGGCTTGCGAATCTGAGGAATAATTTGGATTGATTGGTGGCGCGCAGCCGAACCTCCGTACGGAGAGCCACCACGGTACTTCGGTCCGGTCTGCGCGCCGCGCACGCCGCCGGCCATCGCCGGGCACCGTACGATCTTGCGATTGCGGCAGGACGCTCAAAACATCCTGGCGGTGGCCATGCAGAACACGGTGATGACCAGCAGCCCGCCGGCGATGCGTTCGCCTTTTGTCATCTTCGCGCGCAACTGGGTTTGCTTCGCCGCATCAGCGCCGGCCAGCTGCCTGCTGGCGGAACCCACCAGTGCGCCCTGAACCGCGGCGGCGATCAACGCAGTCAAAATGCCCAGCGCCAGGACTTTCTCCATGGAGCCGAAAGAGCCGTTGTGGAAGAAATACCAAAGCAGCAAACCCGTGAGGAAAACCACGCCGGCCGCGCCCATTTGCGGCCGGAAGAAACGTTCCGCCCTGATCTCCGGTTCGCGGGCGACCGCGATGGTGGTGCCGGCCCAGAACACGCCCGCCATGACGTGAAGGCCGAGGACGATGATGTAGACATATTGCATGACCGCATTTCCTCTCTTGCCCACCGCTAACCATATGGATAGATATCAAATGATTAGATGTCAACGCATAAGCTCGAGCCGGTTCCATAGGCTTTGCCCTTGTTCTAGTGTTGGACCATGACGCCCTTTGACCGCCCGCCGATCGGGATGAATCTCGCCCGCACCGCCAAGCTGGTTGCGCAGGCGTTCGACGCTGCCTTGGTCGAAGCCGGCGGCACGCTGCCGGTCTGGGTCACTTTGCTGTCGGTCAAGTCGCGGGAGCTGGCCAACCAACGCGAGCTAGCCGGCATGATCGGCATTCGGGGCGCAACGCTGACCCACCATCTCAACGCCATGGAGACGCAAGGCCTGCTGATGCGGCGCCGCGATCCCGAGAACCGCCGGGTTCACCAGGTGGAGCTGACCCAAGCCGGAGAGGCATTGTTCCTGAAATTGCGCACCGCCGCGTTAGCCTTCGACAAGCGGCTGCGGAAAGGACTGTCCGACGACAGGCTGGCGGAGTTTGCAGAGGTGCTGGCCGCGTTGCGGGCCAATGTCGAGGGTTAGAAATTAAGGCTAGCAAAGGCCTGCGCGAATTTCGCTGAAGGATGCCCGGGCTACACTCTCGGCGGTGCTTGATGAGGTCGTCGCGGGAGAACCGGCCGTCATCACCCGGCCTGGGCGCAAGCAGGCGGTCATTTCGTCGTTTCAGGACTACGAAAGACTCCGCGTGTGCCCAGCTTTGGACAATTGCTGGCAGCATTTCCCGGTGATGAGGATGACCTTCCGCCTCGGCTTATCAGGTCGGTTCGCAAGGCCGGACCATGACGGATCTACGCCCGGCTGCCCTGCAGCACCGTCAGCCTGGCCTTCTTGGGCGCCCGTGCCACCAACCATTCGCGCACCCTGTCGGGGGGCATCGGGAAAGCGATGGAATAGCCTTGCACCTGGTCGCAGCCGATCGCCATCAGCGAGTCGAGCTCGGCTTCGGTTTCAGCGCCCTCGGCAACGATCGAGATGCCGAGACCACGAGCGAGTTCTGTGAGGGCACGCACGATCTTGGTGTTGCCGCCGTTCTCGTTGATGTTCTGGACGAAACGGCGGTCGATCTTCAGCCGGTCGATCTCGTTTGGATTGACATGGCTGAGCGATGCGTAGCCGGTGCCGAAATCATCAAGCTCAAGATGGATGCCGGCGGCGCGGATGTGCCGCAGCTTTGCCGCGATACCGGTCTTCTCGTCGTCGAGAATGACGGATTCGACGATCTCCAGCGATAGTTTGTGCGCTGGCAGGCCGGCCCTCTCGAGCGTATCGAACAGGAAGACTTCGAAATCTGTCTCGCGCAGCTCCGAACCGGACACGTTGACGGCGATCCGTCCGAAGGTGATGCCTGCGCGGTTCCATTCGGCTGCTTCGTCGATCGCTTTGGCAATGACGATGCGGCCAATCTCGGACATCAAGCCGCATTTTTCTGCGATTGGAATGAACTCGCCCGGCGCGATCATGCCGCGTTCGGCATGCCTCCAGCGAACCAAAGCCTCGATACCACTGATGGCGCCGTCCGACAGCGACACCTGCGGCTGGAAATAGACTTCGAACGCCTTCTCAGAGATGGCGACCCTGATGTCGAGCTCGAGCTGCTTTCGACTGTCGAGTTCGCGCCTCAGCTCATCGGAGAAGAACGACAAACTGCCGCCGCCCTGCTTCTTGGCTGAATACAGCGCCAGGTCGGCATGGACGAGCAGGTCCTCCGCATTGTCGGCATCGATCGGGTAGACCGCAATCCCGGCACTTACGCCCGGATGGATCGTCGTACCTCGGAATATGACCGGCTCATTGAGTTTGGCCAGCATGCGCCTGGCGACGATATCGATGTCCTCGGTGCTGCCGGCATCGTTGAGGACGACGACGAATTCGTCGCCTCCGAGACGCACGTTGAGATCCGACGTCCGGCAGGAATCGCGCATACGCTGCGCGGCCACCACCAGCACATAATCGCCGGCGGCGTGGCCGAGCGCGTCGTTGATCTGCTTGAACCGGTCGAGGTCGAACTGCACTACGGCAACCCGTTCACGCCTTCGCCGCGCACAACTGATGAACGTATCGAAATGATCGGTCAGGAAAGTGCGGTCGTGCAGGCCGGTCAGCCCGTCATGTACGGCAATAAAGGCCATGGAATTGCGCGCATCGACCAGCTCGCGCGTCCGGCGCAGGATGGCATTCGACATCGGCCGGAAAATGAAAAGTGCCACCAGCAGGATGACGCCGATGGTCGAGTAGAACAATGTGCGATGAAGATCGAGGAGCCTTTCGGAGCGCTGGTCCGCGTAGGCGCTGATGCGCTGGCCGAGTGCTGCGTAGCCCGACAATGTTGCATTGGCAACGGAAGCGTCCAGGTTGACGCGCTCCTCGCCGCCCTTGTAGCCGCCGCTGCCGGTCGTGTTGAGCCGCGATTCGAATGAAGAGATCAGGCGCTCGCCGTTGGCGATAAGCCCAACCGAGAAATAGTCGAGATGGTACGGCTTGGCGAAAAGCACGCTCTCGATCGATTTCGGATCGAACCTTGCCGGCGACACCGGATCGGCGGCGGTCCGCTCGAGCAGCAGATCGTAATTCTTCTCGAACTCCACCGTCGCTTGCTTGAGCGCGATAACCAGAGCGCGCTGTTTATCGCGCTGAGCGCTGCCTGTCGCGCCGGCAAGAAAGACGATGCGCTGCGACAGGGCTTTTTGTGTGCTGACGATATCGAGCAGCGCCTGATTGTGCCGTTGGGTCGCCATCACCTGTTGCAGCAGGATGAAGGAGGCCATGACCATGGCGGCTATGATCAGCAGAGCCAGCCAGTATCCGGATTTGATGAGGAGTATGAGCCTGCCCGAAACGGCGTGCACCGGCTGCTGCGACATTTTCTGACGCGGCCTCTCGCCAACGAATTCTTGTGCGATAACCTTTGGCTTCAAAGTGTTAACAGGTTTGGGACGGCAGCAGGCCGGCGGTGGCGACCGTGGCGGGAAATCCGCAAAGTGGTTATTGCAATCTTTCGCGGCACCTCCGCATTCGAACATCGTTGCCTCTGACGTGCCATTGCCGCCACCGAAGCGGTCGCTTTTGCGATGGATTTTTCGTCCGCGCGGCGCGACAGTCCTCGTCGATCTCAACAGGGCCCGATCATGACCGAAGCATTCCTTTCCCACATCGACAGCGAGCTCGAAGGACTGAAAACGGCAGGCCTTTACAAATCCGAGCGGGTGATAACCTCGACCCAATCGGCCGAGATCGAGGTCGGTGGCGAGAAGGTGCTGAATTTCTGCGCCAATAATTATCTCGGCCTCGCCGACAGCGCCGAACTGCGCGGTGCGGCCAAGCAGGCACTCGACCGCTACGGCTACGGCATGGCGTCGGTGCGCTTCATCTGCGGCACGCAGGAAGAACACAAGCAGCTCGAGGCGACCATTTCTGATTTCCTCGGCATGGAGGACACCATCCTCTACGGCTCCTGCTTCGACGCCAATGGCGGCCTGTTCGAGACGCTGCTCGGCGAAGAGGATGCGGTCATCTCCGATGCGCTGAACCACGCCTCGATCATCGACGGGGTACGGCTGTCGAAGGCAAAGCGCTTCCGCTACGCCAACAACGACATGGCCGATCTCGAAGCGCGGTTGAAAGAGGCGCGCGACTGCCGGTTCCGGCTGATCGCCACCGACGGCGTGTTCTCGATGGATGGCATCGTCGCCAATCTGAAAGGCGTCTGCGACCTCGCCGACAAATACGATGCGATGGTCATGGTCGACGACAGCCATGCAGTTGGTTTCGTCGGCAGGAATGGCCGTGGCTCGGCCGAACATTGTGGCGTCGAGGGCAGAGTGGACATCATCACCGGCACGCTCGGCAAGGCATTGGGTGGCGCGTCCGGCGGCTACACTTCGGGCAGGAAGCAGGTGGTCGACTGGCTGCGCCAGCGCTCGCGGCCCTATCTTTTTTCCAACACGCTGATGCCGGCGATCGCCGGCGCCTCGATCCGGGTGTTCGAACTGATCCGCAATGGCGACGCGTTGCGTCAGCGCCTATATGCCAACGCAGCGCGGTTTCGCTCCGAGATGGGCAGGCTCGGCTTTACACTGGCCGGCGCCGACCATCCGATCATCCCGGTGATGCTGGGCGACGCGACGCTGGCGCAGGAGATGGCGGCCCGCATGCTGAAGCGCGGCATCTATGTCATCGGCTTTTCCTTCCCGGTGGTGCCGAAGGGCCAGGCGCGCATCCGCACGCAGATGTCGGCCGCCCATTCCAGCGCAGATATCGATCGTGCGGTTGAGGCGTTCGCCGCAGTCGGTCGCGAACTCGGCGTGATTTCCTGAACGGCCGGGACCGAAAAGCGATTCCGGATCAAGAGATTCAAGCGACTAAGGTTCTGGGGACAAAAGAATGTCGAATATGATGAAGGCGCTGGTCAAGGCCAAGGCCGAGCCGGGCATCTGGATGGAACAAGTGCCGGTGCCGGAAATCGGTCCGAACGACGTGCTGATCAAGATCAGGAAGACTGCGATCTGCGGCACCGACGTCCACATCTACAATTGGGACCAGTGGGCACAAAAGACCGTGCCGGTTCCGATGGTGACCGGCCACGAATTTGTCGGAACCGTCGCCGATTTCGGCACGGCGGTGACCGAGTACAAACTCGGCCAGCGCGTTTCCGGCGAAGGCCATATCGTCTGCGGCCATTGCCGCAACTGCCGGGCGGGCAGGGGGCATCTGTGCCGCAACACGCTAGGCGTCGGCGTCAACCGGCCTGGCGCCTTTGGCGAATACCTTGCGATTCCGCAGCACAATGTGGTGCCGATCCCCGACGACGTGCCCGACGAGATCGCCGCGATCTTCGATCCCCTCGGCAATGCGGTTCACACCGCATTGTCCTTTGATCTCGTTGGCGAGGACGTGCTGGTCACCGGCGCCGGGCCGATCGGCATCATGGGTGCGCTCGTCGCCCAATGCGTCGGGGCGCGAAAAGTCGTCATCACCGACATCAATCCGGTGCGCCTGGCGCTGGCGAAAAAGCTCGGCGTCCAGCATGTCGTCGATGCATCGAAGGAGAAGCTGCGCGACGTGATGCCGGCGCTCGGCATGACCGAGGGTTTCGACGTCGGCCTCGAAATGTCTGGCGCCGCACCTGCGTTCCGCGACATGATTGATACCATGAACAATGGCGGCAAGATCGCCATTCTCGGCATCGCGCCGACCGGCTTCGAGATCGACTGGAACAAGGTCATCTTCAAGATGCTGCATCTGAAGGGCATCTACGGCCGCGAGATGTTCGAGACCTGGTACAAGATGATCGCGCTGGTGCAAGGTCCTCTCGATGTCAGTGGCCTGATCACCCACCGCATCGGCATCGACGACTACATCTCCGGCTTCGAGGCAATGAAGAGCGGTAACTCCGGCAAGGTGGTGATGGACTGGTAACGATCAGAAATGTTGGCGGGACAGCACCCCCCTCTGGCCTGCCGGCCATCTCCCCTCAAGGGGGGAGATTAGCAGCTTCGCTGACATCGCTCTTCTTTGGAGATTGGCGAAAGCCGAAGCGACGTCCAATCTCACCCCTTGAGGGGGAGATGGCCGGCAGGCCAGAGGGGGGTGCTGTCCCGCCTGCATCAAAAGTTGCTGAGGACCTAATCCCCATACAAAGCCGTCTCAAGCGCGGCCACCCCTTCCGCGACTGCTATACGTTCATCTGCGCTCAGCCTTGCCAGCAACTCCCGCTCGAAGGCTTTCGCCAGCGGCACCATCTCGCGATAGGCGGCAACGCCAGCCTTGGTCAGCGTCAGATGCTCGACACGGCGGTCCTTTTCGTCTGGCGTCCGGATGAGCCAGCGGCGGCGCTCGAGTTCGGCGACCGCGCGCGAAACCTTGGTCTTGTGCATGGCCGATTGCTCGCCGAGTGCCGTCGCCGTCATCGTGCCGTGCTGTCCAAGTCCCGCAAACGTGCGCCATTCGGGCCGGGTCAGGCCGTGACGGTCCTTGTATATTCTTGAGAATTCGCGGCTGACGGCATCGGCAAGACGGTAGAGCCGATAAGGCAGGAAGGATTCCAGCTCGAGGATTTCGGGTTCCATTTTGGCCTTCACTGGGCAGGCTCGCGGCCCGCGCCGAAATCACCATTGATGGTTACATTTTCGATGGTTACAAATGAAACCACTCTGGTCAACTCGGAGCATCTTTCGGAATGCGTAGACGATGCTCCGGGACTATGAATTCGGGAGGATTCCATGGCCTATTCCTACATGCCGGGTTTCGGCAACGACTTCGAGACAGAGACATTGCCGGGCTCGCTGCCGCAAGGGCGAAACTCGCCGCAGCGGCCGGCCTACGGCCTTTATGCCGAGCAGCTTTCGGGCTCCCCTTTCACCGCGCCGCGCGGCACCAATGAGCGCTCCTGGCTTTATCGGATAAGGCCGAGCGTCAGGCACACCGGCCGCTTCAAACCGGCGAATTATCCGCTGTGGAAGAGCGCGCCGAATGTCGGCGACCACCAGCTCGCTCTCGGCCAGTACCGCTGGAGCCCAGTGCCGATGCCGAAGGAGCCGACCGATTTTATTGCCGGCATGCGCTCGATCACCACCGCCGGCGACGTGCTCGGCCAGACCGGCATGGCGGCACATATCTATGTCGCCAACCGTTCGATGGTCGACGACCATTTCTTCAATGCCGACGGCGAGTTGCTGGTCGTGCCACAGGTTGGAGCCTTGCGCTTCGTCACCGAGATGGGCGTCATCGACCTCAGGCCGGGCGAGATCGCCGTGCTGCCGCGCGGCCTGGTTTTCAAGGTCGAACTGGTCGATCCGCAAGTGCGCGGCTATGTCTGCGAGAATTACGGCGCCAAGCTGACGCTGCCGGATCGCGGCCCGATCGGCGCCAACTGCCTGGCCAATCCGCGCGATTTCAAGACGCCCTGTGCCTGGTTCGAGGACAAGGAGACGCCGTGCCGGCTGATCGCGAAATGGTGTGGCCAGTTCCATGTCACCGAGATCGACCATTCGCCGCTGGATGTGGTGGCGTGGCACGGCAATTATTCGCCCTACAAATATGATCTTGCGACCTTTTCGCCGGTCGGTGCGATTCTGTTCGACCACCCCGACCCGTCGATCTTCACCGTGCTGACCGCGCCGAGCGGCGAGAAAGGCACCGCCAATATCGATTTCGTCCTCTTCCCGCCGCGCTGGCTGGTCGCCGAAGATACGTTCCGCCCGCCCTGGTATCACCGCAACATCATGAGCGAGTTCATGGGCCTGATTCATGGTCAGTACGATGCCAAGGAAGAGGGCTTCGTGCCCGGCGGCATCAGTCTGCACAACATGATGCTGGCTCACGGACCCGATGCGTCTGGCTTCGAAAAAGCCTCGCGCGCGGAGCTGAAACCGGTCAAGCTCGACAACACCATGGCCTTCATGTTCGAGACACGCTTTCCGCAGATGGTGACCCGCTATGGCGCCGAGCTCGAAACCCGGCAGGACAATTATATCGACTGCTGGGCCGATCTGAAGAAACGCTTCAACGGCACGCCCGAGGGCGACTGGTCTTGAGCGCCGTCGCATGACAGATCGTCTGGTGCTTCTTGGCTCGAAGGGTGGTCCGGCGCTCCGGCCGGGCGGACCGTGGCCGAGTTCGTCGCTGCTGGAGATTGGCGGCCGCACCCTCGTCGTCGATTGCGGGCTGGGCATAACGCGCGGGCTGACCGATGCCGGTGTCAGCCTGAAGGCGCTCGACCTGATCTTCATCACGCATTTGCATTCAGACCATGTGCTGGAACTCGGACCATTGATCCACACTGCATGGACGGCCGGCCTGGCGACAGCGGTCAGCGTCTTCGGCCCGCCCGGCATCGGCCATTATTGGCAGCGCTTTTGCCAGGCAATGGAATTCGACATCGAGATCCGCATCGCCGACGAAGGCAGGCCGGATCTCCACGACCTGGTCTCGATTGTCGAGTTTGGCGAAGGCAAAGTAGTCGAAGAGCGCGGTCTCAAAATATCGGCCTTGCGCGTCGATCATCCGCCGGTGACGGACTGCTTTGCGCTGCGCTTCGAGCAAGCCGTGCAAAGCATCGTCTTCTCGTCCGACACCGCATTCTTTCCGCCATTGTCGGATTTCGCCCAACGCGCCGACGTCCTGGTCCACGAGGCCATGTTGGCAGAGGGCATCGAGCGGTTGGTCGCCAAGACCGGCAACGGCGCAAGGCTGAGGGAACACCTGCTTGCCAGCCACAGCTTTGCCGAGGAAGCGGGCCGCATCGCCAGTGATGCAGGCGTCAAAAGACTGGTCCTCAACCACCTCATTCCCGCCGACGATCCGGAGATCGGCGAAGCCGACTGGATTGCCGCCGTCAGGAAAACATGGGCCGGCGACTTGACGATCGGCCGCGACGGCCTTGTTGTGGAATTAAGCAGCACCAAAGCTGCGCCAGGAGAGGAAACCGCATGAAGCTTGCCACCTTGAAGGACGGGACGCGCGATGGAAAGCTCGTCGTCGTCTCGCGTGACCTGACGCGGTTTACCGATGCGTCGTTCCTTGTGCGGACGCTGCAGGCGGCGCTCGACGACTGGCGTCGCATCGCGCCGCATCTCGCTGCCATGGCCGAATCGCTGGAGAACAATGCGGTGCCGTCTGCCCGCTTTCACGAGCATGACGCTCATTCGCCGCTGCCGCGTGCCTACCAATGGGCCGACGGCTCGGCCTATGTGAACCATGTCGAGCTGGTGCGGAAGGCGCGCGGCGCCGAGATGCCGGCAAGCTTCTGGACCGATCCGCTGATCTACCAGGGCGGCTCGGACGCTTTCCTCGCACCGCGCGACCCAATCCGCATGACCGACGAGACACTTGGCATCGATATGGAAGGCGAGGTCGCCGTCATCGTCGACGACGTGCCAATGGGTGCTGGCCTCGATGAGGCGCGGGCAGCGATCCGGCTGGTCATGCTGGTCAACGACGTGACGCTGCGCGGCCTGACCGGACCCGAGCTCGCCAAGGGGTTCGGCTTCTTCCAGTCGAAACCGTCATCGGCCTTTTCGCCGGTAGCGGTGACGCCGGACGAATTGGGCGACGCCTGGGATGGCGGCAAGGTCAGCCTGCCGCTGCTGGTCGATCTCAACGGCAAACCGTTCGGCCGGGCGAACGCCGGCATCGACATGACCTTCGACTTTCCGGTGTTGATTGTTCATGCCGCCAGGACGCGGCCACTGGCTGCCGGCACCATCGTCGGTTCGGGCACCGTCTCCAACAAGCTCGACGGCGGGCCGGGCAAGCCTGTCTCGGCAGGCGGCGCCGGCTATTCCTGCATCGCCGAGTTGCGTATGATCGAGACCATCGAAGCCGGCGAACCGAAAACGCCGTTCCTGCGCTTTGGTGATACCGTGCGCATCGAGATGAAGGACAGGGGCGGGCATTCGATCTTCGGCGCCATCGAGCAGAAGGTCGAGAAATACGAGGGGGCAAGAGAATGACGGGCGAGACATTCTATCTGCTGTGCGGTGTCTGGGCCCTTGTCATGCTGGCGATCTTCATCCTGGCGATCCGCCTGAGCTATCGCATCGAGGCGCGCTCGCCCGACCTGACCAACCGCAGCGGCTTTCCGCGCAAGGCGATGATGTTTCACACCGTCACCAACACGAATGTCGCGCTGGACCAGGAAACGCAGGCCATGCGGCGGCGCATGATCGGGCTGCTGCTGATTGTTTTGGCTGGATTCCTGCTAATGTGGGCAGGCTTGTCTTTGGTCCGGTCACCGGCGTGATCAATCGTTCCTAGCGCTGGTGGACCCAAGATGCCTTACACCGCTACTTACCTTTGGTTTGTGGGAATTTCTGGCATCGCTGCTGCCTGGCTTTTGATTTCGGCCATCCGGCTCTGCCGTCAGGTCGAGGATCGATCTGAAGGACTGCGTAACTTCAGTAGCGTGGCGCATCGGCCGAAGCTTGCTGACGTCGCTATGAATCGGGATGTTGCGAGCGATGTTGAAACGCAAGCGCTGCGCCGCGGTATGATCGCTCGTCTGCTAGCCATAGGTGCTATCGGTATCGCTGTGAATTTGATTGCCTGGGCTGGTGTGTAACATGGACCTGCTGAACCATTTCCGCCGCATGGCGCGCAACAATCTGTGGTCCAACGACCGGCTCTATCGTGCCGTGCTGCAGCTTGAGCCCGGCGAATTCGAGGCTGAAAGGATAAGCTTCTTCCCATCGATCAAGGCAACGCTCAATCACATCCTGGCCGTCGATTATCTCTATCTCGATTTTCTCGAAGAGGGCGGCGTCGGCGCCGCGGCCTACGATGAGTTCTTGCTCTTCGACGAAGCGGACGCGCTCTTTGGCAAGCGGACGGAGGCCGACCGGCGGCTGATCGCTTTTTGCGACCGCCTGTCGACGGACGACCTCGATCGCCGCGTCGTCACCGACCGGCGCGAGGACGGCATGATACCGGAACGGATCGGCGACCTGCTCGCCCATCTCTTCATCCACGACATCCATCATCGCGGCCAGGTGCACGCGATGCTGTCCGGCACCTCGGTGAAACCGCCGCAACTCGACGAGTTCTTCCTCGATTACGATGTGAAGTTGAGGAAAGCCGAAGTCGAGCGGCTGGAGCTGGATGATCAGACCAACGCGACGTCGTAGGCTGAGAAATGTCGATCCGCAGTGACCACCGTCAGACCTTCAATTTGAGCCTGTGCGATGAGCAGACGGTCGAAGGGATCGCGATGATGGAACGGCAGATGCTCAAGCCTGGCTGCGTGTAGTTCATTCACACTGAGGATCGGAATGCCGTTCGATCGCAGGATTTCCACGATGTTGCCTGTGAGCGTGACTTTGCCGAGCGATTTCTTAATGGCGATCTCTGCTACCGAGACGGCGCTGACGACCACATCCTCGCCCGCAAGAAAGATGTCGCGATGGTGATCCGAAAGGCGTGAATCCGCGTTGAGTACCCAAAGCAGAATATGAGTATCCACCAGATATTGGCGGCTCATTTAATGTACTCGTCCCATTCGGGACCGAGTTCATCAAAATCATCCGATATCCGAATTTGGCCTTTCAGGGCCCCAAAAAGGCCTTTGCTCCCGCCAGCCCGGGTGGGCGCGCTCAAGGTCGCCACCACCTCTCCATGCCGCGTCAGATGGATCTCTTCGCCGGCCTGGGCACGTTTCACCAACTCGGAGAGTTGGGCCTTCGCTTTTGCCATCGGAACATTCATGGTCAGACCTCTTATGACCAGAATTTAGGTCATAACTGATCAAACCACAAGGCATCTCGGCCGAGCTGGCTACGCTGCCTTGCCGTCCACCTTCAGCACGCCGCGCTTGATCTGGTCCTGCTCGATCGACTCGAACAAGGCGCGGAAATTGCCCTCGCCAAAGCCTTCGTCGCCCTTTCTCTGGATGAACTCGAAGAAGATCGGGCCGATCACGGTTTTCGAAAAGATCTGCAGCAGGATCTTGGTCGTGCCGCCGTCGACGACGCCTTCGCCGTCGATCAGGATACCGTGCTTCTTCATGCGATCGATCGGCTCTTCATGGCCGTTCACGCGGGCAAAGGACATGTCGTAATAGGTCTCGGGCGGTCCCGGCATGAACTTCAGGCCGTTGGCGGCCAGCCTGTCGGTGGCGCCGTAAATGTCGTCGGTGCCGACCGCGATGTGCTGGATACCCTCGCCATTATACTTCTTCAGATATTCGGCGATCTGGCTGGTCTCGTCCTTGGACTCGTTCAGCGGGATGCGGATCTTGCCGCAGGGCGAGGTGATGGCGCGGCTGACCAGGCCGGTGATCTTGCCGTCGATGTCGAAGAAATGGATCTGCTTGAAGCCGAACAGGTCGCGGTAGAAATCCCACCATTTGTCCATCTGGCCGCGATAGACATTGTGGGTCAGGTGGTCGAGATAATAGAAGCCGACGCCTTCCGGCCTGGGATCGCGCTCGCTGAGCCAGTCGAACTCGGCGTCATAGGCCGAGCCCTTCTCGCCGTACGTTTCGATGAAATAGAGCAGCGAGCCACCGATGCCGACGATCGCCGGCACGTCGAGCGTCTTGTCGTTACCTTCATAGGGCGTCGCGCCCTTGGCCACAGCGTGATCGAAGGCGTGCCTGGCATCGACCACCCGCCATGCCATCGAGGCGGCGCAAGGCCCGTGCTTGTCGACGAATTTCATGGCATGCGAGCCGGGTTCGGCATTCACGACATAATTGATGTCGCCCTGCCGCCAGACGGTGATGTTCTTGCTGCGGTGCTTGGCGACCGGCACATAACCCATGCGGGTGAACAGCTCGGCGAGTTTTTCCGGCTCGGCATGCGCGAATTCGACGAATTCGAAGCCGTCGGTGCCGGCGGGATTGGCTTTGCTGATCTTGGCGGGCGGTGCGTCGTGCGGGAAGGGACCCATGGCATTGCTCCGAAATCTGGCATCGGCCGCGTCGGCCGTATCTGGGCGCAATCATAGCGCGGAGCGGATGCAAATTGCTTGCATTCAAACGCTTGAAATGGTCTGATCATGCGCGAGTTGTGCACTGCGGAGCTGAAATTCATGGATGAGGCGCGCATCGACCAGTTTGACCGCAAGATAATGGCTCTGCTGCAGGGCGATGCACGGCTGACCAACAACGATCTGTCGGAACGGGTGAACCTATCCGCTTCGCAATGCTCGCGTCGTCGCCAGCGGCTGGAGGAGGACGGCTATATCAAGGGCTACCGGGCGGTGCTCGACCGCGACAAGCTCGGCTTTTCCCTGGTCAACGTCATCTCGGTGACGCTCGCCACCCACAACCGCGACAATGCGCGGCGTTTCGGCGAATTGGTGGCGCGGCTGCCGCAAGTGCAGGAAGCGCACGCGCTGACCGGCGAGATGGATTATATATTGAAAGTCGTGACGCCCGACCTCAAGTCGCTGTCGGAATTCGTCAACGGCGTGCTTCTCCCGCACGAATCGGTGCAGCACGTGAAGACGGCGATCGTGCTGGAGACGCTGAAGGAAACCGGCGCGCTGCCGATCTGAGGGGCGCGAACGTTCACCCCTTCGACTGCTGGATCAGCCCATAGAGATTGGTGCAGCGGGCGCCGGAACGGCAATAGGCGAAGACCGGGCCTTCGAGTTCGTCAAGCGCCTCGGCCTGGTCCTCGACATTCTCGGCCGTGATCTGGCCGCTGATGACGGGGATGTAGCGGAAGGCGAGCCCGGCGCCCTCGACCGCCGCCTTGACGGTGTCGGCCGATGGCTGTCCAGGCTGCTCGTCGTCCGGCCGGTTGCAGATCACGCTCTTGAAGCCGGCCGCCTTGATGGTCGCGACATCCTCTGGCTGGATCTGGCCCGAGACCGAATAGTCCTCGCTGATCTGACGGTATTCCATGGCGGTGTCCTCGCAATCTGGTTAGCGGCAGTCTTGCCACTCCCTGACCCGGTCGGCAATCCGCGCGAAAAGAAATCCATCCGCGCAGATAGAGATTTCGATGCCGGAAATCCAGCCGGGCTAACGCCGCATGTCGCCAGGACGCATCATGCGCCAGCCCGGCTGGATGAACCGGATCGGTCGGCTCAGCTGCCGAGGATCGCGCCTTTGATCTGGGCGATGTTGTTGTGCATCAGGTCGATATAGGTCGAGGCCGGGCCGTCGGGCTGCGACAGCGCATCGGAATAGAGCGTGCCGCCCACCTTGATGCCGGTCTCGCTGGCGATCTGCTCGATCAGCCGCGGGTTGGTGATGTTCTCGACAAAGATCGCCGCCGCCTTGTCCTGCTTTATCTGGCTGACCAGCTTGGCGACGTCGGCGGCGGAAGGTTCCGACTCGGTCGACACGCCTTCCGGGGCCAGGAAGGTCAAGCCGTAGGCCTTTTCGAAATAGCCAAAGGCGTCGTGCGAGGTGATGACGACGCGCTTCTCTTGCGGGATCGACTGGATCGCCGCCTGCACTTCGCCCTCAAGCGCATCGAGCTTTTGCGTATAGGCGGCTGCATTGGCCTTGTAGCTGTCGCAACCCGCAGCGTCGGCCGTGCAGAAGGCGTCGGCGATGTTCTTCACATAGATCTTGGCATTGGCGATCGACTGGAAGGCGTGCGGATCGGTGACCGTCTTGCCGCCATCGGTTTCCGCGCCTTCGGCGGCGTCGGCTTCGGCGAATTCGGGTTTGAAATTGATCGGCGTGACGCCCTTGGTCAGCACGGCAATCGAGGCCTTGGTGGCGCTGGCGTCGACCAGGCGCTGCAGGAAACCTTCGAAATGCAGGCCGTTGACCAGCACGATGTCGGCCTTGGCCATCGCCACCGCGTCGGCGGGGCTCGGCTCGTAGACGTGGGCGTCGCCGTCCGGCCCGACGATGGTGGTCAGATCGATCCGATCGCCGCCGACATTCTTGGCGAAGTCTCCGATGATGGTGAAGCTGGCGACGACTTTCAACGGCTGAGCGAAGGCCGACGACGCGCCAAGGGCGGTTAATGTTATAACGCTCACGGCCAAGGCGGCGCGGATCGATTTCAGCATTGACGGGTCTCCTTTGTTGGGATCAGGCGGTTCTGTGGCGGTGGTGGACGATACGGGCGCGCAGGATGCCGCGCGTGCCGAACAGGATCGAGGCGAAATAGACGACGCCGGCGGACAGGATGATGGCCGGGCCGGAGGGCAGCGACGCATGGTAGGACAACAGCAGCCCGGCAATGCAGGAGGCAAAGCCGATCACTGTGGCCAGCACGCACATAGGCTCGACGCGGGAGGTCCAGAAACGGGCGGCGGCCGCCGGCAGCATCATCAGCCCGACCGACAGCAAGGTGCCGAGCGCCTGGAAGCCGCCGACGAGGTTGAGCACGACAAGGCCGAGAAAGATGAAATGCACCGGGCTGCCCATCCGGCTGACCGAGCGCAGGAACAAGGGGTCGAGGCATTCGGCGACCAGCGCCCGCCAGAAGATGGCGAGGCTTGCCAGCGTCACCACGACGATGCCGCCGATCAGCGTCAGCGCCTCGTTGTTGAGCGCCAGCACCGTACCGAACAGCACATGCATGAGATCGACGCTGGAGCCGCGGATCGACACCATAAGCACGCCGATGGCCAGCGAAATCAGATAGAAGGCCGCCATCGAGGCGTCCTCGCGCTGGATGGTGAAGCGCGAGACGGCACCGGCGCCGAGCGCCACGATGATGCCGGCGATCAGTCCGCCGATGGTCATCGGCAGGATTTCCAGGCCATAAAACAGGAAGCCGGCGGCAGCACCGGGCAGGATGGCATGCGCCATGGCGTCGCCGGACAGGCTCATGCGCCGCAGCATCAGGAACACGCCGACCGGGCAGGCGCCGAGCGACAGCATCATCGAACCGGCGAGCGCCCGCTGCATGAAGGCGTAGTCGGCGAAAGGAGCGACGAAAAGACCGTAAAGCACGTCCATCATGCCGCCCTCGGCCCGGAGCCGTGATGATGGTCGTGCAAGTGCTCGTGGCCACTGTGCTCGTGATCATGCTCGCCGGGCTCACACCATGGCGCGTTGTCCTCCCAGGCTTCGTGGAAGCGGCGCGCACGCAACAGATTCTCCGGCCGCAGCGTCTCCCTGGTCTCGCCCCAGGCGACCGGCTGGCGCGCCAGCAGCAGTGTTTCGGGGAAATTCTGCCGCACCAGGTCGAGATCGTGGACGACCACCATGATGGTGCGCTCCTCGCCATGCCAGCGCTTGATCAGCGCGATCAGGTCGCCGACCGTCTTCGTGTCGACCGCGTTGAACGGCTCGTCGAGCAGGATGAGCTCGGCATCCTGCAACAGCACGCGGGCAAACAGCGTGCGCTGCAGCTGGCCGCCCGACAGTGTGTCGATCGGGCGCTTCTCGAAGCCGCCGAGGCCGACGGCCATCAGCGCCTTGCTGACCGAGTCGCGATCTTCCCTTGTATAGCGGCCGAGCATACCGCGCCGCGGCCACAGGCCCAGCGAAACCAGGTCGACGACCCGGGCCGGAAAGGAGCGGTCCAGTTCCGATTGCTGCGGCAGATAGGCGGCACGCACGCCCGGCGCCCGGATCACCGCGCCGGCCATCGGCTTCAGGACGCCAACGATGCCCTTCATCAGCGTCGACTTGCCGGAGCCGTTGGCGCCGACGACCGCCGTCAACGATCCCTTGCGGATCGTACCATCGAGGTGGTGGATCGCCGGATGGCTGTTGTAGCCCAGCGTCAGGTCGCGGAAGGTCAGGCAGGTTTGGCTCATGTGACGATCCATGGGGCGACGATCGGTGCTGCAGGGGCGGATTCGATATGTGATGTTATTACATTAGTCAACAAGCCAATCGGGCGGAATTGCGGCCGGGCCGTCATATTGTGTGCTTTGGCTTGGCTCAAGAAGTTCCGCTCGAGCGACCTTGCCCCCGGCGAACCCGGCCCCTAAACAGGCGCAGCTGACAAGAGGAGAAGGAATATCCAATGAGCATTCGTCGCATCGATGTGGGCCCGCGCATGAGCCAGATCGTCATCCACGGCAACACCGTCTATCTGGCCGGTCAGGTCGGCAAGCCGGGCGGAAACGTCGGCGCCCAGACAAGGGACATTCTGGCGGCGATCGACGAATTGCTGGCCAAGGCCGGCACCGACAAGACCAAGATCCTGCAGGCGATCATCTGGCTGGCCGACATGAGCACCTTTGCCGAGATGAACGCGGAGTGGGACAAGTGGATACCGCAGGGCAACACGCCGGCCCGCGCCACGGGCGAAGCCAAGCTTGCCGGACCGGAATATCTGGTCGAGATTATTGTTACCGCGGCGATTTGAGAATGCAGCTCTAACCCTCCCCCTCGAGGGGTGGGGTCGGCGAGGTTGCACCGACCCCACCCCGCGTCACAAAATGCCGCCATGCGGCAATTTGCTCCGCGACCCTCCCCTCAAGGGGGAGGGTTTACCCCTGCGACGGCGTGAACCGCGCGACCAGCGTGTGGTTCTCCGCCGCATAGGTGAACCGGACATGGGTGACGGGGTGCTCCGCGCTCCATGTCCGCCGCTCGATCACCAGGCACGGCGCGCCCGTCTCGATGTCGAGCGCCGCCGCGATATGCCTTTCGGCGGCAACCGCGCGGATGCGATGCTCGGCGGCACTCCACGGCACGCGCCCGATCAGCCACGGACCGGGCGCGGTGTCGAAAAACGCCTCTTCGGCGGCCTCCGGCACGGCAGCCAGGTTGATCAGCCGCTGCTCGTGGGCGAATGGCCGCTTGCCGGCGAAATGCCGGCATTCCAGCACCAGCACCGGCCCAGCGACGTCGAGTTCCAGCAGGGCGCGGTCGTCGGCGCTGCTGCGTCTTCTGTTTCGCGCCACGCGCTCGTAGCGGTAGGGCAGGCCAAGTGCCTCGACCTCGATCCGGATGTCGTGGATTTCGAGAACGGCCGCCTGCGATTGCGGCCGGCGGACAAAACTGCCCGAACGACGCCGGCGCTCGATCAGCCCGGCCTTGGCTAGCTGCGACAGCGCCTTGTTCACCGTCATGCGCGAGCAATTGTACTCAGCCGTCAGTTCATGCTCGAACGGAATGCGGTGGCCGGGCGCCCAGGCCCCAGACAGGATCCGTTCGCTGATGTCCGACAGGATGCGCTGGTGCAGCGAAAGCGCCTCGCCGCCGTCCGCGCTTCCAGAATCCGCGCTTATTGTCTCGATCATGCTCATGCCGAAAGCACCGTCATCACCTTGCGGAACCGCTCGGCGATGGCTTCACGCCTGGCATGCCTGCCGTCGCTGACCAGTTTCTTGCCATGCACCCAGACGCAATCGACCTTGGTGCCGTTGGCAAAAATCCAGGCGTCAAGGATTGCATCGCCCGTCTTGCCGGCCAGCGATGGATGATTGCCGTCGAGCGAGACGAAATCGGCCGAGGCACCTGCTGCGATCTGCGAGGGGCCGGCGCCAAGCGCGGCACTGCCACCCTCGAGCGCCGCATCGAACAAAGCACGGCCGGTCGAGCCACGGGCCACCGCCAACACGTTGCGGGCGCGGTGAGCGAGGCGCTGCGAATATTCGAGCTGGCGCAACTCATCGGGCAGGCCGATCAGCACGTTGGAATCCGAGCCGATGCCGAAGCGGCCGCCATGCTGCATGAACAGGGGCGCGGCAAAGGTGCCGTCGCCGAGATTGGCCTCGGTGATCGGGCAGAGGCCGGCAACGGCGCCGCTTTTCGCCATCTGGATCGTCTCGGCTTCGGTCATGTGGGTAGCGTGGATCAGACACCAGCGCTGGTCGACGTTGGCGTTGGCAAGCAGCCATTCGACCGGCCGCGCGCCGGACCAGGCAAGACAATCCTCGACCTCCTTCATCTGCTCGGCGATGTGGATGTGGATCGGCCCGTCCGGTGCAAACATTGTGAGCGCGGCGAGTTCCTCCGGTATCACAGCGCGCATGCTGTGCGGGGCGACGCCCACGACGCCTTGATTCAGCGCGCGAATGGATTCGCGGCTTTTCTCAACAAGCCGCGAGAACTGGTTCACATCGTTGATGAATCGCCGCTGGCCTTCATTTGGCGCAGCGCCGCCGAAAGAGGAATGCGCGTAGAGCACCGGCAGCAAAGTCAGCCCGATGCCTGTCTCGGACGCTGCAGCAATGATACGCTCCGCCATCTCGGCGATGTTGGCATAGGGCCGGCCGTCACGGTCGTGGTGGAGATAGTGAAACTCGCCGACGCGCGAGAACCCGGCCTCCAGCATCTCGACATAGAGCTGGGCCGCGACCACTTCGACCTGGTCCGGCGTCATCGCCAGCGCGAAGCGGTACATCACCTCGCGCCAGCTCCAGAAACTGTCGGCGGAAGGCCCGCGCAATTCGGCAAGGCCGGCCATGCCGCGCTGGAAGGCGTGGCTGTGCAGGTTCGGCATGGCGGGCAAGAGGATGGCGTGGCGCTCGTCGCCAGGCAGAGGCGAGGTATTCGCCTCGACCGTGGCGATCCTGCCGTCGGAGATGACGATCCGCACATTGCTGTGCCAGCCGTCGGGCAGAAGCGCCTGTTCCGCAAAGATTGCCGTCACGTTTTTCTCCAAATCCCGGCCTGCCATGCGATGATAGCGCTTGCAGTGCCTTTTGATATGTATATACATAATCGCCACCGATTGAAACGGAAAAGATGATGACTGCACAGAGCAAAAGCCGGGCAGGGGAGCTTCGCCTCTGGCGCAATGCGCGGCTCGCGACCATGGCCGAAAGCAGCGCCGGGTTAGGCGTCGTCGAGCACGGTGCAATCGCCGTGCGCAATGGCCGGATCGTCTATGCCGGGCCGGAAGCCGACATGCCGGCAGCACTCCGCGAGGGCGCCGAGGCGACCGACTGCGAAGGCCGCTGGATCACGCCTGGCCTTATCGACTGCCACACCCATCTGGTCCATGCCGGCAACCGTGCCAATGAATTCGAGATGCGGCTGGCCGGCGCCACCTATGAGGAGGTCGCCAGGGCCGGCGGCGGCATCGTTTCCTCGGTCAAGGCACTGCGCGCCGCCAGCGAGGACGAGCTGGTCGCCCAGTCGCTGCCGCGCCTCGATGCGCTGATCGCCGAAGGCGTCACCACCGTCGAGATCAAATCCGGCTACGGCCTCGACCTCGAAAACGAGAAGAAGTCGCTGCGCGCCTCGCGACGGCTGGGCGGTGAGCGGCCGGTGACGGTCAGAACCACTTTCCTCGGCGCTCATGCGCTGCCTCAAGAAGCAAAAGGTGACAAGGACGCCTTTATCGATCTTGTCGCCAACCAGATTTTGCCGGCCGTCGCGGCCGAGGGCTTGGCCGATGCCGTCGACGGTTTTTGCGAAGGCATTGCCTTTTGGCCCGAGCAGATTGCCCGCGTGTTCGATGCCGCGAAGGCGGCGGGCCTGCCGGTCAAGCTCCATGCAGACCAGCTGTCCAATCTTCACGGCGCGGAACTTGCGGCGCGCTATGGTGCGCTATCGGCCGACCACCTCGAATATACCGACGAGGCCGGTGCGGCGGCGATGGCGAAGGCAGGAACCGTGGCGACCATCCTGCCCGGCGCCTACTACTTCATACGCGAGACCAAGAAGCCGCCGATCACCCTGTTTCGCCAGCATGGCGTCAGGATGGCCGTTGCCACCGATAACAATCCCGGCACGTCGCCGCTGACCTCGCTGCTTCTGACCATGAACATGGCGGCCACGTTGTTCGGCCTGACCGTCGATGAATGCCTTGCCGGCGTTACGCGCGAGGCTGCCCGGGCGCTCGGGCTGCTTGGGCAGACCGGCACGCTGGAGGTCGGAAAATCCGCCGATCTGGCGATCTGGAACGTCGAGCGCCCGGCCGAGCTCGTCTACCGCATGGGCTTCAACCCGCTGCATGCCCGCATCTGGAGGGGACAATGACTGAACTCACGCTAAGGCCAGGCAATGCGACGCTGGCCGATTGGCGCGCCATCTATCGCGGCGCCGCACTGCGGCTCGACGATGCCTGCCGGCCGAAGATCAAGGCCAGCGCCGAGGCCGTCGCCAGGATCGTTGCCAAAGGCGAGCCGGTCTATGGCATCAATACCGGCTTCGGCAAGCTGGCCAGCGTCCGCATCCCCGCCGCCGACCTGGAGACGCTGCAGCGAAACATCGTGCTGTCTCATGCCGCCGGCGTCGGCGAGCCGATGCCCGTCGCAATTTGCCGGCTGATGATGGCGCTGAAGCTGGCCAGCCTGGCACAGGGCGCCTCCGGCGTGCGGCCGCGGACGATCGAACTGCTCGAGGCGATGCTGGCCAACGACGTTATCCCCGTGGTGCCGGCGCAAGGCTCGGTCGGCGCTTCTGGCGACCTTGCGCCGCTGTCGCACATGACCGCGGTGATGATCGGCGTCGGCGAATGTTTTACCCCGCATGGCCGCTTTCCCGCCAAGGTCGCCTTCGTTTCGCACGGCCTGGAGCCGGTGACATTGGGCGCCAAGGAAGGCCTGGCGCTGCTCAACGGCACCCAGTTTTCGACCGCCTATGCGCTGGCCGCTTTGTTCGAAGCGGAAGTGCTCTACCAGTCGGCGCTGGTCGCCGGCGCGCTGTCGACCGATGCCGCCAAGGGCTCCGACGCTCCGTTCGATCCACGCATCCATCTGCTCCGGAAGCATCGCGGCCAGATCGAGACGGCCGAGGCGTTGCGCAATTTGATGGCCGGCAGCGCCATCCGTGAATCGCACCGCGTCGGCGATGAGCGCGTGCAGGATCCATACTGCCTGCGCTGCCAGCCGCAGGTGATGGGCGCAGCGCTCGACGTGCTTCGCAAGGCCGCCGACACGCTCGGCACCGAGGCCAACGGCGTCACCGACAATCCGCTGATCTTTGCCGAGGATGACTCCGCACTTTCGGGCGGCAATTTCCACGCCGAGCCGGTGGCGTTCGCCGCCGACATGATCGCACTCGCCGTCTGCGAGATCGGCTCGCTATCGGAGCGGCGCATCGCGATGCTGGTCGATCCGGCACTGTCGGGCATGCCGGCCTTTCTGACGCCCAAGCCGGGGCTGAATTCCGGTTTCATGATCCCGCAAGTGACGGCGGCAGCGCTGGTTTCTGAAAACAAGCAAAAAGCCTATCCGGCCAGCGTCGATTCGATCCCAACCTCGGCCAACCAGGAAGACCATGTCTCGATGGCGGCGCATGGAGCGCGCCGCCTCATCGGCATGGTCGAGAATGCGACGGCCGTCATCGGCATCGAATTGCTGGCTGCCACACAAGGTTGCGATTTCCATACACCGCTGGTCTCGAGCGCGGCACTCCAGGCGGTGCGCCGGCTGGTCAGGGCAGAGGTGCCGCATCTCGACAACGACCGGCACTTCCACCCCGACATGGAGAAGGCCATCGCCATGGTACGCAGCGGTGCGGCGGTGGAAGCGGCAAGCGCGGTAAAGCTGCCGGGGGTGACGTCGTGAGGCCGTCGTCGCTGCGTTACGCCGGCATGGGTCGTGTTCCGTCGCGCCCCCCTCTGTCCTGCCGGACATCTCCCCCTCCAGGGGGGAGATTGGCAGCTTCGGCCCTGCGTTCATTTCTGCAACGTTGGAGATTGGCGAAAGCAGTCGTGACCGCCAATCTCCCCACTAGAGGGGGAGATGTCCGGCAGGACAGAGGGGGGCGCTGTCCCGCCAACCTCAGCCCGGCAACACCGAAACTTTCAAAGTCAGAAACAAAAAGCCCGCCTCGAGGGCGGGTTGTCGCGCCGAATCAGCACCATACTGAAATTATTAGCATAGCTGCCGGCACAAAGCAAGAACAAAATACGACACGGCCGGCAAAAAGCGAGGTCGGTGTTCACGGACGATTGCAAGGTCGCGTTCTGTCGCGCGGAGACTTCCGATGACCTCACCCTCCTGGCTCACCGTCACCCGAGGCACAGCACCCCTGCTGGTCTCGATCCCGCACACCGGCATCGACCTCGCCGGCCTCGACAGCCGGCTAATCTCGACCTGGCTCGGCCGCCGCGACTGTGACTGGTGGATCGACAAGCTTTATGACTTTGCCGAGAGCCTTGGCGCGACGGTCGTGCATACGGCGATTTCGCGCACCGTCATCGACGTCAACCGCGATCCGTCGGGCGCTTCGCTCTATCCCGGCCAGACGACGACCGGTCTCTGCCCGACCGAGACCTTTGACGGCGATCCGCTCTACCGTGAGGGCGAAGAGCCGGGACCGTCGGAGATCGACGAACGCCGCGAAAAATTCTTCGTACCCTATCATGCCGCTCTGCAGGCCGAGATCGACAGGCTGCGCGCTTTGCATGCGAAGATCGTCGTCTATGACTGCCATTCGATCCGCTCGGTGCTGCCGCGCCTGTTCGAAGGCAAATTGCCGGTCTTCAATCTCGGCACCAATGACGGCAAGAGCGCCGATCCCACGCTGCAGGAGAAAGTCACGCAGAGTCTCGCCGAAACCGGCGAGAGCTACGTCGTCAACGGCCGCTTCAAGGGCGGCTGGATCACGCGCCATTTCGGCCAGCCGCAAGCCGGCGTCCACGCGTTGCAGATGGAGCTCTCCAACCGCGGCTATCTGCGCGAGCCCGAAGGCAAGGGTATGCCCGGCAATTGGCCGGTGCCTTACGATGCCGAATTCGCGGCGCCGATCCGCGTCACGCTGAAGAAGATCCTGGAAACCGCGATCGCCTGGGCGGAGCGCTGATGCGCAGCGCGCCTCACTCGAAAGGGACAATCATGACCGATCCTCGCCACAACATCCGTGAAGTGCGCAGCCCGCGCGGCAACGAACTCAACGCCCGCACCTGGCTGACGGAAGCGCCGCTGCGCATGCTGATGAACAATCTCGACCCGGACGTCGCCGAAAATCCCAACGAGCTGGTCGTCTATGGCGGCATCGGCCGGGCGGCGCGCACCTGGAACGATTTCGACCGCATCGTTGCCTCGCTGAAGACGCTTGCAGACGACGAGACGCTGCTGGTGCAATCCGGCAAGCCGGTCGGCGTGTTCCGCACCCATCCGGACGCCCCGCGCGTGCTGATCGCCAATTCGAACCTCGTGCCGCACTGGGCGACATGGGAGAAATTCAACGAGCTCGATAGGAAAGGCCTGATGATGTACGGCCAGATGACGGCCGGCTCATGGATCTACATCGGCACGCAAGGCATCGTGCAGGGCACCTACGAGACCTTCGTCGAGGCCGGCCGCCAGCACTATGGCGGCAATCTCAGGGGCAAATGGATCCTGACCGGCGGCCTCGGCGGCATGGGCGGTGCCCAGCCGCTCGCCGCGGTCATGGCCGGCGCCTGCTGCCTGGCCGTCGAATGCGATCCCGACCGCATCGATTTCCGGCTGCGCACCCGCTATGTCGACGAGCGCGCCGACACGCTCGACGAGGCTCTCGAGAAGATCGAGCGCTGGACCAAAGCCGGTGAGGCGAAATCGGTCGGCCTGGTCGGCAACACCGCCGACATCGTGCCGGAACTGGTTCGGCGAGGCGTGCGCCCCGACATCGTCACCGACCAGACCTCGGCGCATGACCCGCTCAACGGCTATCTGCCCAAGGGCTGGTCGCTGGCCGAGTGGCGCGAGAAGCGCACCAGCGACCCGAAGGCGGTGGAAAAGGCTGCCCGCGCGTCAATGCGCGAGCATGTCGAGGCGATGGTGGCGTTCTGGAACGCCGGCGTGCCGACGCTCGATTACGGCAACAACATCCGCCAGGTGGCAAAGGAGGAGGGGTTCGAGAATGCCTTTGCCTTCCCTGGCTTCGTGCCGGCCTATATCCGTCCGCTGTTTTGCCGCGGTATCGGCCCGTTCCGCTGGGCAGCACTTTCCGGCGATCCCGAGGACATCTACAGGACCGACGCCAAGGTGCGCGAACTCACGCCCGGTAACACCCATCTGCACAATTGGCTCGACATGGCGCGCGAGCGCATCGCCTTCCAAGGCCTGCCGGCACGCATCTGTTGGGTCGGCCTTGGCGACCGCCATCGGCTCGGCCTCGCCTTCAACGAGATGGTCGCCAGGGGCGAACTGAAGGCACCGGTCGTCATCGGCCGCGACCATCTCGACTCCGGCTCGGTCGCTTCGCCGAACCGTGAGACGGAGGCGATGAAGGACGGCTCCGATGCCGTCTCCGACTGGCCGCTGCTCAACGCCCTGCTCAACACCGCCTCCGGCGCCACCTGGGTGTCGCTGCACCATGGCGGCGGCGTCGGCATGGGCTTTTCCCAGCATGCCGGCATGGTCATCGTCGCCGACGGCACGCGAGAGGCGGCGAAGCGCCTGGAGCGGGTTTTGTGGAACGACCCGGCGACCGGCGTCATGCGCCACGCCGATGCCGGCTATGACATTGCGATCGAATGCGCCAGGGAGAACCAGCTCAACCTGCCCGGCATATTGGGCTGAGCCGCGCCTTGCGCATCCTTCGGGCAGCCGAATACCGGTCGATGCCGTGGAAGAACGGCGGCGGGGTGACGACGGAGATTGCCGTCTCGCCGCCAGGTGCTGGGCTCGACGATTTCGACTGGCGCGTCTCGATGGCGCTGGTCGAGGGCGGCGGCCCGTTTTCCGGATTTCCCGGCGTCGACCGGACCTTGGCGTTGCTGGTAGGCGAGGGCATGGTCCTCGATATCGCCGGCCGGCCGCCGGTCGAAATCACCAAGGCTTCCGCCCCACTTGCCTTTCCAGCCGACGTGCCGACGCAAGCCACGCTGATCGCCGGTCCCATCACCGACCTCAACGTCATGACCCGCCGCGCCCGGGCGGCCCACACGGTCGAGCGCCTGCTGATTTCGGCTCCGACGAAAATCCGGGCTGGAGCCGATGAAACACTCATCCTGTCCCTCGACGGCGAGCTCAGGGTGGCCGGCGCGGCGCCCATGCAACTTAGGCCGCTCGATGCGCTGTTGCTCGGGCCGCAAGCGCCGGAACTGCGCCTGCATCCCGTCCGGCCGGCGATGCTGTTCGTGATCCGCATCGACCTCATTGCCGGCAACGATTAACGCCTGTTTCCAAACATGATCGCGATGCCGGCCAAATATCGCGTAAGCTGGTCGCTGCATCACGAAAAAGCCTGAATCTTCCGCCGATCAGAGGCCGAAACGATGCTCGGAGCGCTCGCCTGGACGTTGTCGAAAGACGACACCTTGTCGTGGTGCGGAAACAAACATTCGGCCAAGTGTTGCGATGCAACCAATTGCATTTGGACCGGTTTTAGGGACATTGCCGTGGCGGTGACGCCGCACTGCGTCCCCAACACGGAACCTTAGATGAATATCCAGACCAATCTCGCACAGATCGAAAAGACGAGCGCCAGCTTCCCGGCTGTCACCGACGAGCCGATACGCTCCCATTTCCTGCCGGAAGATCGGCTGCGAGCGTTGGGCGCAGCCCTTGCCAATGGCGATGCCAAGGATTTGTTCGGTCTGACGCCTTTCGATTTTCAGGCGCGCATCCGCGACAGCGCCAGGAAGATTCTCGATGTCTACCGTTCCACCAACGCTGCCCAGGCGAGGGGCGAAACGATCACGCCCGCGGCGCAGTGGCTGCTCGACAACAACTACCTGGTCGAGGAGACCATTTTTCAGGTCAAGCGCGACCTGCCGCGCCGCTTCTATCGCCAGTTGCCGACGCTGAAACTGTCCGACGGATCCAGCGTGCCGCGCGCGCTGGCGGTCGCATGGACCTATGTCGCGCATTCCGACAGTTCCGTCTCGTCGGCCATGTTCAAGGCGATCGTCGAAGGCTTCCAGTCCGTCGAGCCGCTGAAGATCGGCGAATTGTGGGCGCTGCCGTCGCTGCTGCGCTTCGTCCTGATCGAGAACCTTCGCCGCATCGCGGTCCGCGTCAATCGCACGCGGGAACTGCGCCAGATCGCCAACGAGGTCGCCGACCGTGTGCTGGCGACGGACGACAGCGCCGACCGGCAGGCGATACTTTCCCATTACAGCGCCCATGCGCAGGACACCACCTTCGCCACCCAGTTGCTCTACCGGCTGCGTGACGGCTCGCAAAATGCCGGCAGGGCGCTGGAATGGCTGGAGGGCGAGCTGGAAAGGACCGGCTCCGACGCCGAGGAAATCATCCTCAGCGAGCACCACACGCTGTCCAGCGGCAACGTGACCACCGGCAACATCATCCGCGGCCTGCGCCTCATCAACGACATCGACTGGACGGTGTGGTTCGAGGGCGTCAGCCGCATCGACACCTTGCTGCGCGAACGCACCGATTTCGCCGCGCTCGATTTCTTTTCGCGCGACCAATACCGGACTGCGATCGAGGAGCTGGCACGCCGTTCCGATCTCTCCGAATTTCGCGTTGCCGAAAGGGCGATCGAACTCGCCGGCCATGCTGCCGATGCACCGGGCTCCGAAACCGGCCCGATCGCTCACACCGACGTCGGCTTCTTTCTCGTCGGCCCGCGCCGGATGGAGCTCGAGCGGTCGATCGGCTATCGGCCGACCATCGGCAAGACGATCAGCCGGACATTCCGCAAGACCGGATGGCTGGGCATCGTCGTGCCGGTCTTTGCGCTGACGGTCCTGCTTCTGGTCGTTTCCGGCAATGCGCTTGTCAATCTCGGCCTGTCGGTGCCGTCGATCGTCCTGATGCTGGCCCTGTTCGCAGTGCCGGCCAGCGAAGGCGCGCTCGCATTCTTCAACACCGTCGTCTCGCTGTTTTTGAAGCCGACACGTCTCATCGGCTATGATTTCAGGCACGGTGTGCCGGCCGAGGCACGCACACTGGTCGTGGTGCCGTCGCTGATCGGCTCGCGCGACGATGTCGAGGAGAACATCCGCAACATCGAGGTGCATCACCTCGCCAACACGGCGGGTGAGGTCTATTTCGCGCTGCTTTCCGACTGGCCTGACTCGAAGACCGAGATCGATACGGCGGATGTCGAAATCCTCGAATTCGCACGTGCCGAAATCGCCAGGCTGAATGCCCGCTATCCCTCGGAAGGCGCGCCGCGCTTTTATCTGCTGCATCGGCGCCGGCTCTACAACGCGTCGCAAGGCGTCTGGATGGGCTGGGAGCGCAAGCGCGGCAAGCTGCACGAATTGAACCTCCTGCTGCGCGGCGACAGCGACACCACCTTCCTGCCGTTGGAAGTGCCATTGCCGGAGAGCGTCGTCCACGTGATGACGCTGGACGCCGACACCCGCACCACCCGCGACGCCGTCGCCGCGCTGGCCGGCAAGCTTTGCCACCCGCTCAACCGTCCGCATTTCGACGTGGCCCGGCGCGAGGTCATCGCAGGCAATTCCATCCTGCAGCCGCGCATCACTGCGTCGCTGACCAGCGGCGACGAGGCGTCGTTCTTTCAGCGTGTCTTTTCCGCCAATCGCGGGCTCGACCCGTATGTCTTTGCCGTGTCGGACCTCTACCAGGACATCTTCGGCGACGGTTCCTTCACCGGCAAGGGTCTCTACCATGTCGACGCCTTCGAGGCGGCGCTGAAGGGCCGCATCGAGGAAAACACCATCCTCAGCCATGATCTGCTTGAAGGCGCGCTGGCGCGATCGGCCTTGGTCACCGACGTCGAACTGGTCGAGGACTATCCGACCCGCTATTCGGTCGATGCGTCGCGCCACCATCGCTGGGCACGCGGCGACTGGCAGCTTCTGGGCTTCATCCTCGGCCCGCGCTCAAACGTGCCGGCGCTGTCGCGCTGGAAGATGGTGGACAATCTGCGCCGCTCGGTGACGCCGATCTTCTGGGTGATGGCCGCGATCGCCGGCTGGACGCTGCTGCCCTTCACGCAGGCCGCGCAATGGCAGGCGCTGCTGATCCTTACGCTGTTCATGGCGCCCACTTTCGACATCGTCAACGCCATCCTGCCGAAGAGCGGCGATCAGACGCCGCGCGGCCATTTCTCGGCGCTGGCACGCGACGTTGCATTCGGTACCGCCCTGGTAGCGCTGAAGATCGTGCTGATGGCGCACCTAGCCTGGATGATGGGCGACGCAATCATCCGAACGCTCTACCGCCTGTTCGTCAGCCGCCAGAACCTGCTCGAATGGCGCACCGCCTCGCAGGCACACAAGGGCGGCGACAACGATCTCGGCTCCTATTACAGCATCATGTACGGCGCGGTGATCATCGGCGTCGTCGGCCTCGCCGTCCCGGTGCTGGCCGATTCCACCGGCGCCTTTGTCGCCTTCTTCTTTGCCTTGTTCTGGATCGGCTCGCCCGCGATCGCCTGCTGGATCAGCCGTTCGGCCGAAACCGAGGACCGCCTGCGCATATCGGCCGCCGACATCCACGCGCTGCGCACCGTGGCGCGGCGTACATGGCACTATTTCGAGACCTTCGTGACGGCCGAGCATCACCATCTGCCGCCGGATAATTTCCAGGAAAGCCCGGCCCCCGTTGTGGCGCCCCGCACCTCGCCGACCAATATCGGCGTCTACCTGCTGTCGGTGATTTCGGCGCGCGATTTCGGCTGGATCAGCCTCTCCGACGCCGTCAACCGCATCGACGCGACCATGTCGACCATCGAGAGCATGCCGCGCGACCGCGGCCATCTCTTCAACTGGTATGACACGACGACCCTGAAGCCGCTCTACCCGCTTTACATTTCGGCCGTCGACAGCGGCAATCTCGCCGGCCATCTGGTGGCCGTGGCCGCTGCCTGCGCCGAATGGGCCGAAGCGCCGTCGGTGCATGTGCAGGGCGACTTCGAAGGCATCCTCGACACCGTCACCATCCTCGACGAGAGCCTTGAGGAACTGCCCGACGACCGGCGTCAATTGCGGCCCTTGCGCCAGCGGCTCGCCGACCGTCTCGACGGCATGCGTAGGGCGGTCGAATTGATCAAGGCGCAGCCGGAGATGGCGTCGATCCGCACCATCAACCTGGCCGTCCTGGCCGGCGAGATACGCAAGCTCGCGACAGCCATCCACACCGAAGCCGCATCGACCCAGAGCGACACCATCGCCGATTGGGCGGCCAGGCTCGAAGCCACCTGCGAGGCGCATGTGCACGACGCGCACAGCGACGAAAACGCCGTCGCGGCATTGCGGGCCAAGCTTCTGACCTTGCGCGAGCGCACGCGCCGTTTCGCCTTCGAGATGGATTTCTCGTTCCTGATGCGGCCCGAACGCAAGCTCCTGTCGATCGGTTACCGGGTCGAGGAGCATCAGCTCGACGAAAGCTGCTACGACCTTTTGGCCTCCGAGGCGCGGCTGACCAGCCTGTTCGCCATCGCCAAGGGCGATTTGCCGACCGAGCACTGGTTCCGGCTCGGCCGGCCGATCGTCGAGATCGGCTTCCAGGGCGCACTGATGTCCTGGTCCGGCTCGATGTTCGAATATCTGATGCCGCCACTGGTGATGAAGGAGCCGCAAGGCAGCATTCTCAACCAGACCAGCAAGCTCATCATCAAGCGCCAGATCCAGTATGGCCGTTCGAAGAACGTTCCCTGGGGGATTTCGGAAGCGGCCTACAACGCCCGCGACCGCGAGCTGACCTATCAGTACACCAATTTCGGCGTGCCCGGGCTCGGCCTGAAGCGCGGCCTTGGCCAAAACACGGTGATCGCGCCTTACGCGACCGTCCTGGCAGCGCAGTTCACGCCGCATGAATCCGTCCAGAACCTGGCCAGGCTGAGGCGGCTGGGCGCACTGGGCCGGCACGGTTTTTACGACGCGGTGGATTTCACGCCGCAACGCGTCCCCGAGGGCACCGACCACGCCGTCGTGCTCAATTACATGGCCCACCACTCCGGCATGTCGATTGCCGCAGTTGCCGATGCGATCTTCGAAGGGCGCCTGCGCGACCGCTTCCACAGCGATCCGGTGATCGAGTCGGCCGAATTGCTGCTGCAGGAAAGGGCGCCGCGCGACATCCCGACCGCGACCGTCAGGACCGAGGCCGACGAGCGCTCGAAGGACGAGACCGAGCTGGAAAGCCCGGATACGCGCATCGTGCTCGATCCGCTCAGGGCGCTGCGCTCGACCAGTGTCATGTCCAATGGCCGCTACTCGGTCATGGTCACCGCCACCGGGTCCGGCTACAGCCGCTTGGGCGAACTTGCCGTCACGCGCTGGCAGCCGGATCCGACCGAGGACCGCCTTGGTTCCTATATTTTCCTGCGCGACGCCAGCAACGGCGATTGGTGGTCGGCCACCGCCGAGCCGAAGCGCGCCGCTGGCGAGCGTGCGCAGACGCTGTTTTCCGACGACAAGGCGAGCTTCGTCAAATCGATCGGATCGCTGCGTTCGGAAGTCGAGTGTATCGTCATCTCGGAAGGCAATGGTGAGGGCCGACGGGTGACGCTCCACAATGATGGCCCCGCCGACCGGCATATCGAAGTAACCTCGTTTGCCGAACTGGTGCTGGGCTCCGAGCCCTCGGATAATGCCCATCCGGCTTTTTCGAAGATGTTCGTGGAAACCGAGATCGCGCCGAACAACGGCGCGATCTTCGCCACCAGGCGCAAGCGCGAAAAGGACGAACCCGACGTCACCATGGTGCATTTCGTCACCGACCCGTCTGGATCGGCGCGAGACGCCGAGGCGGAAACCGACAGGCGCGCCTTCATCGGCCGCGGCCGCACCATCACCGAGGCGGCTGCCTTTGATCCCGGCGCCAAGCTTGGCGGCCATTCCGGCTTCACCCTGGATCCGATCGCATCGCTTCGCCGGCAGGTGCGTGTGCCGGCCAACAAGAAGATTTCGTTGACCTTCTGGACCGTCGTCGGTACCCATCGCGCCGAATTGGATGCCGCCATCGCACGGCTCGACCATCCCGAAAGCTTCGCCCGCCAGGCGATGCTCGCCTGGACGCGCTCGCAGGTGCAGACCCGACACCTTGGCCTCAGCCTGTCCGACGCCGCCAATGTGCAGAAGCTGGCGCGCTATCTGATCTATCCCGATCCGTTCCTGCGCCTTCCGGGCGAATCCATCGTCTCCGGGCTCGGCAGGCAGTCCAGCCTGTGGCCGACCAGCATATCCGGCGATTTTCCGATTTTCCTGGTCAGGATCGCCGATGTCGCCGATCTGGAGATCGTCGCCCAGGCGCTTCGCTTCCAGGAATACATGCGTGCCCGCGGCATGATGATCGATTTTGTCGTCGTCAACGAGCAGGCGTCATCCTACGTGCAGGACCTGCAGCGCGCGGTGGAGACGCTGTGCGAAAACAGCCGGTTGCGCGGCAAGGAGCTCGGACCCCGCCAGCACATCTTCGCGGTGCGCCGTGACCTGATGGAGGAAACGACCTACAGGACCTTGCTCGCCGTCGCTCGGGTGGTGCTGCATACGCGCAACGGCACCATCTTCGACCAGATCGAGCGTGCCGAGACCGCGGCACTGCAGGCGCGAGACGCCGCCCTCCAGCCGGCAGACCTTGCAGCCCTTCGCGAGCCGTCCTTGCCGGTGCCGACGTCGCACGCATCTGCCGCCCAGGCACTGATCGAGGGCCGCGTCGACGGCAGCGGGCTCGACCAATGGAACGGTTTCGGCGGCTTCGACAGCGACGGACGCCACTACGTCGTGCGTCTTGCCGGCCGGCGCACGACGCCGCAGCCGTGGATCAATGTCATCTCCAACCCATCGTTCGGTTTCCACATATCGGCTGAAGGCGCTGCCTTCACCTGGAGCCGCAACAGCCGCGACTATCAACTGACGCCATGGTCGAACGATCCGGTCACCAACCGCCCGGGCGAGGGCATCTATATCTACGATCAGGCCAGTGGCAGGGCGTTCTCGCCAATGGCTGCCGTGGTGCGTGATCCGACAATGACCTACGAAACCTGGCACGGGCAGGGTTTTTCGACATTCCGCTCAAAGCGCGGGCCGCTGTCGATGGACCTGACCCATGTCGTCGATCCCGTCGATCCGGTGAAGATATCGCGGCTGCGCATCCAGAATTCGGGTTCGGTGCCGATGCGGCTGCGCGTCTACGCCTATGCGGAATGGGTTCTTGGCGGCCATCGCTCGCGCACCGCTGCAAGCATCGTTCCGTCGAGGGATGCCGCGACCGGCGCTTTGCTGGCGCAAAATCCCTATGGGCTCGATTTCGGCGAGCGGATCGCCTTTCTGGCCGCCGACGGTCCGGTGCATTCGGTCACCGCCGACCGCGGCGAGTTCATCGGCAGGCAAGGCACGAGCGAGTTTCCGCATGCCGTGCTGAGCGGCGCCGGCCTGTCGGGCCGTGTCGAGGCCGGCGACGATCCCTGCGCCGCCATCGCACGCGACATCGACATCGCTGCCGGTGGCGACGTCACGCTGCTCTGGCTGCTCGGCGACGCGGCCTCGCCCGAGGAGGCCAGCGCGCTGGTGCAGACCCATCGCTCCAGGGATTTCGATCAGCGGCTGGCCGACAACCAGCGCACATGGCGCGGCTTTCTCGACACCATCCAGGTCGAGACGCCGGACAAGGCACTCGACGCCATGGTCAATCACTGGCTGCCCTACCAGAGCCTGGCCTGCCGCATCCGTGCCCGCTCTGCGTTCTATCAGGCGAGCGGTGCCTTCGGCTTCCGCGATCAGTTGCAGGACACCTTGGCCTTGCTGGCGCATGACCCCAGGCTGGCGCGTGATCAGATCCTCAACGCGGCGCGGCGGCAATTCCCCGAAGGCGACGTGCAGCATTGGTGGCTGCCGCGCACCGAGGCCGGCGTCCGCACCATGATCTCGGACGACGTGGTCTGGCTGGCCCACGCCACGGCCCGCTACCTGCTGGTGACCGGCGACACCGCGATCCTGAAGGAGCAACTGCCCTTCATCGAAGGGCAGCCGCTGGGCGAAGGCGAGCACGATGCTTTCTTCATCCCGGAAATCTCGAAGAAGACAGCCTCGCTCTATGACCATTGCGCGCGGGCGCTCGATCTTGCCGTCAAGCGCAGCAGCCCGGCCGGGCTGCCGCTGATCCTCGGCGGCGACTGGAACGACGGAATGAACCGCGTAGGCGAGCACGGCAAGGGCGAGAGCGTATGGCTGGGCTGGTTCCTGCTGAAGACGCTGGGCGACTTTGCCGCTGTCGCCAAGGCGGAGCGCGATGCCAAGCGCGTGCAAGCCTGGACGAAGCACGCCGAGGTGCTGAAGCGGGCGCTGGAAAGCACTGCCTGGGATGGCGAGTGGTATCGGCGCGGCAGCTTCGACGACGGCACGCCGCTCGGCTCGCGCAAATCGGACGAGTGCAAGATCGACTCGATCGCCCAGTCCTGGAGCGTGCTTTCGGGCGAGGGCGACCCGGCGCGGTCGACCACGGCAATGGGGCAGGCGATGAAAGCGCTCGTCGACGACGAGCTCAACATCGTCAAACTGTTCACCCCGCCCTTCTCGAAGACGGAAAGGGACCCGGGCTACATCAAGAGCTATCCGCCGGGGGTCCGTGAAAACGGCGGCCAATACACGCACGCCGCGACATGGTTCGTTATTGCGCTCGCCGAGATGGGTCGCACCGACGATGCCTACCGTTGCCTTTCGATGCTAAATCCGGTCAACCATGCTCTCGATGAAGCCGCGGCAGAGCGCTACCGGGTGGAACCTTACGTCGTCGCGGCCGATGTTTATTCCGGGCAAGACAAGGGCGGCCGAGGCGGCTGGACCTGGTATACCGGGTCGGCGGGCTGGCTTTATCGCGCTGCGGTCGAGAGCATTCTCGGCATAGAGCGCCGCGGACAGCGCATCCAATTCACGCCGCGACTTCCCAGCCATTGGGACGGCTATTCGGCAACCCTGAAGATGCTGGGCGCCGAGATCAAGGTACGCGTCGTCCGCGACAAAAAGGCCCGGGCCATCTCACTTGAAGTGAATGGCACGAAGACCAAATCTTCGTCCTTCGAGCCAAAAGCCGGAAACAATGCCGAGGTGGTCGTTAGAATACCGACCTAGATTCAAAGACTTGGAGCGTCGCTCAGGGTTCCCCAGGGCACGCGCGGGCGCTCCAAGTGCCTCTACCGGTTATATTTGCGTTTGACCTTGCTGAATGCCTGCACACGACTTTAGACGTCGTGCCCGGGGTCTTGCTGATTAAAATTGTGGCAGTGCTTTCCAGCTGCCATGATTTTGCCGCAACGCTGACATTTCACCTTTTATCTCAAACTGTTAGACGATCACGGCAAATTTCGAAGCGTCGTCATCTTTTGTTCGCGGAATGGGAACGGAAGAGGTAGACGAGCATTGTTTTGCGACGCGTCAACCGATACGAGTCAAAAAATGACGCACTGCACCATAAATAATTGGCGGAGTAGCTGAAGTGTCACTTCTGCAAATCTACTGGCGAGCGCTCGGTTATCTAGCTGCCGACAGGAAACGCGTTGCGTTTATCTGCGGGGCGAATGTCGCGCTTGCCATTATCGCCATCCTCGAGCCGATCATGTTCGGCCGGGTGATCGATGCCATTTCGGACCGCGGCTCGGTATTCTCGACGCTCGCAATGTGGGCCGGCCTCGGCGCCTTCAACATCATCGCCTTCGTTCTGGTAGCGCGCGGCGCCGATCGCTTTGCCCACCAGCGGCGCAGCGAGGTTCTTTGCCAATCGTTCGAGCGCGTGATCACCATGCCGCTTGCCTGGCATCATCAGCGCGGCACCTCCAATTCCCTGCACACGCTCCTGCGTGCCGTCGAGACCTTGTTCAGCCTCTGGCTGGAATTCATGCGGCAGCATCTGTCGACCGCGGTTGCGCTGGTTCTGCTGGTGCCCACAGCGCTCAGCATGGATATCCGCATGTCGATGGTGCTGCTGGCGCTTGGCGCGCTCTATGTCGGCATCGGACGGCTGGTGATGCGGCGCACCAAGGAAGGCCAGGCGGCCGTGGAGCGGCACTACCACAAGGTGTTTGCGCATGTGACCGACTCGGTCAGCAACGTCGCCGTCCTGCAGAGCTACAACCGCATCGGCCATGAGACCGAGGCGCTGAAGCGCTACGTCAAGAACCTGCTCGACGCACAGAATCCGGTGCTCGACTGGTGGGCGATGGCCAACGCGCTGCATCGCCTGTCGTCGACGATTTCGATGATGGTGGTGCTCTTGATTGGCGCCTATCTGGTGACACACGGCCAGTTGCGCATCGGCGACGTCATCGCCTTTACCGGCTTTGCCACGCTGCTGATTGCCCGGCTCGACCAGATGTCGGCTTTCGCCAACCAGATTTCCGAGGCACGCGCCAAGCTCGAGGAATTCTACTATCTCGAGGACTCCGCTTCCGATGCCGCCGAGCCCGACGGGCTGCGCGAGCTCGTCAACGTCACCGGTCACGTGCGTTTCGAGAATGTCTGCTTCGAGTTCGGCAACTCCGGGCAGGGCGTCGACGACGCGTCGTTCGAGGTCCAGGCCGGCCAGACCGTCGCCATCGTCGGCCCGACGGGCGCCGGCAAGACCACGCTCATCAACCTTTTGCAGCGCGTCTTCACCCCGTCCAGCGGCCGTATCCTGATCGACGGCATCGACACCCGCACGGTGACCCGCAAATCGCTGCGCCATTCGATCGCCACCGTGTTCCAGGATGCCGGCCTGCTCAACCGCTCGATCGAGGACAACATCCGCGTCGGGCGTGCGGAGGCGACCTATGACGAGGTCCATGCGGCGGCCAACGCCGCCGCCGCGCAGGATTTCATCCTGTCGAAGTGCGAGGGCTACGACACGGTCGTCGGCGAACGCGGCGGACAGCTGTCCGGTGGCGAGCGCCAGCGCATCGCGATCGCCCGCGCCGTGCTGAAGGACGCGCCCATCCTGGTTCTCGACGAGGCGACCAGCGCGCTCGACGTCGAGACGGAAGACCGCGTCAAGGACGCCATCGACGAGTTGCGGCGCGGCCGCACCACCTTCATCATCGCCCACCGCCTGACCACCGTTCGCGATGCCGATCTGGTCGTGTTCATGGACAAGGGCCGGGTGGTCGAGATGGGTGGGTTCACCGAACTGTCGCTGCGCAACGGCCGCTTCGCCAGCCTGCTGCGCGCCGGCGGCCTGCTCAACGACGAGGAGGTCCGCCGCCTTAGCCGTCCGGTGAACGAAGCCGCCTGAGTGCTCTCCCTTCTCCCCTTGTGGGAACACAGTGGGAAGGCGGGCTATCGCAGGTGGAAAGCCGCGGCTTTCGCTCTACGATGGACCCCCACCCCTAACCCCTCCCCACAAGGGGGAGGGAGACTTCCGTTGGCGCTGACCTTTGCAAATTGCCTGCCTTTCGGCGCCAAAGCGGAAGTAAAGGCGGGCGGCAGCGTTCCCTCCCCCTTGTGGGGAGGGTTAGGGTGGGGGTCCATCTTCGCAAGAATCCAAATGCGATTGCCCCGCCGTTCACGGGGAGAACGGGAGACCCCGTACGCCGCCTGTGGTTGCCGCAACTCCGCCGGGGGTCTATGTAAAGCCGCATGAGCGACACGACTTCACGCCTCTCCGGCTGGATGGACCTTGCCAACCCGACGCGGTTCGTCGGGCTGGCCGACAAGGTCGTGCCTTGGCTGGCGAGCGTCGCCGCCATCGTCCTCGCTGTGGGTCTCTATATGAGCTTCACGGCGCCTGAGGACTTCCAGCAGGGCATCACCGTGCGCATCATGTATATCCACGTGCCTTTCGCCTGGCTTGCCATGATGTGCTACACGCTGATGGCGGTCTCGGCGCTGGGCACGCTGGTCTGGCGCCATCCGCTGGCCGACGTGGCGCTGAAATCGGCGGCGCCCATCGGTGCCGTCTTCACCGCCCTTGCGCTGATCACCGGTTCGATCTGGGGCAAGCCGATGTGGGGCACCTGGTGGGTGTGGGACGCTCGGCTGACCTCGGTCTTCATCCTGTTCCTGATGTATCTCGGCATCATCGCCCTGACCCGCGCGCTCGACGATGCCGGGCGCGCCGCCTGGGCCGCCGCCATCATCACCCTGGTCGGGTTCATCAACATCCCGATCATCAAATTTTCGGTCGACTGGTGGAACACCCTGCACCAGCCGGCGTCGGTGTTCCGGCTCGGCGGGCCGACCATCGATCCAAGCCTGTTGTGGCCCTTGCTGGTGATGGCACTCGGCTTCACAGTGCTGTTCTTCGCGCTGCATCTGACGGCAATGCGCACCGAGATCCGGCGCCGCCGCGTCATTTCGATGCGCCGGGTTGCCGCGAGGCAAGCCGAGCGTTAGCCAACCGACAGGATCAAGCCATACGTCCTCGCGCCTTGAGCGGCAGCGTCTCGATCACCGTCTCGCCTTCGATCAGATGCACCTCGTCGAACAGGTTGGTGACGACGCAGCAATGGTCGGGCACGACCCGCACGCGCTCGCCGATGCGAAGCTCGGCGTCGCCTGACAGCGTGACATTGCCGTGCTCTTCGCTGAGGCTGGTCACTCTTGCGCCTGAAATGCCCAGCAGCTCGCCGAAATCGGCGAGCCCCATCGTGTCGCTAGACAGGGCCTTGCTGCCGGCGTCGAGTATGGCGCGCGTCGGCGTTGGACGGCTGACCACCGTCGACAGCACCGTCAGCGCGCAATCGTCGAGGCTGCCGACGCCTTTGGCGACCTGGTAGCGGTCGAGATAGATGTAGGTGCCGGGGCGGTATTCGGTAACGACGGAATGCTCGCCGGAACGCCACATGTCGGGCGTGCCGCCGCTGGAGATACGATCGCAGGCAAGGCCGGATGCGGCAAGCGCTTGCTGCGCATCGGCGAGCCACGCCTCGGTCTCAACGGCGCGGCCCGCCCCCGGGTAGGTCATCAAGCCGCCGAAGACGAGCCCCCGGACCTTGTCGATCTCGCTCGCCAGCGCGACTGCTTCGCCGGCCGACTGCACACCGCAGCGGCCCATGCCGGTGTCGCATTCGACCAGCACCGGCAGGCGGTGGCCGGGATCGGTAAAGGTGGCGGCAAGTCCCATCAGGGTGTCCATGCTGTCGGTCGTCACCGACAGGGTTACGCGGCCGTGCAGCGCCTTGAGGCGCCCCAGCTTGGCCCGCCCGAGGATATTGTAGGGCAGAAAGATGTCGGTCAGTCCGGCATCGGCCATGACCTCGGCCTCGCCGATCTTCTGGCAGGTGATGCCGATGGCGCCCGCCGCGACCTGCTTCTTCGCCCAATAGGGCAGCTTGTGGGTCTTGATGTGCGGCCGGAGCTTCAGCCCATGGCTGTCGGCATGGGCCTGCGCCCGCGCGATATTGGCTTCGGCGCGGTCGGCATCGATCAGGATCGCTGGCGTATCGAGGTCGTCTATGCTGCGCATGGAATGTCACCTTTGGGAATTTGTCGGGACTTATGGCCCTGATCGTCGCCGATGTCATGAGGCCAGAATGCGGTTTACGTCGACACCGGATCGGTGTTCGGTTATGCGCTGTAGGCGCCGCCTGAAGAAGGAACCACGATCATGAAACGCTCCGCCATCAACGACATCATCCGCGACGCCGACGCTTTCATCCGCTCGTTCGGCTACATCATGCCGCCCTTCGCCTACTGGACCCCGGAAGAGATGAAGGCGCGCCGGCAGGATTCGGCGGCGATCTTCTCTTCTCGGCTTGGCTGGGACATCACCGACTACGGCCAGGGCAAGTTCGACGACCTCGGCCTGTTCCTGTTCACCGTTCGCAACGGCCGCTACGAGGACATGAAGAAGGGCATGGGCATGCTCTATGCCGAGAAGATCATGATCTCGCGCAAGGATCAGCTTTCGCCGATGCACCGCCACAACATCAAGGCCGAGGACATCATCAACCGTGGCGGCGGCAAACTGGTGCTGGAGCTGTTCATGCATGATCGCGATGGCGGCATCGATCCGAAGGCCGAAGTATCGGTGCCTGTCGACGGAACCATCCACAGACTACCTGCGGGTGGGCTCCTGAAGCTCGACCCAGGCCAGAGCGTCACTTTGCTGCCGGGTGTCTGGCACGCCTTCTGGGCCGAGGGCAAGGACGTGCTGATCGGCGAGGTCTCGACCGTCAACGACGATCTCACCGACAACGTCTTCCGCGAGCCGATCGGCCGCTTCGCGGACATCGACGAGGACACAGCACCGCTGCACCTGTTGGTGTCCGATTATGAGAAGTGGGTGGGGTAGGGCAGGGTGGCGAGGAACACTTACGCTTGAGAGTGAAGGTCCTCGGCAATCAGCCGCTTCTGTCGCAAGTCGACCCGAGTCGTTGTGCACAGCTGATCCAGCGGCATTTTGACGTGGGCTTCGTCAAGCGGGATTAGCGCGTAGTAATTGCCCTCGCCGGGCTGTGGGATTGGCGCCGGGGCCGACTTGTCATCGTCGGAATCGACTCGTGAGGCAGCAATGATGACGCCTCGGGAATCGTATACCGCGTGAAGCGCTATTGGCATGTCTTGGCTCCTCAGGGAGAACTTATCGCCGCGAATCTTATTTGCATATCGTCTGATACGTTCGTCTGTATTACCTCGGTCTGGCCTGTCTCGTCGATGTAGGTATACAGGCTTTCCCAGCGCAAAGTGGCCGTGCGAAGGACGACTGCCGCACGTACCGAGTACCCCCAGTAGGCATCGCCTGTTCCGAGCTTCCAAAACCACACCATTTGGCTGCCAGCTCGTTGGAAAGTGGATTGAGTGACGAAAGTGGCCAAGGAAGTCTCCTTGCAGCTTGATTTCCGTAGAACCTGGAACTCTCGAGGAGTTTTCTCGCAACATCCGCTTGCGACTGCCAGAGGATAGGGAACACGAGCACCCTCGGAGGGAAAGGCATTTCAACCCCGCGAGACTGAATTTGCGGGAGAAGATGGCACCGGTCAAGCGTCAATCTTCGGTGGCAATGGGCTGCTGCGCACGCTTTTCGTGCATTTCCACTCCTGGTCTAACGCGCATGTTTGTCGGCCCTGCGGTTGCCCAGCAGCAGCTTGCGTTCGAGATGCGCCCGCAACTCCCCATAATACGCCGTCAGGAACGCGCGTGCGTCATGGGCTTGTGGTGCCGCGCCGATCTTGCGTCCGATCGTTTCGGCAACCGTCCGCAATGCGAAATAGTCGTCGCGGCGCAGCACTTCCTCGAGCTTGTGGAGTTCGGCAATTCCGTAGGCATCGAGCTGGGCGTGGCTGAACCGGAACGCGCCGGCCGCCGGATCCTGCCGTGCCGACAGGTCTTCAAGCAAGGCGCGCTTCGGCGCTTCGACCACCCAGGTCCCCGCCAACAGGTCGCCGATCCGCATGCGGTCTCGATTGAACAGCGGGAACAAGGCAAACAGCAGCGTCCACACCAGTCCGAACAGGGTCGTCAGCGTGTCGGCGAGGTCGGTCCCGCTGCGTCCGGCGATGATCGACAGCGGCAGGAACACCTCGATCTCGCGCATCAGGTTGCGGGCTATCACCTGGTCGATCGACAGGCCGTCTCCGCTGCGCGACGCGACCCGGATGCCGACGATCCGCTTGCCGGGCGTAGACGCACGCCGGCCCGCTTCGAAGACGGTGAAGTAGGCGTTGCGAAGAAAGAAGATCAGGATGATCCAGACGACGAAGAGCGGCTGAAATCCCTCGCTGCCCAGGCCTCCCACCCCGAACAGCGCGACGATCGTGATCACGATTGCAGCTACGGCGATGAACACGACGTCGAGAAGGAAGGCGGCAGCCCGCGTGCAGGCGTCGGCCAACTTTATCCGGAGATCGACGCCTTCGGGCGTGATCAGCGGTCGTATAGCCGCGAAGGCAGCGCGTTTAACGATCGCCATGCCGCACCGCCCGGAACATATAGAAATAACCGATCCACAGCACCAGCATGCCACCGCCAATGGCGTAGCGCGTGACGTCGCTGGTGATGGTCTGCCTGCCAATGCCCTCGAGCAGCCCGGCAAACAGCAGCATGACCGAGACCCCGACCATGGCGTTCGCGGCGATGCGTCCGGCGCGAGCCGCTGCCGCCATTCGCGTCAATTCGCCGGGAAAGGCGATGCTGGTGCCGATGCGCATACCGGCCGCGCCGGCCAAAGAGATTGCGAGCAATTCGGTGGTGCCGTGGATGGCCAGCCAGCCGCCAAGCTCCATGCCAAGCCCCTTGGACCAATAGACTTGGAACAACGCCCCGATCATGCAGCCGTTGAACAGCATCAGCAGTACCGTCGGCACGGCGAAGGCAAAGCCAAGGGCGAAGGCCAGGATTGCGACCTGGACGTTGTGCGTGAACAGATAGGCGGCAAAGCCTGAGAGAAAGCCATTGTCGCCATCATAAAGCATGCTGCGCAGCAGTTCGGCCGAGGTGTCGGGGCCGCGGCCTCCTGCCAGGCCGGGCGGGATGATCGCGTCGAACCAGCTCTTGTCGGATGCCACCAGCCAGGCGCCTGCACCAATGCCGATCACCATAAGCGCAACCGAAACCAATGTCTCGCGCCACAGGTCGCGAATGGCTTCGGGCCAGTCGTGCAGGAAGAAATCGGCGAGGCGCTGCCGCAGCCCACGCCGCGCGCCGTAGAGATAGAAATAACCGCGCAACGACAGCGCTTCGAGATAGGCGACCAGCGCGTTGTCGAGCGATGTCGCCCGCGCCACCGAAAGAGAAGACAGCGCCGATCGATAGAGCAGGGGCAGCGACAGCAGCTCCTCTTCGGAAAGCGTCCGCGGCGCACGCTTCTCGACACGCGCGAGCAGCGCCTCGAATGCTTTCCAGTCGGCCTCGCGCTCGCGGCGGAAGCTGGCCAGCGACTGGCGTACCGCATCGCCGCCTACAGCATTGCCGGGCACTGGCGCCGTCACAGCAAATCCTCCTGCTTGAACTGCAGATAACGCTCGACCAGCGCCGGACCAAGCCGGGTATGGTCGGCTTCGATCACATGCGCCCCGAGCAGCCGCAGCCGGCCGATGACGACCTGCCTTTCGCGCAAGAGCCCTCCGGCAACGACCGCGCGGGCAACGTCCTCGCCGGAGCGTGGCGGCATGTCGGCCAGGCCCTCCAGTTCGGTGTCCTTCATCATCATGAACAGCACGAGATGCCGCTCGGTGAGCCGGCCCACGGTGCGCAGCATCAATTCGGCACTGATCGGATCGACGAAATCGGTGAAGATGATGACCAGCGAGCGGCGGTCGAGCCGCGCCGCCAGCGTCGTCAATGCCAGCGTGAAATTGGTCTCCTCGCTGGAATAGTCGATCTCGGCGGCCCGTTTCTGGATCATCGCAAAGCTGGCGGGGCCGCGTACCGCGCCGCTTGAAACGCGCGGCCTTGCATCGAAGCCGAACAGGCTGACCATGTCGCCGCCCTTCAGCGCGATGAATGCCGACAGCAAGGCGGCCGTCACCGCCCGGTCCACCTTCGGCACTCCGTCGACCGGCTCGCACATCAGGCGTCCGCTATCGATGGCCAGCACGATGTTGTTGTTCTCCTCGATGCGGAACTCGCGCGCCAAGAGCTTGCCGTGGCGGGCGCTGCGCTTCCAGTCGATCATCCGCCGGCCCATGCCCGGCTGGTAATCCTTGAGCGCGTCGAACTCGCGGCCTTGACCGGCGCGGCGCTGCGCATGGCCTTCGGCAAGCGCCGCATGTTGCAGCAGCGTGATCGCCTCGCCGCGGGCGCTGCTGACGTCGGGCAGCACCGCGACCTTGCTTTCCACTGGCAGCACGACCTGGTTCCAGACCAGCCCGAACGGCCCGCGCCAGCGCACCCATAGACGGTCGAAGCTGGCGACGCCGCGCCGCAGCGCCTGGAAGCGAAGGTCGAGCGACCCGCCTCCGGCCGTCGGCCGCAAAGTCCCACCGCTGCCGCTCACCGGCGCCAGGCGCGCATCATGTCCGACGCGAGCCTCCGCGGCGCGCGACCCCGAGTGACGGGCGGCGATTTGCACGCCGAATTCCCCGCCGACACCGACCTGCTGCGGCGCATCGATGCTGGCATTCAGCGATGCCCGTCCGTGTCCGGCCGCGGCATCCACCGCCAGGAAGGCAAGCAGCAGGCAACTCCACAGCAATCCCAGATACCAGAACGACGGCAGTGCCAGCGCGACCAGGAAGGCCGGCACCGCGCCGGCCGCTGCTGCCCATACCGCTCGGCCGCTGGGATAGATCAACGTGGTGCTTCCGTCTGGTCGACCAGGTCAGAGACGATCTGCTCGACCAGGCGGCCATCGATCTGGGCGGCAGGCGAAAGGATGACGCGATGGCGCAGCGCCGGCACTGCCAGCGCCTTGACGTCGTCGGGGATCACATAGGCGCGTCCGTCCAGCGCCGCCCGGGCACGCGCCGCCCGCGCCAGCATGGCGCCCGCGCGCGGGCTGGCTCCGACTTCCAGATCGGCATTTTCGCGCGTAGCCCGAACCAGCGCCGCTATATAGCCGACGACATCGTCGACGAGGGTGACGGAGCCGACGGTTGCGAGTGCCTCCTGCAGCGTCTCGCGGTCCGTCTGCGCCTTGATGCCATATTGCGCGATGTCGTGCGAGGCGGAGCCGCCGCCGTGATGGACGATAATGGCTCGTTCTTCCTCGGGGCCGGGATAGCTGACGCGGTGCTTGAACAGGAAGCGGTCGAGCTGCGCCTCCGGCAGCGGATAGACACCTTGGTGCTCGATCGGATTCTGGGTCGCGACGACCATGAAATTGCGGCCGAGCGAATGCGTGGTGCCGTCGAAGGTGACCGCATGTTCCTGCATCGCCTCGAGCAATGCGGCTTGCGTCTTGGGCGGCGTGCGGTTGATTTCGTCGGCAAGCAGAAGATCGCAGAAGATCGGACCGCGCGTCAGCGTGAACTGCCCGGTCTGGAAGTTGTAGATGTTCGACCCGACGATATCGCCGGGCATCAGGTCCGGCGTGAACTGGATGCGCCCGTAGGCGATCCCAAGCGCCTGGGCGAAGCAGCGTGCGGTCATGGTCTTGGCCGTGCCGGGAGGACCTTCGAGCAGGATATGCCCGCCAGCAAACAAGGCGGTCAGCATCAGGTCGACCGTATCGTGCTGCCCGGTGATCGCCTTGGCCACTTCTTCCCTGATCCGTGTCGCCAGGGCCTTCACATCATCGACGTTCACCGAGCCTCCTTGCCGTCCAGTCGTGCAGCCGCTCTGCCGCCTGTTGCATCTGGTTCAAATTCTTTGCCTCGCCAGCGGCTTGCGAGCGCATCGTGAATCCGTCGACTTCCTCCTTATCGCGAGAGTCGAGCCAGCGGTCGAGCGCTTTGCCTTGCAACCCTTGCGGTGCCCCGAGCAGCGCGCCGGCGCGCACCCGCATCAAGGCCGCATAGCGGCCTCCCAACTCGTCCAGCCGGCCGGCACGCCGCATGAGCATCGCCGTCGTATCGACCAGCGCACGCTTGCCGAAGGCAATCGCACGCTGGTCAGCGCGCGGCGGGCCGAACCGGCCAAGGCCATGCAGGAACGCCAGCGCCGCGGCGACCAGGATCGTCAGTGTCAACGCCAGGAACGGCGGCTCGACCAGGAGCTTGGCCAGATCATACTTTCGCCCCGCGCCGTGCAGCGTCAGATCGAACATGACCAGACCCTTGCCAGGCCGCAGCCATTGGATCAGGTCGCGCGCCGCGACCGCCTTTTCGGCATCCCCAAGCGCGGAATTATTGATTAGGTCGGGATCGGTCAGGATGAAAAAGGGTTTGTCTTGGAATTCGACGAGGACGGCCTTGCCGCTGCCTGCCGCAATGATCGGGTGATCGTCGGCAACCCATTGCATGTCTTGCGGCGCGGCGACGAGATGGCCCCGGATCTCGAGTTGCTCGACGGTGCTCCTGCCGACACCGAGCTTGGCCTTGACGATCCGGCCGAGCCAACCGTTGACTACGGTGTCGGGCAAACGCTCGATTTTCATCTTCCATCCCTCGTGCTGCTGGAGGGGCAAGGTCTGCCATTTGGGCAGCACGAAGAGAGTCTCGCGGTCATCGCGAAGCTCAAGAATGCGGTCAAGCGCCTCTTGGTCGCTGTCGGGCGAGATGGTGACGATCAGCAGTATATCTCTGGCAAGATCGTCTTCGGTCCGTGCCATCAAGGGCGCCTCGCCGGTAAGCCGCAGCCATTCCGCCAGACCGGCGTAGCCGACGCCGCTTTTCGATAGCGGCGTGGCGCCGCCATTGCCGGGCTGCCGGAAGTCGGGGGCATAGGTGGACAGCAGGAAGAAACCGGCTGCCGCAAGCAGGCTGGCGAAAATTCCCCAAAACAGTGTCTTTCGATTGAACGGCTCCTGTGCCTCGACCGCAGGTGCGCTCACGTCCAGGCATCCCGGAAGGCGAAACGTTCATAGGCGCCGCGTGCTTGCCGCCAGCCTTCCGCGCCGACCGGCCGGCGCGCGAACAGCGCCGCTTCGACAATGCGGGCGATCTCGGTAAACGCATGGCGTGCCCTTGCCGGCAGGGAAGGGGCGGCGGCGATGTCGCGCGCGGTCAGCGACGGGCGCAGGAAATCCGGCAGCCGTCCGGCAATATCGGCGACGCTGCGCCGAAGCAAAAGGTGAACCGCCTCGTCATAGTCGCCGCGCGCAGCCAGCGCGTCCGCTTCCGACAGCAGGACCTGCGCGGCGCCGGCGTCTGGGCGCCAGGTCTCTTCGGCTTCGGCCTCCGGCCGGGCGCGCTGCCAAGGCAGGCGCCAGGCGATGCCTTTCACCTCGAGGAAGACCAGAAGCAGGATGATTGCGACGCCCGATATCACCGCCCCCCAGAACAGATAGATCATGTATGGACCGAGCCACGACAAAAAATCCTGCAGCGGCTTCAGCCACTCGGGCGGCTTTGGCGGCACATAGGCCGGCAGGTCGAATTGGATCGACTCATCGGCGATCAGCTGCTTGTGCAGATTGGTCAGCCGTTCGGCTTCCGCTGTGCCTGGCTGTGCCAACGCCACCCGCTCCCCTGCAACCTGTGGTTCCCGGCCGACACTGACAATGCAGCGGAACAATTGCAAGTGGGCTGGACGGCGACCGTCAATCTTGGCAGATTTGCTGCCGGCGCGGCCAGCGATATGCGGCGGTGGGGCAGGGGGAAGCATCATGACGTCAATGACACTCGAACGGCCTGAGAAATTCCAGATTGGCAGGGTGTTCAACAATAGCTTTGCGGTCATTGGCCGTAATGCAGGGCTCTGCCTGGGGCTTGCCGCAGTATTTTCGGGCTTGCCGACACTTGGTTTTCAGCTTTGGGCTTTGAGTCGGCTCGCAACCGTTACCCCGGTGCCTGCCTCGATTGAGCCAATTTTCGTGTGGAGCTATTCCAACATCGCGATAGGCTTCGGGCTGGTTTCCTACATCCTTTCGTTGTTGCTCCAGGCATCGCTGGTGCGTGCAACCATCGAGGACTTGAATGGCAAGCAGCCTTCGTTCGGTGATTGCATCGCGAAAGCAGTCTCCTTTCTCTTGCCGACACTCGCGATTGCTCTGCTGGTCGGTTTGGGCGCGGGCATCGGTTTTATGCTGCTTATCGTGCCTGGCATCATTTTGGCGCTCCGCTGGTCGGTCGCAGTGCCAGCGCTGGTGCAAGAGCGACTCGGCGTATTCGGTAGCATGGCGCGCAGCCGCGACCTGACCAAGGGAAGCCGCTGGGCGCTGTTCGGCCTGTTCCTTATCCTGATCATCGCCGTGGTGACCATTCAGTTGGCGCTTGGCGCCGCAACCGCCCTGTTTGGAGGAGGGATGGTGGGTGCTGTGGTGGACGCATTGGTGACGAGCGTAACGTCGATGGTGATGTCGATTGCTACTGCGGTTAGCTATGTCGAGTTGCGTCAGGTCAAGGAAGGCACCAGCGTCGAAGAACTGTCGGAAATATTCTCGTAGCGGCAAGGGATCTGCCGCCTTCATCGCATCGGGAAGCCGAACTTGTTCAGGAAGCCTCCTTCTGCTGCGCCGGCAACGCTGCGGCCAGACGCTTCGCCCATTCCTCGATGCCGGAGCGGCTCGCCAGCAAATCCTGTCTGATCTCGATGAGGACGGCGGGAATGCCGCGATCGTCGCCATGGACCGGTATGGCGTAGTCACCGTCGCGGCTGATCACATAAGGCTCGTTTGCCGCGACGTTGAGCCCACTGTCGGTGCTCAGGCCGGCAAGCACTGCCTGGCCGAAATCGATTGCCCGATCGTAAAGCACGCCGGCGTGCCAGGGCCTGCGAACACCGAGGAAGACCGGCGTAAAGGAGTGGATCGTCGCGATCCGCGTCGCTCTGCCCTGCTTCGCCCGCTCGTCGAGGTGGGCGGCCACGCGGTCATGGAACGGCGCGAACATGATTCCGGCACGCCGGCTTCGTTCCTCCGGATCGAGGCCGACATTGCCGGGGATGTCAGTGTCCTCCGATAGCACCGGAATGCTGCCGCTGGAACCAAGCGGCCGGTTGAGATCGATCAAAAGCCGCGAATAGGAGCTGAGGAAAGCCGGAGCATCGAGCAGCTTCGACAGAGTGCGGGTCACTGCGGCGGCGCCGATATCCCAGGCGACATGGCGCTGCAAATGGCTGCTGTCGAGACCGAGCCGCGCATACTCTGCCGGAATATGATTGGAAGCGTGCTCGCATATCAAAACGATATCGGAACGCCCCGTTTCGTTGATTGCATCGACCGCGGGAGGCCAACCTTCAGGTAGGATGGCGTTAGCGAGCGGCTCAGCCATCAATACAGCGTCCGGCAGAGATCGCAGACAGCCACTTGGTCGAGACCGGCGAGGCGCTCGGTCTCATGCCGCTTGAGGCCGACAAAGGTCTCGACAAACACCGGCGCGAACCATCCGGTCACGGTCTTGTCGGCGACGAGCGCGTCGAGTGCCGCCGGCAGCGTTTCCGGCAGTCTTACGAGGCCAAGCTTGTTGCGCTCGGCGGCGCTCATCAGCGTCGGGTCGCCGGTGACCAGCGGCGGCGCCGGCAGCTTGGCCTTCAGCCCTTCCAGCCCGGCGCGCACGATGGCCGCCAGCGACAGATAGGGATTGCCGGTGGCGTCGGCCGCCCGGTATTCGACGTTGTACTGCCGCGCCGGATCGCGCCCGCCGAGCGTCACCGTCGGGCAGATGCGCAGGCTCGCCTCGCGGTCGCGATCGGCAAGCCAGGTGTAGGACGAGCTCCAGCTGTGCGGCTTCAGCCGGTAGTAGGACGATACGCTCGACGCCGTCATGGCGGTAATCGCGGGCAAGTGGCGCAGCACGCCGGCACAGAACGAAGCGGCCTGGCTGGAAAGACTGCCCGGCTGTGCCGGATCGTAGGTCGCCGGCTTGCCAGCCTCGTCGACGAAACTGAAATGGATGTGGACGCCGTTGCCGACGGCATCGGGAGCAGTTTTGGGCGCGAAGCTCGCACGCCAGCCTGCACATCGCGCCACTTCGCGCGTGACCTCGCGGATGGCAACGGCGCGATCGGCCGCGGCAAGCGCATCGGCTGGCTCGCATGTCACCTCGAATTGGTCGGTGCCGAATTCGGCGATCACCACTTCGGGCGCGACGCCGGATTCCGCCAGCGCCGCCATCAGATTGGCGGCGAACGGATCGGTGCGGCGCAGTGCGGCGAGCGACATCGAATGAGCCGGCCCAAAGTCGCCCTCGATATGGAATTCATGCTCGAAGGCGGCGATGACGGAAAGCCCGGTCGCCGCCCTCAATTCCGCCAGCGCATCCTTGAGCATGGTCCGTGTACAGCCGACCCACGGGCTGCCGTCGAGTTCGACGATGTTGCCGGCGACCATATCGAAGGGCGTCGCCGATCCGGTCAGCGCGGTGCGAAATCGCGCGTTGAGATCGGGAATGAGCCGCACGTCGCCGGACGACCCCCACGGATTGGGATCGACGATTGAGTTGAACGGTGTCAGCGACAGGTTGGCCTGCAGCCAGCCGACGCCGGTCGCAGCGATCTTCTGCAGCCTGCTTTCGACGACGGAGCGGCCGCGCGTGATCGCCGAAAGGTCGGTGGTGACGACGGCAACCAGCGGTTCGACGGTCATGCGGCTTTTCCCAAGGCTTCGAAACGGGCCGTAACGGTGGCGGTATCGGCGACCCAGCAATAGCCGCCAAACGCCTTGAGCGCGCCGTCATGGCGCTCCTGCGAGGCGGCGGCGCAAGCATCGGATACGCAGGTGACGAGGTAGCCGCGATCGGCGGCATCGCGCACCGCCATGTCGACGCACTGGTCGGTCATGATGCCGGCGACGATCAGGTAACGCACGCCGAGGTTTTTCAAGACATAGTCGATGTTGGTCGAGTTGAAGACGCCCGACGATGTCTTCGGCAGCATGATCTCGTCGCCAACCGGCGCCAGCGACGGCACCGGCAGGCCCTCCGGCCGGCTCGGCGCGATGTGGATCGGCGTCAGCTTATGGTCGAGCGAGCGATCGCGGCCGTCTTCGGTCAAGCTCTGGATGATCGTATGGATCACCTCGACGCCGTTGGCCCGCGCCGCCGCCAGCAGGCGCTCCTGGTTGGGGATCGTTTGCGACGCCGTCTGCCGGTAGAAATAGTGATCGGGACCACGCTCCGGATGCGCCGGATCTGCGCCGGGCTCCAGCCAGACCCGTTGCATGTCGACCAAGAGCAGCGCGGTTTCGCCGGCCCGGAACGGCTCGTTTCGTTTCGGCAATGCTGGAGTCATGCTTTCTGGTCCTGTGTTGCTGATCATAATCCGGCTGATTTAGCTGATTTTGGTCCACGCGTCCTGCGTGGCGGACACACTTATTGGGAGTATTCGAAGTCGCTAATTTGAGTTAAACTTTGTTTTCGGGCGTGGAGACGGGGGTCTCTGTCATGATCGATTCAGACGTGTTCGACTTTGTCGAACGCTGCAGGAAACATACAGCCACCGGGCCGCTGCTGAGCGACCTTCTTGATACCGTGAGGAATCTCGGCTTCGAGCACCTTATCCTGAGCGGGGTTCCGCTCAGTGGCCAGAAACTTGCGCCGATGGTTGAACTGAATGGCTGGCCGGCCGGCTGGTTCGAACGCTATGTCGAGGCCGAGCACGCCGCCGTCGATGGTGTTTGCATCTACTCGGCAAAAACCCTGAAGCCGTTCCTTTGGTCCGAAGTTCCGGCAAAGTGGTCGGATACGGAAGGTTCACGACGCGTCGCCGGCGAGGCGACGGAGTTCGGCATCTGTAGCGGCTTCGCTGTGCCGATGCTCAGCATTCACCATTGGCAATCCGTGCTGTCGTTCGCCTCTTCCGCGAAGTCCTGCAATCTCTCGCCACGCCATCAAGTGCAACTGGTGACCATGGCGGTCTATGCCGGCATGTCGATCCAGGCGTTGGCGGACGACAATGATGACGATGAAGGCGTGCTGACCGACCGCGAAAAAGAGGTGCTGTTGTGGGCCGCGGCCGGCAAGACCTCGTCGGAAACATCCCAGATCCTCGGCCTGACCGAACGCACGGTCAAATGGCACTCAACGCGGGCCCGCGAGGCTTTTGGCGTCGCAACGACCACGCAGGCGGTCGTCGAGGCAGTGCGCCGGCGCCTGATCCACCCCTAAACGCGTCAATTGTCCTATCGGACAGGTGACGTACATTAGCGAGGCTGCAAATATCCCCCGCGACAACGATCGGGGGATCGCACCATGATAACGGCCCACGTAGTCAACGCGCATAACAAGCATCTCTACGAAAACGAATTCGACGAATTTCTGCGCCGGCGGCACGATTTCTTCGTGCATCAAAAGCGCTGGCGCCCTCCGAGCCCGGATGGTCGCGAACTGGATCAATTCGATACAGACGCGGCGACATACCTGCTGGGCATTGAAGACGATCGCGTAGTGACTTCGGCTCGATTGATCCCAACGAGCGAGCCGCACATGGTCTCGGAGGTTTTTTCTCACATGTGCGAAAAATCGGGCGTCCCAAGACGTCCCGATTGGGCCGAATGGACCCGCACATTTGTCGTTCCCGACAAGCGAACTGCCGGGCTGAGGGGCACGCTGACACAGCTGTGCTGCGCGGTGATGGAATACGCTCTCGACGAGGGCCTCAGCGCCGTCGGCGGCGTCCAGGAAACCTACTTCATGCCCCACCACGGCGCCCTCAAATGGCGGGCCGAGCCGATGGGCATGGCCAGGGAAGAAAACGGCGAATGGTACATCGTCGCATATATCGAGGTGAACGAGGCGGCGCTGGCGAGTGTGCGGAAGATCCTGGGGATTGGGCATTCGCTGTTGGTTCGGCGGGGGAGGCAGCTGCCGTTCTGGGAGAGCAATAACAAGCGATATGCAGCTGTATTGTAATGGTTAGACCTAGACTCGGCAGACGTTGCAGCATTACAGAAGCCTCCTCAACAGGAGCCGTTCCAGTGGCCGCCTCGAATGCGCTTTGTAGTTCCGCAAGCGATATAGGTCCGACGTTTGATGCCTTGGTGCGCGTCAAACGGGCAAGATGTACAAATATTCGCAATATTGTAGGTGCGTCGAAGGAAACATGTATGTTTGCGTCGCGCTGGCACAGAACGTCCATAAAATGGTTCCAGAAGGAGATCTCGTCCCCGTCCTCTCCGAACATTTTTTCAAATTCGTCTGCAGCGAGCTAACCTATAGTCTGACAGATAAGCGGTCGGCGAGGTAACCAGTTTGGCACGTCAACATCAATATCTCTATTCTGAAAGTACTCGAGGAGTTCGCTTTCGCTAAATTCGCTCTTAGAGCGGATTACGACTGTGTTTTGTGGGTTTATCCCCAACGCCGCGAACATCTCATCCGTGCTCGGAAAATAATGCTCGCGCCCGGCCACAAGGCTGCCTCCGGCATTCTTTTGAACAACGTCCTTTACGCCTTCTAGCGACTTTGCTCTAATAAATTTTAGGCGATTGCTATCGTTACTCCAGGACTGAGAGCCTATTTCATCAAAACCATCAAGAAAAAAGATGATAGACTTGGCGTTAAACGCTTTAATTGCGCTGCTTTCTAGAGAATCAAGCCCGAGCTCATTGAAGTGACGCCTAATCAGTTCCCCGCTCTGACGCAGTCCCCATGATTTACGCAGATCGATTGCAATAGGATGGCAGAAGTTCACCGTTGCTGTTTCGCTGAGCAAAGTGAACACCTCTCGAATGCACCGACTCTTTCCACTCCCGTATTCGCCAAGTAAAACGACGTTCTTTCCGCCCAATAAGTATTCAGTTACGTCCTTTGTCGAGATGTCACCCTTTTTGCCATCCACAGAATATCGTACCGGAACATACTTTGTATCATCAGTCTCGCCAGTTAAAGGATTGATGGAGCTACCGAAAGGTGCTGACATCCTAATCGACGAGTAAGAGTCGAAATCAAAAAATTGCTTACTGAATTCGTCAAATGAAAGAACATGAATATGCTGCTCTCTCCCTGCATCTCGCATTGCGGGCGTGATGTTGCCATTTACTATGCAGAAACATCTTGCCATAACCCCCTTTGAGAACATGGTGTTCTTCGCGGTATGGAGCTTTATGACGTCTTCGCGAACTTTTGACAGAGATTTCTCCTCTGTTATTTCAACGAAACATTGCAATTCGGCCTCAAGTATCGTGACGCCGTCAATATTAACTCCGCCGACGCGTTGAGGAGTGCAGGGGCGAGACCATATGAGGCTTGCCATTTCGCGCACTCGATCTTCAAAGTTTGCCCAGTTCCGCTTGACTCATGAAAACCCCGCTGCAATCTCGGGCCATAACGCCCGCAAACAACCCTCTCGTCAACTCTCCCTGCATAGCAGGATTTCCGCCCCTCAGTAGGGCAAGGGGATCGCATATCGTGATTTGGCGATTACGGTGACAGTGCACCATTTCCTTTCGCCACCTGCCTCGTTTTTCCAGGTTTCACGGCTTTGCCGGTTTGCCCGGCGATGCTCGGCCCACGGGTGCATCGAAAACCGCGACATCGGCGATGCGGCAATACTCGACGAGCAGTTCTTGTGGAACACATAGTCTTCGGACGTGAAAACACTTCGGTTCGCCCTTACGTACGGTGCTTGGGGATGCGGCAGACCGGGAACGCGGGCAAGGTGCACCATGCGGCGGGGGCGACATGGTAAAAAGTGCACGGTCACCGTATCAAAGAACGACAGCTCGCACGCGGGGTTTAGGCTTTCGGGCAGTTGCGCTTTGATTTCATCCGGGAAGTCGTTGGCTGGGGAACCTGGATTCGAACCAGGACTAACGGAATCAGAGACAGATTGATCCGTTGTTTTCGCTAGGAAATTTCGCCTTGTGTTGCAGCCGTGTTGCAGTCTTCGCTACGAAAGTAGCCGGGCCTCGATCTCGGCAACTGCCGTCTGATCGGCGGCGTCGTCTTCGAAAAGATGGCCGTATGTGTCGAACGTCACCGTGATCGAGCTATGCCCCATGATCGTCTGGACGCGCTTCGGTGAAAGCTTTTGTTCGATGAACAGGCTCGCCGCCGCATGACGCAGGGCATGAAAGTTGTACTTGGCGATTTTGAGCGGGGCGCCGTCGGCGTCGAGCCTGGTCGGGTGAAGGCGGAATAGCCCGGCACCGACGAGCAGGGGCGTCCAGACGCGGGAAAGAATGTTGTGGTGGTCAAGCGGCGTTCCTTCGTCGGAAGGAAACACCAAGCCATCGGGACCGTTCGCGACGGAGAGGCGCTGCTGCTTCAGCGCGTTGATTGCCATCGGCGCCAACGGCACGTCGCGCTCGCCGGCCGATGTCTTCGGCAGCCCGAAATCGCCCCATGCATCGACCCGGCCTTTCACAGTCAGAACGCCGCGCTTGAGGTCGAAAGCGTTCCATCTTAGGCCGCGCAACTCGGAGGCACGCAAGCCGCTGAACAGGGCAGTGACGATCAGTGCGCGGTGCTTGCCTTGGGTGGGGGTGGCGTCGAGGATCGTGCGCAATTCCGCCTTGGTGGGGATCTCTGGCCGCTTCGACTTGCGGCGGTCGTTCGTCTTCACCTTGGCATCTGACACCGGATTCGTCGCCGCCAAGCCACGCCGCCTTGCTTCAACGAAGACCGCGCCGAGCGAACGCACGATGCGCTTGACCATGGCCGGCGATCGATCCTTTGCCAGTTCATCGGCGAAGGCATGGACGTGCGGCGTATTGAACTGCGAAAGCTTCCTGGCGCCGATCAGCGGCACGATGTGGATGTTCACGTGCTCGGCGTAGGCTGTGCGCGTGGAGCGCTCCAGTCCTTTGGCATCACACCTTTCCAGCCACAGCTTAGCTGCCTCTTTGATCGTGATCGAGGCGCTGTCTGCTACATGGACGCCGAGCTGTAGGTCGCGCCGCACCTTGACCAAATAGGCGTCGGCATCCTTGCGCTTGTCGAACTGCTTTGAGCGGCGGTTGCCGCCAGCGTCGAAATAGTCGGCGAGCCAGCGGACTTCGCCGGAGGGGAGGGTGCGTTTGCGGACCTTAGCCATTATCAGGACTCCCCTGTTTTCGAGGTGCTTTTGTGTACAGCACGCTTCAAGCCTCGTCGCTGCATTGCCAGCCACTTCCGCTTTTCTTCGTCTGATAGATCTTCTGGAGGAAAATTCCCGAATACGAGACGTCCATCCTTATCTTCCCCTAGCCATTCTCCAATTTTGGGAGCGTCCTCTTCTCGGAGCGCCTTCCACACGAAAGGCATCAGATACATCTCATCGTGCCAATCGCGCTTGTCACCCAGCGGCGGCGGTTCATCAGGGTAGTCGAGGAAGGGCACTGCCACGGACATGCCCAACGCTTCCGGATTGCGCAAATATGACATCCGCTCTGCCATGTCCGGAGTGGTTTGCTTGAACATTTCCGCCGCTTGCGCGATGTGCTCGTCCACCGCCGGGAGAGCAGCGCTTATATCGTCTGTGTCTCCTTCCGGACGGCACCGGCCCACGGTAGTAGCAATCGCCGAGGCGACTGCGCGATTGGTAAACATGTCTTGGTGCCAGCGCGCCTTCGTGTAACTTTCAATCCTAGTTGTCATGTGGGCCACGAGATAGGCCAGCGCCTTAACGTGATCCTTTCCAAGGTTGCGCTGCATCCGCTTCTGCTCCTCGAAGCTCTCGCGCAGGCGCCGCTCGACAATCTGCGAAACAGACTTTCCGGTTTTCTCACTTTCGCTGTCCAGAGCAGCGCGCAACTCTGGTGTTATCCGCGTGGAAAATGCCGAGGACTTCCCGGCAAACTCTCCCTTGGGTTTCCGTCCGCCGCCGGCGGCCCGCTTTCCTGCCATCGCTCAATCACCTTATTTGTCTTAACATTTGTAACGCAACGTATGGCATTGTGCTGGCACTAGCAAGGACGAATAAGTAAATTGAGGCATCGAAAGGAGCACACATGACCCTCGAAGATGCCTTGAACCGCCCAACACTATCGGTCCCGGACGCCGGCGCCGTGTTTTATGGACTGAGCCGAAATGGCTCGTATGAGGCTGCAAAGCGCGGCGATATCCCCACAATCAAAATCGGCCGGAAAATCATGGTGCCTGTAGCACCTCTTGCCGAGAAGCTCGGCATCCGGGCGAACCTGGGGAGGGCGGCTTGAGCGCTGTCCAGAAAGACCGGACGTGCAAGGGTAAGACCTACAACCTTGTGAGAAAGCACACCAAGCCGTCGGCCGAAGAGAACGGTTGGCAGTGGTTGACGCGCGACTTCATGGAATCCGATGCGTTTCGGACGCTCAGCGGCAACGCCCACAGAGCGCTCTTTCGGATCCTTATAGAACATGTCTCCCATGCGGCGCTTTGCAATGGGCGGCTGATCGTGACCCACACGCAGTTCATCGAATACGGCGTAACCGGCGAATACGTCGCCGACGCGACCGGCGAGTTAGAGTTCAAGGGCATCATCCGGGTCCAGCGCGGCAAAGCTGGCGACGGGACATCGCATCCGAACACATACCGCCTGACCTTCACCGGTGATTATGAGGGCGCGCCAGCGACCAACGAATGGCGGCGCTGCACAATGGCGATGGCAAAGGCGTGGTCAACGACCGTCAGGAAACAACAGGCCGAACAGCGCGGCAAGCTCGGGCGCAAGAAAAAAACGCCGCTTCGGACTTCCGAAATGTCCCCGCTTCGGAGTTCCGAAATGCGCAAGGTGTCGCGATGATTTTCGTACCGAAAAGGTCAAAGATTTCAATATCAGGCACATTTCGGAAGTCCGAAGTCCTATACATATTTTGGAGGGGATACCGATGCGCGGGCTGGGCCCTCATGCTATCGACGATGCGGTGTGCACCGTACTGCCGTTTCCGACCGTTCGACGCGTCGGGAAGATCCGTAGGACCGTCGAAGTGCTGTCTGATCGGACCGCAAAGGGCGGAAACCATTATTGGAAACAAGTCATCGCGGGCATGCGGACGCAAATGGTGTCCGCTGGCCTGGCCGACGAGGTCATTGACCAGGAACTTCGGGCGTTTGCCGACGAGGTTTTCGGCAGAATCCGGAATTACCGTCAACCCGAAACCAATGGTGCAGCATGAAATCGATTGGCCTTCCGGTAACGCTGCATGATCGGGCGGTGGCAAGAGTTCCTGTCCTGCAAGGGCGAGATGCCGCGAATTGCATTCATGAAATATTGGCGGCCTAATCCATGACGGCAAAAACAAAAGTCCTCCCCGCGCCCGATCACGCGCACCAATCGAACCCGTCGCGCCTCTTAAAGATCGACGGAAGCACCGTCACTATCGACCATACGGCAGCCCAGAAAGCGTTCGGATCATCGGACGAAGATTTCATCAATGGCCTCCTGCGCCAGCTGGTGAATGTCGGCAGCCACGGCAAAACGCCAGACGATAAGGGAACGGCCTTTGTCGCCTCGATCGTGAAGGCATTGAACCGCAGGATCAAATCGAAGCTATGCTGGCATCCCAGATGGCTGCGGTGCACATGGCGACAATGACGTTCGCCCGCCGCCTTGCTCACTGCGAAACTATCCCGCAGCAAGACAGCGCCGAACGTGCTTTCAACAAGCTCACCAGGACATTCGTGGCCCAGGTCGAAGCCCTAAAGAAATACCGCACGGGCGGCCAGCAGCACGTCACGGTGAAGCACGTCACGGTGAACGAAGGCGGCCAAGCTATTGTCGGCAACGTCTCGCATGGGGGGGCAGGGTGACGGAAAAAAATAACGTCAACCTCATGAACCTAGCGCCTCGGTGTCATGCTCGGTCGAAGCGGACGGGTTGCCAGTGTCGATCGCCAGCGGTGAGGGGCAGCGCAGTCTGTCGCATGCACGGTGCGGGCGGTGGCGCACCTGAAGGCAAGCGGAACGGCAACTATCGCAACGGAGGCAGGACCAAACGCACAATGGCAGCCTTGGCGGTTGTCCAGGCAATGGCGCGAATATGTCGGCAGTCGATCGATGATCTACCGGATTAACTGGGAACTAGTCGCCATGCTGCTTGTCGCGGCCTTCATTCTGGCGTTGTGCCTGCGTCCCTAGGAAGGTGAAAATATCGACACTTCTCGGACCTTCGCCGAAACGACTGCCTTGTGCTGTTGGGGCGCGACGCCCAGCGAGCGCAGGCGCGACGTTGATGCAGCCTTGTCGCGCCGCAAGGTTATGCTGTACCTCCACGGCGAAGCATGAGTGAACGCGGACCCTTTGGTCAGCCCTCCGAGGATTTGGCGCGTTCCTCGTCGCATGATTTCGCACGGATCAGATTGGGATTGTCCTTGAGTCCGGCAGCCCAGGCTCTGAGTCCGGCCTTTCGCGCTCCCTCCACAAACAGTTCGGCCTCGTGCTCCATCATGCCGCCCGAGCCACTAAGATAGCTTTCCGCGATCCAGATAGGATCCTCGAAACCATCCGGCGGGCCAAGGCGGCCAGACGAGGCAGGGCCAGTTAGCGGGAACTCCCGAGAATCGACGGAGGACATCTGAGCCATCCCGGGGACGCATTCGCTCCGATAATTGTATCCCGTACCGCTCGTGTTTACAGCGTCGCGCGCGGTTGGCAAAGCAAGGCGCGATCCGAGCCGAATTACTGCAACGTTGCCGGCTGGAGCCGTCTATGGATCAAAATTCTGATGTGCCGACCTTATGCCAAGCATTGGTTCCCTGTGGCGTCTGCGAGGCGCTCGATCCGCGGCAACTGGTGGGATTCGCCAGGACATCCTCGAAGGCGCGCCGTCGCTGCCGACGTTCAAGCGAAGGGCGAGACTCCGAACAGCCAGCCGTGCAGCCAGAGCCCGAACAATGCGAAAGCCACCAAGCCGATGCCCACAGCAATCAGGTCGCTACGCGGTCGCACGACCGCGGGTGCCGGATCGCCGCGTGGAATGACGGCAATGAGATCGACAATCGCGTAAACCAGAAACGCTCCGAAGACTAGGAGCGAGGCAAGGTCGCCATTGGCCAGGAGGTGGCCGATGGCCCAAAGGATGATGCCCACCAGCATCGGGTGCTTCAGCCGATGCTTGATTGAACCCGTGGGCAAGTAAGCGGCTGCCAGAAAGACGAATGCGGCGAGCACCAACACCGACGCGACATGGCGGCCCCAAGAGGGCGGCTCGTAGATCTCAGGCGCATTGGGCCGATAAAGACTCCAGCCCCAGACGATCAGCACGAAGCCGATGATCGATAGGAGCGAATAAAGTCCCTTCCAGCGCCGCTCGTTTGTGGCGATTTGCTCATCACGAAAGCTGCCGGCGGCGATCCGAACAGAATGGATTCCGAAGAAGATCACGAGGCCGAAAACCAGTACTAGCATAACACCTCCGAGGTTCGGCGCGTCGGCGGGAAGGAAGGCTTGCTTACGCCCTCGCTCGAGTTGCCGGCTGCATGCGCAAAACGGATCCTGCGAACGAGATGGTCAGAGTAATATATCAGGGACCCGCAATCTTGGAATGGGCAAAGCTGCCGATTGGCACGGCACAGCGGCATCGCCTGCGCGCAGGTTCTTCGCGTTCAGCACGGAACCGCCCCGGTGAATGCCTGTGGCGACGTTCCGTTCACATAAATTGCATGAGGGCAACGGGCGGGCGGCGCAGTAGCGTTCGATATGCCCGTTCTCGTCGTCACGGCATCCAAGGCTGAGCGGTATGCTGCTTCGACCTAATTGCCGGCCCTCCGCACATGGTACACGAAGGTCCGGAAATGGTCGAACACGACCTTGAGTTTGACCAGCCTATAGATCCGTTTCTGGCGCTAGTTGCCCATTCCGGTGGCCAGCTCGAACGGTAAAACCTGACCCTAACCGGTCCTTCTTCAGCCTATCATGAATGTCGCACATGCTTGTAAATCCGACATTGCGCTGGCGCTGTTCAGAGCGCTCCAGTTAGTTCGAGCGTCCGATAGCCGGCCAAGAGCGTGATTAGAAATCCGACAAACGCAGGAGCGTCCTTTCCTGCAATGCCTTGACCGTTTTGAGGGCGGCTAAGAGACCTTGGACACTTCTAAGAGATTTGCTCGCAGCGGTTGGCGGTGCTAAACTTCAAAGCTGCCGCACTGATGTGTCCGATTGCGCCGCCTCCTGCCGCTGTTGATGTGTGTCTTCGGAGTGACGCAAAAAAGGCGGAGACCGGGATGATGAGCTTGACGCGCCGCGATGTGTTGATCGCCGGGAGTGCAGGGTTTGCCGGAGTCGCGCTCTCCTCGCCGCTGAGCGCGCGTGCGAACGATGAAGCGCTGGAACTCGTCAAACAGCTCATCGGGCGGACGGCCACGGAGTCGGACCGCCTTCACCTGATAATGCCGGCGGTCTTCCCGACCGGTTACACCGTGCCTATGAGCCTCGACATCGACAGCCCCATGACGGAGGCCGACCACGTGAGGCAAATCCGCGTGTTCGCGCCGCAGAACCCGATCATCGAAGTGGCCAGTTTCCATTTCGTCCCGCAACGCAGCCTGCCCCGCGTGTCGACCCGCATCCGCCTTGCCAAACCGCAGCATGTCATCGCAGTCGCCGAAATGAATGACGGCAATCTGCTGATGACCACGGCTTGGGTTGACGTCGCCACAAATGGCTGCGCCTGACATCTGAGAGGGAGCCGGACAGTGATCACCCCCACACCACGCGTGATCGTACCAAGCGCTGCGGCGAAGGGCGACGTCTTCCAGGTCAAGACCATCATCAGCCATGAGATGGAAACAGGGCTGCGCCACGATGATCAAGGCAATGTGATCCCGCGCAAGATCATTAACCAGTTTGTCTGCCGCTGTAACGACGCCGTGGTGTTCAGCGTCGATCTACACGAGGCGATTTCGGCTAACCCGTTCTTCGAATTTTCCCTGCGCGCGACAGAGAGCGGCCGGCTCGATTTCGTCTGGGAGGAAGACGGCGGTGCCGTCTATACGTTGTCGCACCAGCTCACGGTCGGTTGAGGTGGCGACGCAATCGACTGCGCGAATTATGGCGTGACAAGTTGAGTGGGAGCGTGACCGGAAAACTCCAAAACAGACGGGTATTCAGCATGCGCCCCGTCGCGAGATCTGCGATTGCAGCGAGCCTCGTGCTTCTCGTCAGTCAATCCGGCGCGGCGGCGGGGGCGGATCAAGGCGCTCAACTCGCCGCGACCTGTGCGTCCTGCCATCGTCTCGATGGCGGCGGCACAGGCATTCCCAGCATCATCCGGCTTGGTGAGGAGAGGCTCACCAACGCCCTGCTTGCCTACCGGGCGAGCGAGAGTCCAAATCACATCATGCACGCTATCGCGCTGTCGCTCAGCGACGAGGAGATCGCGAGCGTCGCGCGCTACGTCGCAGCGCAGGGAAAGTAGCGCGCCATGAAATTCTTGACGCGTCGCGAGTTCGGCCGCCTGACTGGAGCAGCATTGCTAACGGCGCTCAACCAGCCGAAGGCGCGGGGCCAGGCCAAGGCGCGTGTCGTCGTGATCGGCGGCGGCATCGGCGGCGCAACGGTCGCCAGATATCTCGCCGTCAGCGCCACGGCTATCGAGGTGACCCTGGTCGAACCGCGGCAGAGCTACACGACCTGCTTCTTCAGCAATCTCTATCTCGCCGGGCTCCGCCCGTTCAAATCGCTCAGCCATGGTTATGAAGCGCTGGCAAGGCAATACGGCATCACCGTCATTCATAAATCCGCTGAAGCGATTGACCCGGCGGCGAAAACCGTTGCGCTGAACAACGGTTCGAAGCTCAGCTACGACCGTCTCGTTGTTGCGCCAGGCATCGCATTCAGGGATCGGGCGCTTAAGGGCTATGACGAAGCTGCGATGGAGATCATGCCGCACGGCTGGAATGCAGGGCCGCAAACCAGGCTGTTGCGCCAGCAACTGGAAAGCATGGAGGACGGCGGCCTGTTCGTCATCGTCGTCCCGCCGAATCCGTTTCGCTGTCCGCCCGCCCCCTATGAGCGCGCTTCGCTCATCGCCTCCTATTTCCAGCGCAGCAAACCCAGGGCCAAAATTCTGATCCTCGATTCGAAAGACAGCTTCAACGCGCAGGACCTGTTCCAGGACGCTTGGAACCGCCACTATCCGGGAATGATCGAATGGCTACCGGCCCAGTTCACTGGCGGGGTCACGGCGATCGACGCGAAGACCCGGTCGGTGATCACCGAGGGAGCAACATTCAAGGCCGCGGTGGCCAATGTCATCCCGGCGCAAATGGCCGGGCGCTTGGCGCAGCAGGCAGGGCTCGCCAATCAGTCGGGCTGGTGTCCCGTCGATCCGGTCACCTTCGAATCGGCGCTGCAGCCCGGCGTCCATCTGGTCGGCGACGCGATCATCGGCGGGGATATGCCGAAATCCGCCTTCTGCGCCAACAGCCAGGCCAAAGCCTGCGCCTTTGCCATCGCGGCCGATCTCACCGGATCAGCGCGTTTCCCGGCGCATTTGTTCAACACCTGCTACACCTATCTCGCCCCCGACGATGCGTTCAGCAACGCCATCAGCTTCAAGCCCGTCGACGGAAAGCTCAAGAGCGTCATCAGCTTCGTCAGCAAGGTCGAGGAAAGCACCGAGGTCCGCCGGCAGGCTGCGCGCGCCGCGGAAGGCTGGTACGACGCCTTCACGCACGACGTGTTTGGCTGAAACGAAACTCAACTCCGCTCGACGGCCGGGCCGGCCATTGCGGAAATGCCGTCACCATTCTGGGCGCGCTCCGCCTCGGCGCCGGATCGTTGCTCCGGGATCAGCGTTGGAACAGGATCGGGCAGCCGCTCCAGCCGCAGCGAATTCACCACCACGAGGATGCTCGAGCCGGCCATGACCGCCGCCGCAAGGATTGGCTGCAGAAGTCCGAATGCTGCGAACGTCAGGGCGACGAGGTTGTAGCCGAACGCCCACATAAGGTTGGTCAAGATGGTCCTGCGGACCGCGCGGGCCACGTCGACGATCCAGGGCAGCATCCACAATCCCTCCGCAGGCAGCACGAGCGCCGCAGTCTCGCGGGCGAGATCGGTGGCGGAGCCGACGGCAATACCGACATCTGCGGCGGCCAGAACCGGCCCGTCATTCAGTCCATCGCCGACCATCGCCACCGAATCGTGGTCATGGCGGAGCCGATCCAAGGCCAGCCGTTTGGCCTCCGGCGAAAGGCCCGCTTGGACCTCCTTGATCCCGACCAGGGCCGCGATCCGCTCCGCCGCTTGCGCCAAGTCGCCGGTCAACAGCGTGGCGTCGAGCCCGCGCTCACGCAGGGCCGCGATCGCGGCCTGCGCCTCGGGAAGCGGCGAATCATCGAGCGACAGCACAGCGTGAACCCGCTCGCCCCAACCGACATAGACCACCGAATGACCGCTCGCCTCCAGCGACCGTGCACGCTCGGCTAGCGACGGGGGAAGCGGCCAGCCCAGATCATTCATCAATCTGCCGTTCCCTGCCGCCACGGGCCGGCCTTCGGCGTTGCCGCGGATGCCACGGCCGGGAACCATCCGGACCTCGCGGGTGACGAGCGGCGTGATGCCCCGCTGAGCGGCGGCTGCCGCGATGGCCCGCGCCAGACCATGCTCGGAATGGCGCTCCAGACCGGCGGCGCGCGCCAGTACTTCGTCGATGCCGACCTCCTCGCGTTCGACGCCGACGAGACGCGCTTTGCCCGCCGTCAGAGTGCCGGTCTTGTCAAAGGCGAGCAACCGTACACGCGCGAGTGTCTCGAGCACGCCGGGGTCGCGGACGAGGCAGCCGTGCCGCGCCAGCCGGCCGATGCCGAGCGATGTCGCCATCGGAGCAGCGAGGCCGACGGCACAAGGACAGGCAACCACCAGCACCGAGAGGCCAATCAGCAACGCCCGATCGAACGGCAATGACTGGGCCCAGTAAACGGTCGTCAGCCCGCCGAGGGCGAGGACGAGCGGCACGGACACGCCAACGACGCGATCGGCAAGGCGCTGGGTTGGACTGCGACGACCCAGCGCTTCGCGCACCGACCGGCAAATCCGTGCCCAGCGGGTTGCGGTTCCGTCACCGCTGCTTTGGATCAGGAGCGGGCCGTCGATATTGATACTGCCGGCAATCACCTTGGAGCCGGCGCGCTTTGTCACTTGCCGGCTTTCTCCGGTAATTACGGCTTCATCGGTGTTCGATTCCCCCTCGACAACCACGCCGTCGACCGGAATGCGCTCGCCTGGCCGGACCCGCACCAGCATGCCGGCCGTCACCTCCCGCACCGGACGGCGGATCTCTGCCGCGCCATCGACCGCGGTCGCGCTCTCGCTTTCTGCGGCCAGAAGAGGTTCGAGGTCGCGCGCCGCCCTGGCGCGGCCAACAGCCTCGAGATAGCGGCCAACTGTGAATAGCATCAGCACCATCACGGCGGTGTCGAAATAGACATGCGTGCTGCCCTCGAACACGGCAAATGCCGAATAGAGGTAAGCGGCAGCGACGCCAAGCACGATGAGTGCCGACGACGTCACTCGTCCCTGAATGCCATTGAGCCACATGTCGCGCAGATAGGGTCCGCCGAGAATCACCACCGCCGGCGTGGCGAAGATCCAGAGCAAAAAGTGAATCCACGGCAGCACGCCCGCATCGACGCCCGTGAACGCGTCCGAATAGAGGAGGAGGCTGAACATCATGATATTCATGGAGAGAAAGCCTCCCACGCCGAGCTGGATCAGAAGCCAGGCGGCTTCCCACTCTTCGTGTCTGCCGCTCTTCACCTGAAAGGCGATACAACAGCCGTAGCAGCAGAACGCGCAAGCCTCACCGTTGAGCCTGCGCTCCATCGGGCGCAGACCGACGGGCAGCGAACAATGGCTACAGAGGATATCGCCATGCGCAGTCATGCGGGATGCCCACCTGGCCAGGCAAGGCCGATATGCGTGTCGGAAGGCAGGAGACCACGGCCGAGCGTGATGAGACCGAGCAAAAGAATAAAACCACCAGCCAGCCGCACGCCGCGCCGCCGCCAGGCTGGCCCGAGTATCCGGCCAACGCCGCCCATCATCAACATCGCGGGGAAGGTTCCCAGTCCGAACGATGCCATGACGAGAAACCCGGGAAGCGCTCCGGCGGTGCTCGCCGCCTGGGCGGCGAAGGCATAGACCAGGGGACACGGCAGGAAGCCGTTGAAAACGCCAAAGGCGAGCGGTGCGGCGCTGCTCCGGGCCGTCAACAGACCGCGCAGGGACAATGCAAATGTGCTGCCGCCAAATCCGATCGCAAGGCGATGAAAGACCTGCAGCAAGCCGAAGAACTGCAACGCCATGGCAATCATGAGCAGGCCAGCGACGATCGCGAGAATTCGTTGGGCGATGTCGAGGGAGCCGTTCAAGAGCGGCGCCGCCGTTAGCCCTTGCGTGGTGCAGATGACCTGACCGATCGCGCCCGCGAGCCCGCCCAAAAAGCAATAGGTTGTCAATCGTCCGGTATTATAGAGCAGGTGGCGAAGGACGGTTGCGCCTCCCCCTCGCTGATCGCGGCCCAGCGCGCAGGCAAAGCCGCCGCACATGCCGATGCAATGAAAGCTGCCTGCAAATCCAGCGGCGAAGATCACGAGGTAGTAGATCATTGGCGTTTGCGCAGTGGCGCGGACGCGGCGCTATTGCCGCACAAGATACAAAAGAAAGAGGATAAAGCCGACGGTGCAGCCGCCATAGATGAGGAAGCCAAGCATCTGCGGCAAGCCGGCGTCAGCAAGCTTGAAGACGGTGTCCTGTAGCATCCGCTGCTCCTATCTCAGCCGAAATAAAGACGAAGCACGTTTATCGCCAGCTCGAAGCACAGGAAAAGGAGGTTCAATGCGGCGACCCCAAGGAGAATTTTGGCTATCATCGTCTCCATCACTCCTGTCTTACCAGCCCTTGCGACCGTCTACTTAGAACAGACGGCCGGGCCCGAGCCCGCCCCAATAAACATACATGTAGTACAGCCCCCAGGCGAACAGCAGCACGTAGACGACGAGAAGCCATAGCGGAATGAATCCCACACGCGCCTGTATCAGGCCGCCGGCATAGTCCTCCAGTTCAGGGTGCGAGCTTTGACGCACATCCAGTTCCGGATGCGTCGGGCTCTCCGGATCGCTGCTCTGCAGATCGCTCATTCTCCATTTCCCTTTCAAAAAACCCATTGGCGGCTTTGTCGGTGCCGCTCAACGCGCCGGACAGGACGCCCCAGATGAACAAGAACAGGGCCGCCAGGCTCATCAGCATGGCGCCCGCATAGGGTCCGGTGACTTCAAAACCGAGCATGCGCTAACCTCCGGCGGGTGCCTGTTCCTCGCCAGGCGGAGCTGGCGGGCCGGACGCCGGCACCGACGGATCGGGCACATAGGCTCGCTCCGGCTTGTCAGCGACCAGTTCCAGATCGTTCAGCGCCGCGCGGGCCTCCTTCTTGATCGAGAGCGGCTGCAGCGAGAGCGGGTCTTTATAGGCGGAAAGCGCCACCACGAAATAGGAAAGCGCCCACCGGTCCTCGTCCGGAAAGGCATCCCGATAGGACGGCATCGGCGTGCCGCTGAGGCCCGTAGTTATCGTCCGGAAGATGTCTTCGACGGCCGGGCCAGACTTGAACTGGCCGCTGGTGAGGTCGGCCGGCACGATGGCGAACCCGATATCATCCTTGAGGCCGGCCGCCTTCTCGCCGTCGCCCTTGCCACCTTGGCCATGGCACTCCCAGCACTTCGCCACCTGCCAAACCTCCTTACCACGGTCCAGCATCGTCTGGGACGGGGTCGGCGGGCGCCCGATATACAACGGTGGGCCAGGCGGTTCCTCGACGAAGAAAGCGTAAGGGCTGGCGGGATCGGAACGGTCAACCGCTAGCTCATACTTGATGTACTGAATCACCGCCAGCCGATCGTTGAGCGGCAGTTCGTACCAAGGGGGCATTGCCGTGCCGCGGATGCCGCGAGTAATGGTGCGCAGCATGTCGCCGTCCGTGGGCAGGGGCTCCTTTGTCAATCTGAACTTGAAGACTGCAGACGTGAAGTTCCTGGGCCGCTGGTTAAACATAAAGGTGGCGGCCGGCCCGTTGCCGTCGCCTCTGGCACCGTGGCAACCGATGCAGCGGCGCTCATAGACTTCCTTGCCATAAGCAATCCATTCCTCGGAGCGCGGCATCGTCGCATCCATGACCTCCAGGCTTTGCGGCTCGAACAGATCGCGCCATTTACCCCGGTTCGTGCCGAGCTTCTGGACGTAGGAAACAAGCGCTGCCAGCGATTCCGTCTCCGCCGCGATGCTGACGGTTTCGCCTGTGTATTCGTCGTTCGGCGTCAGGATGATCGGCCTTCTTTCGCGCGCCTTCAGCGGCACGAACAGCAACCCGTATGCATTGGGCGTCAGCTGGATCGCTTGCTTGCTGTCGAAGTCGAACAGGCCTTTGGTGACCTCTGTCCTTTCCAGGGTCCGATTGCCAGCGCCGTCGTCAACGATACGGACGGCTGCATCGGGCTCGTGGAAGAGGCCGCGATACGGCGCCATTATCGAGTCCGGCACCAGCATCCGCGGATTGTAGAAGTGCGCCAGGTGCCATTCGTCGCTGTATTTCAGGCCCACGCGCGTCAGGTCCGGTCCGATCCGGCGTGTGCCTAACAGGTGCGGCACGTCATAGGCGTATTCGCCCGCCTCGCTGACCGGTCCCCAGCGGCGGATCTCGCCGGTCACCGGCCGCACGAATTGCGAATGGCAGTACCAGCAGCCTTCGCGCAGGTAAATGTTGCGGCCGCGACGCTGCTGCTCGGTGTAGTCCGTCGCCTCTGAAACCGTCCATTTCAGCTGGCCGAAATCCGTGCGCACCACCGAGGTCACGCGCGTAGTTCGCGAGGACGGCTCCACGAAGGGCAGCACGCCCTGCGTGATCACCGCAAGGGTGATGCAGAAGACGCCGGCGAACAGCGCGAAGAAGCGAACGTTCACTGCGCGGGCCCTCCCGCCGGCGCCGGGATAGGCGCCTCCACCGGCCCGCGGGCGCGTCGCGCCTCAGCCGCCGGGCTGGTCAGTGCGGTCAGCATCAGATTCACCACCAGCAGCGACATACCGATATCCATGCTGATGCCTGCCAGGGTCCGCGCCAGCCAGTAGGGCTTCACCCAGACGAGCGAGTCGAGCCATTCGACCCCATTCATCCATTGATAACCCTGCTGCAGCCCGCCCGCTGTGAGGACCAGGCCCATGGTCGTGATGCCGACGGTGATCAGCCAGAACGACCAGTTGCCGAGCTTGAAGGACCAGAGTTCGCGCCCGAACAGCCGCGGCCAAGTATAGAGGAGGCCCCCCATCGCCCAGACGACGAAGGTGCCGAACACGGTGAGATGCGAATGCGAGATGACGAAATCGGTGAAATGGGTCGGCTGCTGCAGCTGCCGCAGCGCCTCGGTCGAGCCCTGGAAGCAGCCGACGAGATACATGAGCGAGCCCATGATCAGGAACTTCGCCGGCAAGTTCCTGCCGAACTCATGCCACCTGCCCATCATAGTGCCGAAGAAGTTCACCAGCACCGTCCACACCGGAATGATCAGCAGCATCGACGTGACGACGGCCAAGGTCTCGGCCCAGTCCGCGATCGGGCTGTAGAGGTAATGGTGAATGCCGACGAACGGGTAGAACAGTGCCAGGGACCAGAAGCCTACCAGCGAGAGCTTATGGGCATAGAGCGGATTTCGCGCGCTGACCGGCAGGAAATAGTAGATGATCACGTAGCCCGCGGGCGTTATCCACAGCCCAACGATGTAGTGGAGATAGAGGCCATGGAAGGCGGCGCTGTTGATGCCCGAGATCGTGTATGGCAGGATGAAGCTTCCAAGCACGAAGTTCATCGTCGTCCACACGAAAGTGGCGATCAGGTACCATAGCGCGACATAGATCGCCGGCTCGAGCCTTCGACTGATCGTGATCAGGAACTGCGCGGTAGCAACAGCCACCACGATGAAGAATGCGACCTTCGCGTAGAGCGGAAGCTCTCCGGCTTCCAAACCGTCACTGTCGCCGAGCAGCAAGCCGACCAAACCGGCAAGCGTTGCGACGTTCCAGACCCATGCGAGAAGAACCGACCACTCCGACCATATCACCCGCACCCCCGACAGACGCGGCACGAGATAGTAGCAAAGGCCGATGAAAAGCGTCGAGAAGGCGCCGAAGATGACACCATTGACGTGGACCGGGCGCAGCCGGCCGAAGGTGAGCTCGAGGTTCCCCGATCCGAGATAGTCGGGGTAGTTGAAGGTGCCCGAGATCATGACGCCGACGGATGGCGTAACCATCAGCCAGAACATGCCGAAATAAAGCCAGGTCCGCACGACCCGTTTGTCGACCAGCGCATCCAGGTCCACATTCGCGAACTTGCCGCGCAGCTCCATCCCAGTCTCTGCCAACGCATGGCCCTTCCCCGCGCGGTTCCCGGGCCGCACGACTGCTTTAAGCCTACCGTTCCCCATCGAGGTGTCACTCCGATGGCGGACTCGCTTCGCGCTCCCTGAAGCCGGTGCCCCCGGCTATCGTCGAGACTAGTATTTGCCTGGCACCAACACCGAGCCGCTGTTCGACCAAGTGATGTACGCCTCGAGCGCCTTCATCGCCTCCGATTCGGGATCGATCTTCTCGCCCTGGCTTGGTTTCTCGATGCACCAGTTGATCATGTCGCGCAGTGTCGCGAACTTGGCCATCGACGCCTGGAACTTCGGGAACGCCTGCGGATGGGTATCGGATGCCATCGGATGGCACATGGCGCAGGCCCAGCCGGTGTTCGACAGCTTGACGCCCAACTGCTCCTTCATCGCCGCATCACCATGGAACAGGAGGTCTCCTTTCCTGACCTCCTCCATGAACGCTTCTTGATAGAGTTTCAGCTGCTTTGGCGTCACCGGATCCTTGTTGCCACTGGCCGGCCCGACGACAGCAGCTGCGACGACTGCTCCGGCGACGGTGGAACGCCTCAGAATGCAGAGGAATGTCGATGTGTTTATCATAGCCACCACCCTTACGGATTTGCCCATGGGTACTGTTTGTCGGCGATGCGTGACCGTATGACTTCCGCAATGCTCTTGTCGTGGTCCTCCGGCGACTGGACGAACACCTCCTTGCGGCCCCACATGATGTACTCGACATCGACCTTATCGGCGGCGTTGACGTTCACGGTTTCCCAACCGACCCCGTCGAAGGGATCGCCCGGATCGACACGGATCATCGGCTTGGTAAGCTTGGGCAGGCCTTCCGGCGCATACGGCCACGGCCAGGAGGTCGCCAGCATGCCGATCGAGCGCATGCTGCCGATCTCGTTGTAGAGCACCTGGTGCACATGACCGTGGATGTTGGTGACTTTGGTATAAGGCTTCAGCACGTCATTCACTTCGCGCCAGTCGCGCACCCAGAAGTTCCAGGGCGGGTAGTACTCGTACAGCGGATTATGGCTGAAGATGACGATCGGTTTGGACTTATCCCAGTCGGCGAGTGTCTTCTGCATCCAGTCGAGCTGGTCGCGGCCGACGCCGGCCCACGCGCCGGCTACCGTGCCGTCGAGGGTAGCCATATGGCCCATGCGCTCCTCTGGCGTCATCTTCTTCGCTGTCCAGTAGTCCGGTCCCCGGCTGACCGTATCGAGCCCAATGAAGCGCACGCCCTTGTGATCGAAGGTCCAATTGGGTTGGCCGAACAACTCGCCCCACTTCTTGCCCATATCCAGATACCAGTCATGCTCGCCCGGGATGTAGTATTTCTTGATCGTCAGATCCTTGAGGAGCTCAACGCCAAGCTCAAGTTCCTCGATCTTTCCGAGCTGGGCCAGGTCGCCGCCGAAGATCAGGAAGTCGGCCGGCGGATCCATGGCCTGGACCTCTTGCACGGCGCGCACCACCTTGTCGACGAAGCGCGTGTTGAGGGATCTCTCGTAGAGATGGGTGTCCGAAATCCAGGCAAACTTGAAGGGCGCTTCGGCGGCGTGAGCGACGTCGATGGTGTTGAGCAGCGGCCACCACGCGAACGTCTGGCCGACGGAAGCAGCGCCGAACAGCAGCGATCTGTGAATGAAGGTGCGGCGGGTGATTTGGAGCGAGTCGTCGGGGCGTACGCCAGGCTGCTGCAGCACCGCATGCATTTCGCGCCGAATGCGGTCAAGCTCGTCAGACATCAGGGTTCCTCCTCAGTGCAGACCGTTTCTTAAAGCGTCGGTCTTCTCGCAGGGAACGCGACCCTGTTGAATCAGCAGGTCGCCCATTTTGTTATTTTTTCAGTTCAATCGTCAGACTGGTGGCCTTATTCTCCTCTACCGTTACGGGCTGCTCGATGGGCCCGGTGAAGGGATGGATCGCCACGAGCTTGTATTCCCCCGGCGGAACATCGGTTATGCTGAATTTGCCATCGGCGCCGGTGACCGCGTAGTAGGGATTGTCCACCACATAGACCCAGCCCTCCATCCAGCCATGCGCGTCGCAATCGATGCGGACAGTACCGGCACGCTTCAGTTCGACCGGTATACGCTGGCCCTTATTGGGCAACGCCACGTTGAAGGCGGTGCGCTTGCCATAATAGCCGTGAGTGTTGTGGAGCACTGGGTCGCTGTTGACCACCTCCAACGAACCGGCCGGTATCATCTGCACCGCGGGCTCAAAGCGACATTTGAGGTTGTTAAGCTCAGGCAGCTTTCCGGGCTGCGGCCAGGCCTTTCCCTGTGCCACGTCGACCAGCTGCACCGCCGCGTTCAGCACGGCCTGCTCGCTGCCGACTTGGATCAGCGGCTCCTCGCGGGGGTCGCCGCACACCTCGATATTCTTGGTGGGGATGATCTTTGTTGTCGGCACGTCGCCGCGGTAGACGATCGTACCCTCGATCGTTCCGCCTCCCGTGACCGGACCCACTTCGTAGGCTTGGGCAGGCGCGGACATTGTCGCAGCGAAAGCGATCGCCGCTAGTCCGCTCATCAATTCGCGAATCGTCATAAAAGCCGCCTCCTTCTAGAGAGATGAGGGGCAATGCTTAAAAGTAGAGCTAAACCAGTACCATGTCTAGCCATTCAGCATCAAAATATGATAAAGTGGGATAGTTTAGGCGAGTGTGTTAATCACAAACACACGCGGAGGTTGAAGCGTCATTCTTGAAGTGCCGGAGGTACTTGATGAAGCGGCGGCATGGACTCCTCAGTCCCTGGGCCTACGGTCTGCATACCCTCTTCTGCATCATATTCGCAGCGGCCCTGTCGATCTGCCCACCGCTCGTGCGGGCCGACACGGCGCCTGTGACGGTCGGTGGCCCATTCACGCTCACGGCGCCGGACGGAACGACGGTCACGGATGAGACTTATCGCGGCAAATGGCTGCTGGTTTTCTTCGGCTATACGTCTTGCCCCGACATCTGTCCGACGACGCTGTCCTCAATCGCCGCGGCGATTAAGGAACTCGGCCCCGACGCCGCAAAACTGCAACCGCTCTTCATCACCGTCGATCCCGAACGCGACACGCCTGAGGTGATGGGAAGCTTTACCGCGGCGTTCGATCCGCGGATCGTCGGGCTGACCGGCAGCCCGCAACAGATCGCTGCGGTTTCGGAGGCATATGGCGCCTATGGTGTGGCGCGCCAGGGCGAGGCGGGCGATGACGACTACCTAATGGATCATGGCACCTACATATACATCATGAACCCACAGGGGCAATTCGTGGAGGGGCTAGACTCTGACACACCAAGCAGCGGTATTGCCGCTGCGTTGGGTGAATTGGTGCGATGACACGAGCCCTGGCATGACGGAGATCACGATTATGCAGTTGATCAATGCATAGCAGTTGTCATCCGGAAGGAAAGCGGCCATGCAAAGGCATACAAAGGAAGCTTCGGAGCTTAAGGCATTGATCCTCGCGGATCTTCATAAGGAGCCGGGATGCGAGCACGTCACCGATTTTGTGATTCAGCGGCTCGAAACCAAGGAGAACGGGGCAAACTGGACTGTCAAATATCTGGATCCCAATCAAGATAAGGTCTGCGAGACGATTCTGATAAACATAGCGCGAATGCTGCAGCTCAACTTCGACCTTCCTGAACGCGGGTCGTGAGGAACGATGCGAGCGGGACCGGCGCGCATTGCGCTTCGACATCGTTCGTATGCAAGCAGGGGAATCGGGCGATGGCGGAATCCACAGCGTTGCACACCGGCAAACCCGGCGGCGTAAAGAACGTCATTGCGCCGCGGCGATTTGGACCTCCGATGACCGGAAATGCGGGCGATATGGCCGATGGGCAAGGCAATATCTTGGAGCCAGGCATTACGAGTTATGACGGTTTCTTTGCGGATGCGATCGCGCGTCTGCAGGAGGAACGGCGCTACCGTGTGTTCGCGGACCTTGAGCGCATCGCCGGGCGCTTTCCCAATGCCGTGTGGCATTCCCCGCATGGACCGAAGGACGTCGTGATCTGGTGCTCCAACGACTATCTCGGGATGGGTCAACACCCAAGGGTGGTCGCCGCCATGGTGGAGACTGCTATCCGCCTGGGAACGGGGGCCGGCGGGACGCGCAATATCTCCGGCACCAGCCATCCGCTCGTAGAGCTTGAGGGCGAGCTTGCCGATCTCCACGGCAAGGAGGCGGCACTGGTCTTCACGTCCGGCTATGTTTCGAACCAGACTGGCATCTCGACTATCGCCAAGCTGATCCCCGGTTGTCTGATCCTGTCCGATGCGCTCAACCACAATTCGATGATCGAGGGCATCCGCCAGTCCGGTACGGAGAAGAGCATCTTCCGCCACAACGACGTCGATCATCTCGAGGAATTGTTGAAGGCGGCGGATCCGGATCGGCCAAAACTCATCGTCTTCGAAAGTCTCTATTCAATGGGCGGCGACGTCGCGCCAATCAATCGCATTTGCGAAATCGCCGATCGTTACGGCGCATTGACCTACCTCGACGAGGTCCATGCTGTGGGCATGTACGGCCCTCGCGGCGCCGGTATCGCCGCGCGCGACGGCGCCATGAACCGGATCGATGTGATCGAAGGCACGCTCGCCAAGGCCTTCGGCTGCCTCGGCGGCTATATCACGGGAAGTGCTGTGCTGATCGATGCGGTTCGTTCCTATGCTCCGGGTTTCATCTTCACCACCGCGTTGCCGCCGGCGATCTGCGCCGCGGCCACAGCGGCGATCCGGCATCTGAAAACCTCGCAGTGGGAGCGCAAGTGCCAGCAGGACCGGGTCCGGCGGGTCAAGGCGGCGCTCGGTGCCGCTGGGCTGCCGGTCATCCTGAGCGACACCCATATCGTTCCGGTGGCAGTCGGCGATCCGGCGCATTGCAAAGCGGCGAGCGACCTGCTGCTGAGCGAGCACGACATCTATATCCAGCCGATTAATTATCCGACCGTGGCGAAGGGAACTGAGCGGCTGCGCATCACGCCGACACCCTGTCATGAGGACATCATGATTGATCGGCTCGCGGCAGCTCTGTTCGATGTCTGGAACCGGCTTGGGCTGCCACGGGACAATCTCGCCTGAGCGGCCGAATGAGGCGTCGCCTTTCCCGAAAATTGGGTCTTAAGGATCAAGGAAATGGCTGCCAAGGAAATCATGTTTTCGTTCGAGGCTCGCGACAGAATGCTGCGCGGCATTGACACTCTGGCGAATGCGGTGAGCGTCACGCTTGGCCCGCGGGGGCGCAACGTCGCGATCGGCAGGGAGCACGGCGCACCGCGGATCACGAAGGACGGCGTGACCGTCGCCAGGGAAATCGAACTCGACAACAAGTTCGAGAACATGGGCGCTCAGATGGTGCGCGAGATAGCAACAAAAACCTCCTATCTGGCCGGCGACGGCACGACCACCGCCGTCGTGCTCGCGCATGCGATCGCCCGGGAGGGCGCCAAGGCGGTGGCCGCCGGCATGAATCCCATGGACCTGAAGCGCGGCATCGATCTCGCGGTCGAAGCCGTCGTCGCGGAACTCAAAAACAACACCACGAAGGTCACCTCGAACGTCGAGATTGCGCAAGTCGGCACCATCTCGGCCAACGGCGACAGGGAGATCGGCCGCTGCCTCGCCGACGCCATGAAGAGGGTCGGCAATGACGGCGTGATCACTGTCGAGGACGGGACGTCGCTCGAAACCGAACTCGAATTCGTCGAGGGCATGCAGTTCGACCGCGGCTATATCTCGCCCCATTTCGTCACTAATCGCGCAAAGATGCGGGTCGAGATGCAGGATGCCTTTGTCCTCATCAGCGAGAAGAAACTGTCCAGCCTGAACGAAATACTGCCGCTGCTGGAGAAGGTGGTGCAGGCCGGCAAGCCGCTGCTCATCATCGCCGAAGATGTCGAGGGTGAGGTGATTGCGGCGCTGGTGGTCAACAAATTGCGCGGCGCTCTCAAGGTTGCAGCCGTGAAGGCGCCGGCCTACGGAGACCGTCGTAAGGCGATGCTGCAGGATCTCGCGCTGATGACCGGCGGAACGGTGATCTCGGAAGATTTGGGCATCAAGCTCGAGCATGCTTCCCTCGATATGCTCGGGCGCACCAAGAAGGTGATGATCGACAAGGCAAACACCACGATCGTCGGCGGCGCCGGCAAGCGGGAAGGAATCGAGGCCCGCATCGCCGAGATCAAGCTGGAGCTTGCGGAAACCACCTCCGACTACGACCGCGAGAAGCTCCAGGAGCGGCTGGCCAGGCTCGCCGGTGGCGTCGCCGTGATCCGGGTCGGCGGTGCCACCGAAGTCGAGGTCAGGGAGAAGAAGGATCGCATCGATGACGCTATGAACGCGACAAGAGCCGCGGTTGCAGAGGGCATTCTCCCGGGCGGTGGGGTCGCCTTGCTGCGCGCCGGCAGGGCGCTCAAGAAGCTCAAGGGCAGCAACGAGGACCAGCAGGTCGGTATCGCGATTGTCAGGAAGGCGATCACCTGGCCGGCTCGGCAGATCGCGATCAATGCCGGGCTGGAAGGCTCGGTCGTCATCGCCGGGATCCTCGAAAAGGACGACAACGCCTATGGCTACGATGCCCAATCGGGCGAGTACGGGGATCTGGTGTCAAAGGGCATCATCGACCCGGCCAAGGTGGTGCGAACGGCGCTCCAGGGCGCAGCCTCGGTGGCGGGCCTCCTCATCATGACGGAGGCCATGGTGGCCGAAGTGCCTGGCCCGCCGCCGCCGGAGCTTCCCGGTCACGAGCATCATCATCACGATATGGATTTGGATTTCTGACCTCTTCGCGGCCGTAATCCGGGCTCGCGACCATCAACAATGATCTCGTCCGCTATCGAGGTGAGACAAGTCGTCGAGGATCACGGGATGCAAGGTCGGCTCATGGCGCAACCTCCCGGTTCAGGAACCGGAAAAACTGACCCGTTCCAGACCGTCCCCGGTGGTACCGAGAAGGGCCCTAATGGGTGTGTAGGCGGTAGAACTTCGTCGGCTGCAGCAGCGCTGGCAGCCGTCATTGACCCGCCGGCATCTGAAAACCCTCACAACTGACCGACTGTGGATGTGCATTCGTTCCAATGGACAAGAAAGCGCGCGGAACGTTGTTTGAGGTTGGAGTGCGATGACCCGACAACTCACCATTTAGTAAAAAAGAGCGGCGAGATGTCTAAGAGTACTCCCAGGAGACTCACATGGATACCACCACGCTGCTCATTATACTTATCGTCCTTGTCCTGCTAGGCGGCGGCGGCTGGTTTGGCCGCGGTCGCTGGTACTGAGCAACGCCTCAATACCGAAATCATTCGGCAAGATACCCACTCACGGGAAGGCATAGCTTCCTGTCCACTGGCGGAAGAACTCTGAGCGGCTTATGATGCCGCTTACTGGCTGCGGCCTGGCAGATAACAGGACAGGGTGGTGCATGCCAGAAGTAGCCCATCAAATCCGACGGTCAGAAAATCGCCGAGGCCGAGGTCGAGGGTTTTCGGAAAGATCTTGGCCCTTTCGTCGTCGCTGCTGAGACGACACGAATGGCGATGGTGTTTACGGACGCAAAACACGAAAATCCGATAATTTTTGTCAACGACGCCTTTCTCGAACTGACCGGATACAGCCGGGAGGAGGTGCTCGGGCAGAGCTTCAACTTCCTGATGGCGCGCGGAACCGATCCTGATTCGCTGGCGCGCATCGAAGCCGCGTTCGCGGGAAACGCGGTCGGCGGTTCAGAAATTTCCTATCGCCGCAAGGATGGCAGCCTGTTCTGGTCGGCGCCGAGGGGTATCATGACCAATCAGCCTCGAGGCGGCCTGGGTCTCTGCCCGCGCATGGTCATGGCGGTTCCAGTTCACTCGGCCCGTGGCCCACAACTAGGCAACAACGAAGCCGCCGACAAGGTGTTCAAGGGTATACAGCTCCGCACACAGTCGAGGGAAGACCACAGCGTTGCCGAGCGCCACTTCGCCGAGGTGGACCGCATTGTACGCGGCTACTGATCGTCGCGATGACATGGAGCCGGTCATGCGCGAGGAACTTACCCGGGCATATACGCGAGGACCTCGTGACCCGTCATCGACGTCAGCCGCCGGACGAGTTTGTTCTTGGCCCATGTGCCCGGCGCGCTCAACGTTTCACTTGGCGACCTCCATATACGCAGTCGTGTATTCAGCGCGAGACGACTTGAAGACGGATGCCGGAGTGCAAGGCAACCGGATTGGCTGTCGAGATAGCTGCCTGGCGAGGAAGGTCCGCTTCTGTCACGAGGATGCCGGTTAAAATTCCCCGGGATGTAACGTCTGGATATGGCGCGACTGCGCCCATTGACGGCCCGCGGCTTCGATCGACCGGAGTCCGGTAAACCATTCGGCTGAATCCTCGGTCAGCCCATTGTTACATTCGCCTGCTCGCGTTGAGCGCTGCGGCTGCGGAGGGTGGCATGGGAGAAGAGCCATGCCTAACAGGAACAGAGGCCACATCGTCGGTCAGAAGCCTCCTCTCAAACCGCGCGAGGTCTGGAGCATTCGAACACGGCTGCAGGTGTCCGGCGCGGAACGGGATCTGGCACTCTTCAATCTCGCGCCATCGATAGCAAGCTTCGAGGTTGCGACCTAGTCACCATCACGGTTGGCGACATTGCGCTTTCCGGCGTTGTCCGCGACCGAGCAGTGATTGTTCAAAGAAAGACGGGGCGGCCGGTACAATTCGAGATCACGGAGCAGACCCGAGCCGCCGTCGGTGCCTGGATAACCCGTCGCGGTCTCACCGAAAGGGACTATTTGTTCCCAAGTCGCGTGCGGGCGAAACCGCACATGTCGACCAGGCAGTATGGAAGGATTGTCGACAAATGGGTTTCGAGCATCGGGCTCGACCCGAAGCGGTATGGAACACATTCCATGAGACGCACGAAAGCTTCGCAGATTTACAAGAAGACCGGCAATATCCGGGCCGTGCAGCTGCTCCTCGGGCACACTAAGCTTGAGAGCACCGTCCGCTACCTTGGCATTGAAGTGGACGACGCGTTGGCTATTTCTGAACAAGTCGAATTGTAGAGCAACTCGGAGCGTCGCATTCCCGAAGCGGCGCTCCGTGACCCAAACGAGCCATTCCGGCAGGCAAGCTCGAATGTCTCGAATGTGGTGAATACGACATTGACAAAACCTCAGCCGTCGATGAAAGCGCGGAAAGAAGGGATTTGCTGAGCGCCGGTGAGGTCGGTTTCCTTTCAGAACAACTGATACTATGATCCTGCGGGGCCAGGCCAACAATGGACCGCAAGCTTGCCGCGATTCTCGCCGCCGATGTCGTGGGCTATTCGGCTCTGATGGAGCGCGGTGAGGCCGGCACGTTCGAGCGCCTTCGCGCCGGACGCAAGGAACTGTTTGAACCCGAAATTGCACGCCACCACGGCCATATCTTCAAGCTGATGGGCGACGGGATGTTGGCCGAATTCGGCAGCGTCATCGATGCCGTCGAATGTGCGGCGTCGCTGCAGCGCGGGCTTGGCGAACGCAACGCTTCGCTTCCCGAAACCGAGCAGATTCACGTGCGGATCGGCATCAACCTCGGCGAGGTGATCGTCGAGGGCGAGGACCGGTATGGTGACGGGGTCAACATCGCAGCCAGGCTTCAGCAACTGGCGGAGCCCGGCGGCATCTGCCTGTCGGGAAAAGTGGCCAAGGAGGTGGAGAGGAAACTGGCTTTCGCCTTCGAGCCGATGGGCGAGCAGAGGGTCAAAAACATTGCCCAACCAGTTCAGACCTATCGCGTGGTGCTTGATCCAGCGGCAGCGGGCACGACCCTCAAAGCTCGCCGCCGGCCGCGCGCCTGGCGCCTTCCGGTAGCGGCGGCTGTTCTCATCCTGGCCCTCGGCCTTGCCGCGGCATGGTGGCAGCCGTGGGAGAGGCCTGCGCAACCTGCTGCGCCCGCGGCCAGCGAGGCGGTAGATGCCCGGCCGTCGCTCGTAGTCCTGCCCTTCGACAATCTCAGCGACGACAAGGAACAGGAATATCTCGCCAACGGCTTCACCGAGGACCTGACGACCGAACTGGCGCGCGTGCCCGGCCTTTTCGTCGTCTCCCGCAACGCGGCCTTTGCCTACAAGCACAAGGACACGAAGCCGGCGGAGATTGCTGCGGCATTGGGCGTCCGCTATCTGCTGGAAGGCTCGATTCGCCGCGTCGGCGACAACATGCGCATCAATGCGCAACTGATCGACAGCTCGACATCCGGACATCTCTGGGCGGAGCGCTTCGACGGCCGGTGGGCGGACGTGTTCGCGCTGCAGGACAAGGTCGTCGGCAGCATTGCCGGCGCGCTCCAGCTCCGCCTGGTGAGCGTCGCGCCGGCCGCCCGCGTGGGAGGCACAAACAATCCCGAGGCCTATGATGTCTATCTCAAAGGGATGGACATCTATAACCGCATCAACACCCCCGAGGAGTTTGCGCAGGCTGTGAAGCATTTCCAGCACGCGGTGCAACTCGACCCCGATTTCGGCGCGGCTCATGCCCAACTCGCCTGGGCCTATTGGGACGCGGACATCACCCGGGCCGTGGTGATGGGACTCACGCGAGCCGAGGCCTATGACAAAGTCCACGAAACCCTGAAGCTCGCCGCCCGACATCCCTCGCCGGGTTATTATCAACTGGTCGCCGAGTTGATGGTCAGGGAGCACAACTCGGACGAAGCAGTCACCGTTCTTCTGAAATCGGTGGCGCTCGATCCTAGCGATTCCTGGAATTATCTCTCGCTGGCCAATGCCCTGAATTTCAACGGCCGGCCGAAGGAAGCGCTGAGCTATCTCGATGCGGCTGCGCGCGTCGACCCGATCTCGTGGATGGACTACAGGCGCTACCAGGCCGGACTGGCCGAGTTCGGTCAAGAGAAATTCAAGGGCGCGGTTCGCTCCATCGAGAAGATGGACCTTGCTTCGCCCGATCCACCGGCCAACTTCTATGCCCTGCAAGTCCTTGTTTCGGCCTATGGGCATCTTGGGCGCACCGACCAGGCCGCGGCCGCCTTGGAAATGTTTAGGAAGGCTGTTGCGCGCAGAATGGAATACGACACGAGCCAGTTGATCACCCAGGACTACATGGTGTTCAAGAATACGGCCGATATCGAACGCCTTTTGGCCGGCCTGACCAAGGCAGGTGTGCCCGATCTGCCGGCATTGGCAAGGGCAGGCATGAATCCGAAGGACCGGCTCACAGGCGCGGAAATAAGGTCTCTCATGTTCGGCCACGAAACGCGCGGAAAATTGGCGTTTGACAAGTTCCTGCCTATGCAGCGCACGACCTCCGTCGATGGCGCCGTCAGCGAGACCATTGGCCAAACGACCCACTCGGGAACCTCGTGGGTGCAAGGCAATTTCTTGTGCAATGCCTTTCCGGTAGAGCTGACAAGCTGTGGAGCAATTTATCGCAATGTGTTCAGGACGCCGGGGCGCGACGACGAATACAAGGCCGTTTACCGCTGGGACCAGTTCGAATTTTCGGTCGTCAAGTGAACTCCCAAATGCCGCAAAGGCCGAAAGTCTGCTTGCGGGATATACATGCGACCTTGTTCGCCATAACCGCAAACGACCGGAATTGGCGCTAGTTACCGGTTCGGGCCGCCGGCTCAAGCGGCAAAACCTGACCCAATGAGGTCGTTCGAGAGTTGTTCTTGGAACTTCCGCGATGGTCAAGGAAGCGGACGTCGCCGCAGCGGCGATCGGCATACGGTCACGACAGCTAAGGCCAGACTGACGCGAGCAAAAGAAGGATAATTCCAACGAACGCGGCGTTCCAGACGAGCGAGCGGAGCAAGGGAACGCCCGCTGCATAGAGTAGAAGGTAAACCAACCTGGCCGAAACATAGAGACCAGCTCCCCATTCGCTGAGAGCGCTCTCGCGGCCGAGCAAGTGAACAAGGAAGACCGCAGCCACAAACACCGGAAACGTCTCAAGGAAGTTTCGAAGCGCTCTTTCCAAGCGCCCAGCTATGCCCGTGAGCGGGGGGACTTCGGCGTCACGGGAGCTGGCAGTCCACCGATAACCTCGCTGAAGGCCGGCTGCGTGGGAGGAGATAACAATTTGGATCAAACAGAGCACGCAGCTCGCCGCAAGCATTGCTAGCTCGAAGCTCATTCAACCCTCCCACCTGCCCATTCTTCATGGACTTTACCAGAACCCCGCGTGGTGTGCCTGCCGGCTGGCCAGGCTGATTGTCCACCGAGGTCGGAACAGGCATCCCGCATGGGGCACCAAGCGTTAGACTTCCACGTAGATGAGATGGGCCGACGATGCCTTGGCATATCTGGATGGGCGGACAGCTGCGCCGCCCGCGTCAATCATGGCCAAGGCCCGACTGCTGGGCCTTGTCGTTGACAAGGCAGAGATCAACAGCACGATCAGGAAGCCCATTCGCCCATTCCGGACACCCACCAGCATTGACGAGTGGGTGAAACGCTTCGCGCCGAAGCGCGTCGACCCCGGCTCGAACTAACGGTTTGCATAACACCTGCTATCCGTGCAGCCGATGTCCGCAACTGCGCCGCTACTGACCAATGTGCGACGCTGCCGACATTAGCTCCTGCATATTCGGAGCGCCGAACAGGCCGCCATCGAGAACCTCGGTGGAGGTCCAGCGAACGACACCGTCGCGGTCGAGCAGGAACTGGCCGACGAGCTGCCCCATGCCGGTGGCCATCATCTGTTGATCCGCTTCCGTGATATCGTAGCTGTCCTTCTTGTTCAGATATTCGAGCGCCGCAAACGGGTCCATCGGCTCCGGCATCTCGCCCGGCCAAGCTGGGCCTTTCGATGGTCACGGGCAAGCAGATATCTCGCTACGCCTCCAGGAACACCGCTGGCGCCCTGCTAGGGCCAACGCTCGACGCTGCGTCCGACCTGTTTCAGATTTCCGGCGCCATTTCGGCCGGGGATTTCAAGCAGAGCGATCTGCATACCGTGCGCAAGCTGCTGCCGATCCAGAATCTTTTCTTCGTTCGCACGCTGTTCGACCGGATCGAGGCCGCTACCGGTGATGCCTTGGGCCTGCCGGACGCCGCAGCGGCCAATCGATAGGAGTGCAAGATGACCGCCATTGTTTTTTCTAAAGGTTCTGACGCACACTGTGCATCTCTGGCGGAGGATTGATCTGATGGCACTAATTGGTCAGATGGCGATGATGGGCACATACGCTCCGTCCGGCGTGACCTCCGTTACGCTGATCTCGATCACGATAACCTCGGCGGCAACGATCGCTTGGCCGGCAGGCCTTCAGGCCGGCGATGTCGCTGTGTTAGCCGATGCCGGGAGCGGCATTGGCGCCCCGGCTTCCGTGACACCCACAGGCTTTACGAACGTTGTTGATTGCCCCGGCGTCGTTCATAGGCTCATGGTCGACTACAAAATTCTGGATGGAACAGAAGCGGGCAATATCATGGGTATCTCCAGCGGTATCGGCGCCGGAAAGTGCCTCTATATATATCGCGGCAACGTTCCGATAACTGCTGTAGTACCATCGACATGGAATTCTGAGGCGACGACTGGCGATCCTGCTCCACAGACGGTTTTAGCTTCGGCGGGTGCACCGCCTCTTGTCGTCTTTGGTGCCAATATTGGCACGAATGGGAACACGACATTCTCCACGGCATCGCCTGCTTTTGACGCGACGGAAAACTTCGGCAGCGCTAATTTCGCCATTGCCGGCTACAAAATATACAATTCATCGCCAGCAAATCACACGATCGACATGACCGACAACAACGCCAACGCGCTCGTCAGCGGCTACCTGCAATTTAGCTGACGTGGGCCGCCGAAAGGTGCAAGTCACTTGATCGGGTCCCGGCGTCCTGGCATATTCCTATTTTCGATTGGGTTTGTCAGCCAGAACCGCCCGGTGAAAGCGCCTTGGGAATGAGGGACACCAAGCTGTCGCGCGCTCGTTCGTGAAGCGCGCCTGTCGCATGTCCCGTAGGGGGTTCTTGCGTTTCGGCGCCCTGTACTTCTCCACCTAGCCTGACCGCGCCGAAGGTCCGGCGGGATTTTTTGCTGTCTTGGTGGAACACTCGCCTGCGACCATGGTTCGATAAAGCAGCACCGTGCCGCCAGGTCGGCGGCATGCACTTTAGGGAGCGCCGCTTGGCCACTTGGACACAAAGAGATGAGAGAGAGCAGCGCACGTCAGATGCTGCACGGTCATTGATCGATGTTGAGCGCGCGGCCCGAGACGCGAAGACGGCTCGGCTCCGCGAACAGCGGCTGAGGGCTGAAAACACACCCTCCTTGGAAACACGCGATGGAACAGCTTCGCAGTGAAATGGCTGTTTTGGCGGATCCCGGCTTTTGGGTACGCTTCTCGTCGTGCTGGTTCCCTACGGGATCGGTGTTGCCCTGCTTCTGTGGGTAGCCAGTCCCCCGGCTCTGCAGTAGTCTTCTTCCACCGTCGGTTGGTGGACGCGTTGCAGTTGATGCGCCTATGATTCCTGACGGTCTGCGTGCACCGGGCGAGCCCACCCCCGCATCCCCCCAGACTGGTGCAAGTCGCTTGATCGGGTCCCGCCGTCATGGGGCATGTGCGGCGGGACTTTTATCCAACTGGCAGAAAACCGAAGTGGCTTCGACCTCCGTCACCGATCCGTCGTGAACGGCTCATGCTCGGGAAGGTGATGATGCAGCACTTCGACAAGCTTTCGCTTATCGAATGTCTGGCCGCAAATTGGGCAGAACTCCAAATGCCCCCGTTCGTCGTTGTCCGGCGAACCGTGGATTTTGCCCTTCATAGTTGGCGGATTGTGCTTATCCCGTCTCACGTCGTCACCCATCACAACCTGTTGGGATAGCGCGACGGCATTTGGGGACGATTTGGCCGCTGGGCGTACCGGCTGAGAGCGTTTGGCTCCAGCTGGAGCGGATCATACGCCCGTTCATGCATCATTGCTAATTTAATAAAATGATCATGGTACGGGAAGAAGGAACTTAATCCCATTCGCCAGCTTATGGCTGGATGAGCACACGTGGCGTCAACTTCTTCGACAAATGGATGGCAGAGCATCTGCCTAACGCAAGGTCAAGCGATCCGTTCGCCATTAGGGATCTTGCCGACCAGGCCCTGAAAGCGGCACGCCCATCTCAATGCCGTTCACGTCACGCTGAACTTCAATCCCAATATCTAAAACGAGCTGTCCAAGGGGTGCCGGTTGGGTGGCCATTTTGCGAACTAACCGGTTGTTATCTTTGAGGAAATAGGGTGCCGGTTGTCGAATCTGTCTATCTCGTTACGTAGCGTAACACAACCATAGCGATTCCTAATATGGAGGCGCTACTATCCTCGACACAGGCCAGCGCCATTCCCCTACGGCTACAGTCGCACGACCTTCTCTAGGGTATCCGCCGGGCGCTCACCCCGAAGCTGTTCACGGAAATTCGCGGGCGTTTATTCGGTGCACATTCGACGTATCGACCCGAAATTCGGCTAAGTGCTTGATTTTGCTGGTACGCCCAAGGGGAATCGAACCCCGGTTACCGCCGTGAAAGGGCAGAAAACCACTACCGTTCATGCCTAATGCCGAACGCTCGCAAGGCGCTGCAGCAGTCTGCAATTTCTTTCAACGGCATTTGCGGATTTGAAGGCGGATTTGCTTTAGCCTCGCAGGAGCGGTCTCAAAGGAACCGTCCATATGCACCGTACTTTCCGGGGAATCTTGGCGACAATGTTGATTGCCTGTGGTGTCGCAGACGCTGCCGGCTACGCGCAGGCGCAAAATCTGCTCACCATCACCGCACCAGTCTCCGGTCAGACTGTTGATGGGACGCTCTCCTTTTCCGGGACGGCTTTCGTCAACAGTATTACACGGCGCGGTACTATTCGCGGACAGACCAACACTGGGGTCGAATGCCGAGGCACGACCACTGCCAATCTTACCTTCTCGCGTGGAGAAGGAACGATGGTTTGCGGGCAACTCTCAACCCGATTCGTGTTCTCGCTGACCAGCAGACAACCCCCGGTTGGCACAGGAACGGGAACCCTTTCCGACGGGCGCAAAGTGGTGTTGAGAATAGGACAATGACCGCAAAACGACTGGCACGAATTGATGTCCTACTCACAGCACACGTGGCTTTCACACCGTTTGGCCATCCGTCCAAGTAGTTGACTTGACAGTGCCTTCTGCCTCTCTGCGGTTTGCTCAAAAGGCCGTTTGCGGTCGGCTCTCATCGGAGAGGAAGAATAGAGCCTCGGCCACTGCATCGTCACTCCATTCAAAGTTATCGCTCATAACGAGTGCGTCTGCGATGTAGCTGGCGGCCTCCATCGGCAATCGGGCGCTCGGACATGACCCCTCCCATCGGCAGAGCCATTAGAAACTACGACACGTTCGGGCGGAATGACAGCTTTGGGTCTCGAAGTGCTCTACGACCAGACCACGGAACAGGAGTTCGAACGCGACGGGAAGAGGGTCGCTTTGGCGGACCAAATAAGCGCGCTGCCCATGATCGCCCGCGACCTCGCCGAACGCCTGAACGAGGCGGCTGGCGCGTGTATCGATAAGGCGATGGCCGACGCCAAGGCACAGAAAGGCGAGCGCCTAAATCCCTCAACTGCGAATCAAACAAGCCCGCTGCCTCACAGTTGCGGGCTTTCTTCGCTGCGAACATGGCGGGAACAAATGGGCTGATCCGTGTTGCAGTCATGTTGCAATGACAACAAGGGACGGACCGAGACAGGCCCGGAAAGCAAGGGGTTGAGCGCTACAGGACGTGAAAACCCATGCAACACGCACCGGTCGCGATGGTGCTGCGTAACCGATTGTTTTCATTCATGAAGTTTTTGGCTGGGGAACCTGGATTCGAACCAGGACTAACGGAGTCAGAGTCCGTGGGTCTACCGTTAACCTATTCCCCAGCAGGCGCGGCTGTTGAAAACCACGCGGGCAGGGCGACGATGTCGCCGCGCGTGCCTTGTAGCCGCCGCCGGAAAATAGTCAACCCTGTGTCTGGGCTCAATCGTCGGCTTCCGGCGCGTCAATTCGCGCTACGGCTGAATTGCGAGCGCTCGAAATACAGCACCACGCCGAGCGCGATCAGCAGCGGGATGATCAGGTAGAACAGCCGGAATACCAGGAGCGCCGCCAGCACGCCGACCTGGTCCATATGTGACAAGCCGGCGAGGAACACCACCTCGAAGACGCCGAGCCCGCCCGGCGCATGCGAGATCTGCGCGATCGAGAACGACACCAGGAACACGCCGAGCACGACGAAATAGCCGGGATTGCCGGTGGCGGGCAGGGCGAAGAAGATGATCGCCGCCGCCGCCAGCAGCTCGATCGGGCCGACCAGCAATTGCCGTGCTACGATCGGCAGCGCCGGGTAGTGCAACTGGAAGCTGCCGATCCTCAGCGGCCTCAGATGCAGCCAGCTGCCGAAGACATAGGCCGCCACCAAGAGCAGCATGGCGAGCCCTGCCGCTTGCGACAGCTTGTGGTGCGGCGTGCCGGAAAACCGGTCGATCACCTCAGGCTCGAGCAGCAGGACGATGCTTGAGACGAACAGCGTCGACAGCACGAAGGTGATCCAGCAGATCGCCACCAGAATGCCGACATCCTGGCCGGTCAGGCCCTTGGTGCCGTAGGCGCGGTAGCGGATCACCGCACCGGAAAATACCGATCCGCCGATATTGTGCGACAGCGCGTAGGTGGTGAACGAGCAGAAGGTGACGAACAGCCACGAGACTCGTCTGCCGATGTGCAGCAGCGCTATGTGGTCGTAGCCGGCGAGCGAGGCATAGGCGATGACCGAGCTCAGCGCCGCCAGCATCCAGCCGCGCGCCGGGATGGCGACGATGCCGTCCCAGACGTCGTCGAGCGAAATGCCGCGCAATTCGTGCAGCAGCAGCCACAGCGAGAACACCACCGCGGCGATGCCGATGACGGGCCAGAAATAACGCCTCCAGTTCATGGCGTGACGATCATGCGTTGCAGCCCGTACCCGTTTTTCCGGTTCGCAGCAGGAAAATCGCCGGCGCTCCCGAATGGTTCATTTCAGAAATGCCTCATTGAAGCCGGCTATTCAACCGGGAAGGCGCGCCATCATCCGCCGAGGGCAGGGGCGAGACAACGCCGCCGGCAAAATTCGCCGCGAGCACTCTTGGTGATCCGGCCCGGCGCTGATAGTCTGGCCGCAACTTGAACATGTAAAAGCGCCTGCTGCGTCCGGTCTCGGTTCGCGCGGCGCCGGAAGGAACGACAGTGGAAGACCACGACGCCGGCGCTGGCGCGCCGGAAGTGGGCGTGTCCAGGGGTTCGCCGCCGCCCGGCCAGGCAAGCCCATCCGCCGGACGCTACGGCCGTCAGGCGCAGCCCCGGTCCGGCAATGGACAGGCTGGCGACACGTCCCACGATCACAAGGGTCAGAACGGCCCTCATCAGAACGGCAAACCCAAGAAGCGGCGCAAGCGGCGGCGCGGGCGCAAGGTTTTCGCACGCGACGAGGCTCGTCCGGTGATATCAGGCACTTCGGTGCCAGCCGCCGGCGATGCCCCGGCCGCTCGCCAGCCCCAGCCAGCGGCTTCGATCGCGCCCCAGTCCTCGATCGCGCAATCGGCTTCAATCGCGCAATTGCCTCCAGCCTCGCCAAGGCCGGGGCAAGGTGCCCGCACGCCGCCGCCGCTGCAGGAATTGCCGGTCTTTGCCGCGCTAGATCTCGGCACCAACAATTGTCGCCTGCTGGTCGCGGTGCCGACGCGTCATGGCCAGTTCCGCGTCATCGATGCCTTCTCGCGCATCGTCAGGCTGGGCGAGGGCCTTACCGCCAATGGCCGGCTCGGCGAGGCTGCAATGGACCGCGCTGTCGAGGCGCTGAAGATCTGCGGTGACAAATTGCGTAACCGCAAGGTCAGGAAGGCCAGGCTGATCGCAACCGAGGCCTGCCGCACCGCCGCCAACGGCGTCGAGTTCCTCGAGCGCGTCGAGCGCGAGGCCGGCCTGAAGCTCGAAATCATCGACCGCCAGACCGAGGCGCGGCTGGCTGTGTCGGGCTGCGGCTCGCTGGTCGAGCGCGACACGCAAGGCGTCGTGCTGTTCGACATCGGCGGCGGCTCGTCCGAAATCGCGCTGATCGACCTCACCGGTCAGCGCTCGCCAAGGCTTGCCAACCATATCGTGTCGTGGACCTCGCTGCCGGTCGGCGTCGTCTCGCTGGCGGAGCGTTTCGGCGGCCGCGCGGTGACGCGCGAGATCTTTGGCGCCATGGTCGAGGATGTCGCAATGCGGCTGCGCGCCTTCGACGGGCGCGACCGGCTGAGCCACCTCCTGTCCAGCCCGAAATTCCATTTGCTCGGCACGTCGGGCACGGTGACGACGCTGGCCGGCGTCCACCTCGATCTCGAACGCTACGACCGCCGCCGCGTCGACGGGCTGTGGATGAATCGCGACAGCGTTGATCGCATGGTCGAAAAACTGGTCGGCTGGGATTTCCAACAGCGCGTCGCCAACCCTTGCATCGGCGCCGACCGCGCCGACCTGGTTCTGGCCGGCTGCGCCATATTGGAGGCGATCCGCGCCGTCTGGCCGTCGGAGCGGCTGCGTGTCGCCGACCGTGGCCTGCGCGAGGGAATATTGAGCGAATTGATGGCCGATGACGGCGTCTGGCGCAACAGTGGGCGTGGCCGGCAATGACGAAGAAACCGGAAAGACCGAGTTCGGCCGGCATTCGCGTGCTGAAGACGAAGATCAAGAAGAAAAGCGGGCTGAAGGAATCGTCGCGCCGCTGGCTGCAGCGCCACATCAACGATCCCTATGTCCAGCGCTCGAAGGCCGATGGCTATCGCTCGCGCGCCGCCTATAAGCTGATCGAGATCGACGACAAGCACCATTTGCTCAAGCCCGGCATGAAGGTGATTGACCTTGGTGCGGCACCCGGCGGCTGGTGCCAGGTCGCCGCCGCACGTACGAAATCTACGGCGGAACACCCGAACGTCGTCGGCATCGATTACCTCGAGATGGACGCGGTGCCGGGCGCGCCGGTGCTGCTGATGGATTTCCTCGATCCCCAGGCGCCGCAGAAGCTGGCCGAGACGCTGGGCGGGCCGCCGGACATCGTGCTCTCCGACATGGCCGCACCCACCACCGGCCACAAGCGGACCGACCACATCCGCACCATGCATTTGTGCGAGGTGGCGGCCGATTTCGCGCTGTCGGTATTGAAGCCGGGCGGACATTTCCTCGCCAAGACGTTTCAGGGCGGCGCCGAGAACGAATTGCTGGCCAGGCTGAAGCGGAATTTCCGCTCGGTCCATCACGTCAAGCCGCCGGCCTCGCGCGATGAGTCGGTGGAGCTCTATTTGTTGGCGAAGGATTTTAAGGGTTAAGCTGCCTCAGCTTGTTGACGCTGGAGGGACAGCACCCCCCTCTGTCCTGCCGGACATCTCCCCCACGAGGGGGGAGATTGGCAGCTTCGGCGCGCCGTCTAATCCTGCAACGTTGAACATTGGCGAAAGCGGTAGCACAACCGATCTCCCCCCTTGCGGGGGAGATGTCCGGTAGGACAGAGGGGGGTGGGAAGGATCGCTACGGTTCTGCATTGCTCCGTTCTGTACCGCTCCGCCCCCTCAACTCCCCGGCGGGCTCACCGGCTCCAGGGTCTTCGGCGGCGTCAGTCGGCCATGTCCCGACACGGCATTGCCGGCGTCCGGCGCCAGCCGCATGAACGACAGCGAGGCCGCCGCCGACACCGCCGCCACGATGAAGAAGGCGGTGTGGAAGTCGCTCAGCGTCAGTGGGCCGCCATGGATCTTGGTCGACACTTCCAGGATGCCGCCGGCCAGCGCCACGCCGAGCGCGATCGCCAACTGCTGGAACACCGCCGTGATCGGCGTCGCCTTGCTGGTGTCGGCGGCCGAAATCTCGGCGTAGGCAAGCGCATTGATGCCGGTGAAGAACATCGAGCGGATGAAGCCCCCGGCGAGCAGCATGGCGAGGATCAGCCCATAGGGCGTATCGGGTGTGAACAGGCCGTTGATGGCGATGGACGCGGCAGCGATGAGCGAGCCTGAAATCAGCACACGGCGGAAGCCGGCGACCCTGAAGATCAGCGCGGTGACGAATTTCATGCCTATGGCGCCGATCGCCGAGACAAAGGTGATCATGCCGGACTGGAACGGCGTCAGCCCGAAACCGATCTGGAACATCAGCGGCAACAGGAAAGGTACGGCACCAATGCCAATGCGGAACAATCCGCCGCCGAGCACCGACGAGCGGAACACCCGATTGCGAAACAGCTCGAGCGCCAGCAGCGGATTCTTGGCGCGGCGCGCGTGCAGCAGATAAAGCACCGCCGACGCCAGCCCGACGGCTACGGTGAAAAAGCCGGCAGCGGGCGGCAGAGCCGGCAGGCTGACCACCGACAGGCCGAACACAATGCCCGATGCCGCCAGCCCGCTCAGCACAAAACCGATGAAATCGAGTGGCGGTGTCTCGGCAGGGTCGGTCTTTGGCAGGAAACGCGTGGCCAGCCAGATGCCGATCAGCCCGATCGGCACGTTGATCAGAAAAATCCAGTGCCAGGAAAAATAGGTCGTGATGAAGCCGCCGACCGGCGGGCCGACCAGCGGGCCGACCAGAGCCGGGACGGTCAGCCATGACATGGCGGCGACGAGTTCGCTTTTCGGCGTCGCGCGTACCAGCACCAGGCGTCCGACCGGCGTCATCATGGCGCCGCCAATGCCTTGCAGGAAGCGTGACACCACGAAAGCCGGCAGCGAATTGGACATGGCGCACGCGACCGAACCGGCGATGAACACGGCGATCGCGGCACGGAAGACATTCTTGGCGCCAAAGCGGTCGGCCATCCAGCCGCTGATCGGAATGAAGATCGCCAGCGATACCAGATAGGCGGTCAGCGCCAGCTTGAGCGCGATCGGGCTGGTGTGGATGTCGATGGCGATCGTCGGCAACGATGTCGCAATGACGGTCGAATCCATGTTCTCCATGAATAGAGCGACCGCCAGAATAAGCGGAATGGTGCGGTTCACGATGGATCCGGCCTTGAAATGTGCGTCGCCGCTTGCTTGCCGGCCTTGAGGGCCAAACCGACACGTAGGGCGGTTATCATGCCTTGGCCCGGATGTCGCATTAAATTGCTGTCACGTTTGTGCGACCGCAAGTCTTGCAGCACCTGGGGCAAATGCAGCTTTGCCACTACACAACCATCGGCTTTTCAACGGCGACGGGACGTGTTACGAGCCAGCGCCAATCCTGAAAGGGAAGAAGACGAGTCGGCGCTGTCCATCAGGGCGAGCGCCTTTCCTGCATTCCGAGGGCTGGCCATGGCAAAAATCATCGAGACGTCCACCGGCGCATTGGCGCTGACTTTTGACGACGTGCTGCTGCAGCCGGGTCATTCCGAGGTCATGCCCGGCGAGACCGACATCCGCACCCGCATCGCCGGCGACATCGACCTCAACGTGCCGATCCTGTCGGCCGCCATGGACACGGTCACCGAGGCAAGGCTTGCCATCGCCATGGCCCAGGCCGGCGGCATCGGCGTCATCCACCGCAATTTCTCGCCGGCCGAACAGGCCGAGCAGGTGCGGCAAGTGAAGAAATTCGAATCCGGCATGGTGGTCAACCCCGTCACCATCGGTCCCGAGGCGACGCTTGCAGATGCGCTGGGTCTGATGCGCACCTACAGCATCTCGGGCATTCCGGTGGTCGAGAACGGCGGCAGCGGCGGCCACACGGTGGGCCGGCTGGTCGGCATCCTGACCAACCGCGACGTCCGCTTCGCCTCCGACCCGGCGCAAAAGGTCTATGAGCTGATGACCCGCGAGAACCTGATCACGGTCAAGGAGAACGTCGATCAGGACGAGGCCAAGCGACTGCTCCATCAGCACCGCATCGAGAAGCTTGTTGTGGTCGACCGGGACGGCAATTGCGTTGGGCTGATCACGGTCAAGGACATCGAGAAGTCGCAGCTCAACCCGCACGCCACCAAGGATGCGCAGGGACGCTTGCGGGCCGCCGCCGCCACCAGCGTCGGCGATGACGGTTTCGAACGGGCCGAGCGCCTCATCGACGCCGGCGTCGACCTTCTGGTGATCGACACCGCGCACGGTCATTCGCAGCGCGTCCTGGATGCGGTGACGCGGGCCAAAAAACTCTCCAACTCGGTTCGCATCCTGGCCGGCAACGTCGCCACGTCAGAAGGCACGCTGGCGCTGATCGATGCCGGCGCCGACGCAGTCAAGGTCGGCATCGGGCCGGGTTCCATCTGCACCACCCGCATCGTCGCCGGCGTCGGCGTGCCGCAGCTCTCGGCGATCATGTCGGCGGTCGAGACGGCGCAGAAATCGGGCGTCTCGGTCATTGCCGATGGCGGCATCAAATATTCGGGCGATCTCGCCAAGGCGCTGGCCGCCGGGGCCAGCGCGGCGATGATCGGTTCGCTGCTGGCCGGCACCGACGAGAGCCCGGGCGAGGTCTATCTGCATCAGGGCCGCTCCTTCAAAGCCTATCGCGGCATGGGCTCGGTCGGCGCGATGGCGCGCGGCTCCGCCGATCGCTACTTCCAGGCCGAGGTGCGCGACACGCTGAAACTGGTCCCGGAAGGCATCGAAGGGCAGGTGCCGTACAAAGGACCTGTGTCTGGCGTGCTGCACCAGCTTGCAGGCGGCCTGAAAGCCGCTATGGGTTATGTCGGTGGCCGCGACCTTGCCGATTTCCGCGAGCGCGCCACTTTTGTGCGGATATCCAATGCCGGACTTCGTGAAAGCCACGCCCATGACGTCACGATTACCCGCGAAAGCCCGAATTATCCTGGCGGAGCCTGACCGTCATGCGTCTTGGCGCAATCTGGCGGCAATGATCCTGCGGCTGTCGCGCCACGCGGCCGCACTGTGTGTCGCCACCGTGGCGGTTTTCATCATCATGACGGCGATGGAGTTCCTCTATTTTCGCCAATTGAGCGGCGGTCTGCCGTCGCTCGACATGCGCTATGCCGGTTTCACTCCGGATGAGGGCATGGCCTGGCTAACGGCCCTCGGCCGGCGCGGCAGCGAGATTATTCTCGTCTGGCATTACCTGACCTTCGACCTGCTTTTTCCGGCGCTGCTATCGCTGACGATGGTCAGCCTGATCCTGGCCACGGGCAGGCGGCTGAAAAACTTCCGTGCACTGCCTGCGCAAACCCAGGCGATATTCGCAGCCGTGCTGGTGCTGCCCTACACGCTTGCCGACTATGCCCAGAACATCACCGTGGCTCGTCTATTGTCCGATTTCCTGTCAGCCAATCCGGATTCGCTATCCTTCGCCTCGGCGCTGATCGTCACCAAATTCGCCCTACTGGCGATACCGGTGACCGTCATTGCGGCTTTCACTCTGATGGCTCAGAAACGGCCTTGAAGGCTGGGTGACAACGACAGGGGGCGTCTTGAACCAGACCGCGATCTTCTGGCCGATGCTGGCGCAGGTGCTGCTGGTCTATATCGTCTATTTCGTAATGGGCCGGCGCCGTTATGGTGCGGTCAGATCGGGCGAAGCCAAGACCGGCCAGTTCAAGACGCGCTCGACGGAGCCTGGTTCCAGCATCAGCGTCGCCAACAATCTGAGTAACCAGTTCGAACTGCCGGTGCTCTTCTACGTCTTATGCTTGACCCTGCACGTGACCAATGGCGTCAATTATCTGACCTTGGCACTGATGTGGATCTTTGTCGTCTCCCGCTATCTTCACGCATCGGTCCACTTGACCAGCAATCGGCTACTCCTGCGCAGCAGGGCATTCTACCTGGGCGCGGTAGTTCTCGCACTTGGCTGGATATGGCTGGCGCTGCATCTGCTCGGCTTGGTCTGAGCAAGCTCAAGGCTACAAATCGAACACTGCAATCTTGCGCTTGTCGAACCTGATGGCGAGTTCGCCGCGCACCAGCTTGAGCGCGGCCTCGCCGAAAACGGCACGCCGCCAACCTTGCAATGCAGGCACGTCGGCTTCCTCGCCCTCGGCAGCGATGCGGTCGATGTCGTCACTGGAGGCGAGTACCTTGGATGCGACGCCTTCCTTTTCGGCAACGATCCGCAGCAGCACCTTCAGCAACTCCGCCGCGGCGCTCGACCCCTCTGGCGGCTGGAAGCTCTTCGGCAGCTTCGGCATCTCTTCCCTGGGCAGGGCGAGCGCAGCGTTTACTGCTCCAAGCAGTGCCGTAGCCGTCGACGAGCGCTCCCAGCCCTTCGGCGTGGTGCGCAGCTTGCTCAGCGCCGCAGCGTCGCGCGGCGCCTGCTGCGCTACTTCGTAGATCGCATCGTCCTTGAGCACCCGGCCGCGCGGCACGTCGCGCTCGCGCGCTTCGCGTTCGCGCCAGGCGGCCACCGCCTGGACGATCGCCAGTTCCTGCGGCTTGCGCAGCCGCATCTTGAGCCGCTTCCAGGCATCCTCGGGATGCGGATCGTAGGTCTCGCGCGAGGTCAGCACGTCCATCTCCTCGTTCAGCCAGTGGGCGCGGTTTTCCCGCACCAGCTCGGCGCTGAGATGCTTGTAGACCTCGATCAGGTGGGTGACGTCGGCGAGCGCGTAGTCGAGCTGCTTTTCGGACAGCGGACGGTGGCGCCAGTCGGTGAAGCGCGAGGACTTGTCGAGCCTCGCGCCGGTGATGCGCTGCACCAGCTGGTCGTAGGAGACGCTGTCGCCGAAGCCGCAGACCATCGCCGCGACCTGGGTGTCGAACACCGGATGCGGCACCAGATCGCCGAGATGCACAATGATTTCGATGTCCTGCCGCGCCGCATGGAAGACTTTGACGATCGCCTCATTGGCCATCAGCCTGAAGAACGGTTTCAGGTCGATGTCGGGCGACAGCGGATCAATCAGCGCCGTCACCCCGGGCGCTGCCATCTGGATCAGGCACAGGATCGGCCAGAAGGTCGTTTCGCGAATGAATTCGGTATCGACGGTGACGAACTCCGCCTTTTCGAAAGCGGCAATAACGGTCTCGAGTTCTTTCTGGGTGGTGATGACGTGCATCAAATCGCTTTTGGCAAGGGATAGGGTCTCTTTCAATTTCAGCCGCGCGCGCTTTCGTCAAGCGCAAGCACCTCTATCGGGGCTTTACGGGTTCATCGGGATCAGCATTCCGCTTCGCCAACCGGGCAAAAACCGTAGACGTGCGCAACAGCGCCGTAAAACGGCTGCGATGGCTGGCCGGCACGGCGGAGCGCGCCTGCATCCGGTAAAGGATGACGGCCACGAAGATCGCATAGACGGTGGCGCTGAACACGAACAGCGCGCTCGGCCCGAAAAATTGCATCACCGTCGAGGCGGCGAACGGCCCGCCGATGGCGCCAAAGGAATAAAACAGCATCAAGGCTGCATTGATCAGCACGAACTCGCCCTTGTCGGCGCGGTCGTTGGAATGCGCGGCCGACAGCGAATAGAGCGGCATGGCGAAGCAGCCGAAGATGAAGACGAGCAGGAAGTTGAGGAACGGACTGCCGCCTGCCACGAACGCCAGCGCCAGTGCCGCCACCATCGCACAGCACGTCGTCATCAGCAGGACCGAGCGCCGGTCCCAGCGGTCGGAGAGATAGCCAAGCGGGTATTGGATGATGGCGCCGCCAAAAATGCCGACGCTGACAAAGGTGACGACGTCGGCGACCGACATGCCGATCTGCTCGGCATAGACCGGCGACAGGGTGCGGAAGGCGCTGTTTGTGACGCCGACGGCGATGCAGCCGAAGCAGCCGAGCGGTGAAATCCGCCAGACGCGCGCCAAATCGAGCTTGACGTCTTCCGGCGGCGTCGGATTGGAGCGGTCGCCGAGCGAAACCGGCACCAGCGAAACGGTGATCATCATCGACATGATGGCGAAGATGGCAAAGCCGCCGGCGCCGAAGATCGGGATCAGGAACTGGGCGCCCGTCACCGAGCCGATGTCGACCATGCGGTAGATGGCAAGCACCCGCGCCCGGTCGGTGTTGGTGACGCCGGAATTCAGCCAGGCTTCCATGATGGTGAACAGGCCGGCAAAGCAGAACCCGCCGGCAAAGCGCACGGCGCACCACATCACCGGATCGATGACCAGCACCAGAAGCAGCGTTCCCGCCGAGGCGATCGCCGCGAGTGCCGAAAAGGCGCGCACATGGCCAACGGACTTCATGATGCGGGTCACGGCAAGGCAGCCGAGCAGGAAGCCGGCGAAATAGAACGTGCCCATCAGGCCGATCGAGGAAGCGGGAAAACCCTCCTGCGCACCACGCAGCGCAATCAAGGTGCTCTGCAGGCCGTTGCCGCCGAGCAGGATGCCGGCGGCGATCAGGAGCGGGATCAGCGGGCGGATGGAGGACATGAAGGAATGCCTGTCGTTGATCCTTCTTGAACCATCGCCTTCGCCAATGCCAGCGGCAATTCCCGGTGGCGTTGGGGCCAGCCGGGGGGCCTTAATGCATGTCGCGCAAAAGTGTGCAGCGGTTTTGCGATAACGACATGCATAAAAACAAGAACCTAAAGCGCGTCGCATGAGGCCGATCGAACGCGACGCGCTTTAGGTCCACTACCGACGTGGGAGCTTGCGCTGCCGCGTGGCGCCCGACGCTCCGTGTTGGGAACCAAGGCGTATCTTTGTAGTTCAGTGCTGGTGGGCGAATACGCGTCTTGTGAGCTGCCGGTGTGCGGAGACGGTGTCGGGCATCGACGTCCGTTTCTGCTGCCCGGCCTGAAGCTCCAAAGGGAGGTCCGCCATCATGAAATTTCATCCCGCATTTGCTGCATTTGCCGTGGCCGCAGTTCTGGCGGCCGGGCCGGCGCGGGCTGTCGACCTCGCGATGGTGTCCGGCGACACCGGCAACGGCCAGAGAATCCTTCGCGAGATCCTCGATCAGTACGAGAAGAAGACCGGCAACAAGGTTAGCGTCGTTCCGCTGCCGCCCTCGGCGACGGACCAGTTTGGCCAATACCGGCTCTGGCTCGCTGCCGGAAGCAGCGACGTCGACGTCTATCAAACAGACATCATCTGGGCCCCCCAGCTTGCAAGGCAGTTCATCGACCTGACCGAAGCGACCAAGGATGTCGTTGGCGCCCATTTCCCATCGATCATCAAATCGCAGACCGTGGACGGCAAGCTCGTCGCGTTGCCGATCTTCACCGACGCTCCGGCGCTCTACTACCGCAAGGATCTCCTCGACAAATACGGCGCCAGGGTGCCGGCCAGCTGGGCCGAGCTTGCCGACACCGCCAAGCGTGTCATGGACAAGGAGCGCGAGGCCGGCAACAAGGACATGTGGGGCTTCGTTTTCCAGGGCAACGCCTACGAGGGGCTGACCTGCGATGCACTCGAATGGGTGAAGTCGAACGGCGGCGGCCAGGTTATCGAGCCGGACGGCACGATCTCCATCAACAATCCGCAAGCAGCCGCGGCGCTGGAAATGGCGAGGAGCTGGGTGGGAACCATCTCACCGCCCGGCGTTCTGGCCTACCAGGAAGAAGAGTCGCGCGGTGTCTGGCAGACCGGCAACGCCGTCTTCATGCGCAACTGGCCCTACGCCTACGCGCTTGGCAACAGCGAAAGCTCACCCATCAAAGCCAAGTTCGAGGTGACGACGCTGCCGCCGGGGTCGGGTGAGGGCGCCCGCCCGGCAGCAACGCTTGGCGGCTGGAATCTCGCGGTTTCCAAATATTCGAAGAACCCGGATGCAGCGATCGAGCTGGTCAAATGGATCGCCTCGCCTCAGATGCAGAAGTACCGCGCCTTGAAGGGGGCATATCTGCCGACCATCGAGGCACTCTATGACGATGCCGACATCGCCAGCGCCCAGCCGGTGATTCCGCGCTGGAAGGAAGTCGTCCTCAACGCGGTGCCGCGTCCCTCGGCCCAGGCCAAGAGCAGGTACAATGAGGCATCGAGCGAGTTCTGGACCGCCGTCCACAACACCATTTCCGGCGAGGGCACGGCTGCGGACAACCTTGCCGATCTGGAGTTCTCCTTGACCAGACTCAAAGGCACCGCCTGGTGACCTCGCCGCGCTCAGGCTCGCTGCTGGCGCGTCAGCGTGCGCGCTCGGCATGGCTGCTGCTTGCCCCGATGCTCATCGTGCTTGCCGCCGTTGCCGGCTGGCCGTTGATGCGCACGATCTATTTCGGGTTCACGGATGCCTCGCTCGCCGACCTCGAAGCCCGCCGCTGGGTTGGCTTCGCCAACTATTTCTCCGTCCTGCAAATGCCGAGCGGCCGCGTCATCTATGACGGGCTGCTCGCCGATCCGGTCTGGTGGCGCGCTGTCTGGAACACGGTGCGCTTCGCGGTGATTTCGGTGACCTGCGAGACGGTGCTCGGCATGATCGTCGCGTTGGTGCTCAACACCAAGTTTCGCGGCCGTGGCATCGTGCGCGCCGCGATCCTCATCCCTTGGGCGGTCCCGACGATCGTCTCGGCGAAAATGTGGCAGTGGATGCTCAACGACCAGTTCGGCATCATCAACGACGTCCTGCTCAAGCTTGGCCTGATCAGCACAAAAATCGCCTGGGCGGCCAGCGCCGACACGGCGATGGTCGCCGTCCTCGTTGTCGACATCTGGAAAGCGACCCCTTTCATGGCGCTTCTCATTCTCGCCGGTCTCCAGATGCTTCCACAGGAAATCTACGAGGTCGCCAAGCTCGACGGCGTCGGCGCGTGGAGAATTTTCTGGAAGATCACCTTGCCGCTCATCCGACCGGCGTTGATGGTGGCCATGATCTTTCGCGGTCTCGATGCCTTGCGCATCTTCGATCTGATCTACGTGCTCACGCCAAACAACATACACACCAAGTCGATGTCGGTGTTTGCCCGCGAGAGCCTGTTTGAGTTCGACAAGTTCGCCTACGGTTCCGCCGCCTCGACGCTGCTCTTCCTCATCCTAGCTCTGCTGACCATGCTCGTTCTCTGGCTCGGCCGGATAAGACTGGACAAGGACTATTGATCATGTGGGACTACTGACCATGTGGATCGTCAAGCGCACGGCTTTCTACCTCCTCGTCGCCGTCATCGTCGTCGTCGCGGTGTTCCCGTTCTACTACGCCATCATCACCAGCCTGAAATCGGGGACGGCGCTCTTCCAGATCGACTATTGGCCGACGACGATTACCTTCAGCAATTACCGGACCGTTTTCACCGAGGGGACCTTCCTGCGCAACCTCGTGAACTCGCTGTTCATCTCGAGCGCCGTTGTCGTCATTTCGCTGTTCCTCGGCGTCACCGCCGCCTATGCGCTGGCGCGCATCCGCTTCAGAGGCCGCTCGGCTCTGCTCCTCATTATCCTGTCCGTCTCGATGTTCCCGCAATTGGCGGTGCTTGCCGGTCTTTTCGAGCTGATCCGCACCTTCGGCCTCTACAATTCGCCGTTCGCGCTGATCTTGTCCTACATGATCTTCACCTTGCCGTTCACCGTCTGGGTGCTCACCGCCTTCGTTCGCGACCTGCCGATCGAGCTGGAGGAAGCGGCGATCCTCGATGGCGCCACGCCCTGGATCATCATCAGCCGCGTCTTCCTGCCGCTGATGTGGCCGGCGCTGGCGACCACCGGGCTTCTCGCGTTCATCGGTGCGTGGAACGAGTTCCTGTTCGCTCTGACGTTTACCTCCAGCAACGAGCAGCGAACCGTGCCGGTCGCGATCGCGCTGCTCTCCGGCAACTCGCAGTTCGAGATCCCGTGGGGCAACATCATGGCCGCATCGGTGATCGTCACCGTGCCGCTCGTCATCCTCGTCCTCATCTTCCAGCGCAAGATCGTCTCCGGCCTCACGGCGGGCGGGGTCAAGGGATAAGGTGGATAGTTGAACTGCCGCACAGAGCAGCGAATTAGGATTGAGGCCTCTGGGATAAATTGATGCTGGTGGGGCAGGGGCGGGAAGAAACGCGAAATCGACCCGTGCGCCGCTTGCCTTGACAAATGCACCCTCTCATGTGCTTTTCGCGCAAATTTTCAGGCTGGGCCATCATGCCTCGGCCGCAACCCAACATCCGGACTTTAAGAATGACAATGCATCGTTACCGCAGCCATACCTGTGCCCAGTTGAGGAAGGCCGACGTCGGTTCCTCCGTTCGCCTGTCGGGCTGGGTGCATCGCGTGCGCGACCATGGCGGCTTGCTGTTCATCGATTTGCGCGACCACTACGGCCTGACGCAGATCGTCGCCGATCCGGATTCGCCGGCCTTCAAGATTGCCGAGACCTTGCGCGGCGAATGGGTCGTCCGCGTCGACGGCGAGGTCAAGGCGCGCCTCGCCGACACTGTTAACCCTAATTTGCCGACCGGCGAGATCGAGATTTTTGCGCGCGAGATCGAGGTGCTGTCGGCGGCCAAGGAATTGCCACTGCCGGTCTTCGGCGAGCCGGACTATCCGGAGGACATCCGCCTCAAATACCGCTTCCTCGATCTGCGCCGCGACACGCTGCACAAGAATATCGTCGCGCGGACGAAAATCATCGCCGAGATGCGCAAGCTGATGGGCGAGGTCGGCTTCACCGAATTCTCGACGCCGATCTTGACCGCCTCGTCGCCGGAAGGGGCGCGCGACTTTCTGGTGCCGTCGCGCATTCACCCCGGCACGTTCTACGCGCTGCCGCAGGCACCGCAGCAGTACAAGCAGCTGATCATGGTGTCCGGCTTCGACCGCTACTTCCAGATTGCGCCGTGCTTCCGCGACGAGGATCCGCGCGCCGACCGTCTGCCGGGTGAATTCTATCAGCTCGACGTGGAGATGAGCTTCGTCGAGCAGGAGGACGTGTTCACCACCATGGAGCCGGTGATGCGGGGGGTGTTCGAGACCTTTGCCGCCGGCAAGCCGGTGACGCAGAAGTTTCCGCGCATCGCCTATGATGTCGCCATGCGCAAATACGGCACCGACAAGCCGGATCTGCGCAACCCGATCGAGATGCAGGCCGTCTCGGATAATTTTCGCGATTCCGGCTTCAAGGTATTCGCCAACATCCTTGCCAACGATCCGAAGGCCGAGGTCTGGGCAATTCCAGCGAAAACCGGCGGGTCTCGCGCCTTCTGCGACCGCATGAACTCATGGGCGCAAGGCGAGGGCCAGCCAGGGCTGGGCTACATCTTCTGGCGCAAGGAGGGCGAGAAGCTTGAAGGGGCCGGGCCGCTGGCCAAGAACATCGGCGAGGAGCGCACCGAGGCGATCCGCCAACAACTCGGCCTTGCCGATGGCGATGCCGCCTTCTTCGTCGCCGGCGACCCGAAGAAATTCGTCTCCTTCGCGGGAGCGGCGCGCAGCCGCGCCGGCGAGGAGCTCAATCTTGTCGACCGCGACCGCTTCGAATTGTGCTGGATCGTCGACTTCCCGTTCTTCGAATGGAACGAGGAGGAGAAGAAGATCGACTTCGCGCACAATCCGTTCTCGATGCCGCAAGGTGGCATCGATGCGCTTAACGGCGAGGATCTGCTCGGCATCAAGGCGTTCCAGTACGACATGGTCTGCAACGGTTTCGAGATCGCCTCAGGCGGCATCCGCAACCATCTGCCCGAAACCATGGTCAAGGCGTTCGAAACCGTCGGGCTGGACCGCGCAACAGTCGAGGAACGCTTCGGCGGCCTTTACCGCGCCTTCCAGTATGGCGCCCCGCCGCATGGCGGCATGGCGGCCGGCATCGACCGTGTCGTCATGCTTCTGGTCGGCGCAAGGAACCTGCGCGAAGTGACCATGTTTCCGATGAACCAGCAGGCCTACGACCTGTTGATGAACGCGCCGTCGGAAGCCAGCCCGCAGCAGCTTCGCGAATTGTCGCTGCGCGTGGTGGCGACGAAGAAAGAGGTTTAGGAAACGCTCCGAACCGGGTGCTATTGATTCATAAAAAAGCCCGGCAGCGCTGCCGGGCTTTTTGCTTGAAGCCTGTCTCTATCAATCTTCGTTCGCCGTAACCGTCACGCCGAGCGTTTTCGGCAGGTCGAGCGGGTTGGACATGGCGCCCGCCATGATCAGCGCGAACGGCACCGCTGCCGACGGCTCGGCCGAGACCTCGATGCTTTGCGGATCGTCGAGGAACTTGTTGACCGCGGCCGAAACCTGCGCCGTCAGTTCCGGATTGTTGAGCTGCGCCATGCCGAATGGCACGATCGCCTTGGCCTGGTTGGCGATGTCCTTGCCGGACATGCCTTGCTGCTTGCCGGCATAATCGAGCACCTTTTTGGTCAGCGAATCGTCGTCGAAGCGGATCGAGGCGCTGTTGAACGAAAGCTGCTGCAGTAGCCCGAGCATGGCCATGCCTTGAGCGGAATTGTCCGCGCCTTCGGGCTGCGCTGCCATCTTCTTCTGCATCTCCTGCAGTGATTTGATGACGTCCAGCGTGTAGCCGCCGAGATCGAAGGTCATGCCGAGCGTGCCGGCATTGTCGACGGATATTTCGTATTTCGACAAGTCCATCCTGCCGTCGGTAGGCTGCCAGGTGCCTTCCATCTCAAGATTGCCTGATATGTTCTGGTAGCCGAGCGCGTTGATGACTTCCTTGGACTTCGGATCTTCGACCAGTGTCAGGTCGGCAGCGAATTTTTCCGTGGTGCCGGAAAACGCCAAGGCCTTGCCGTCGGCCGGCGGCGTGATTGCGATGGCAAGCCCGTCCATCGAGAAAGCGGTCTTGTCAGCCACTTTGACTGTCATGTTGTCGAGCTCGGCCGATTTGTACATCATCAGCGAGCCCAGCGGACCGGTTGCGCCTTCGGCCGGAACCGTCATGTCGTGGATGACGAAGGGGCTGAGATTGAGCGTGACGCCATCTTCGCTGTGTTCGAACGGCGACGTCGATACGGTCGCGATTTGATAGCCGCCATTGGCTTCGGTCACGCCTTCGAGCTTGACGTCGCCGATCTTGAGCGCCTCCTTTTCGGCCGCCGGCTTGACCGCTACGCCTTGCAGAACCATGCTGGAGGTGTCGCCGGTTACTCCGGTCCAGGAGAGGTCGACGCCTTGGGCGGCGAGGGCAGCCTTCAGCCGGTCGGCGACCGCGGTATCCTGCGCTAGGGCCGCGTTCAGCGGCAGCGTCAGCAAAAAGGTTGAAAAAGCCAGTCTTTTAATAAGTGTCGAGTGTCTGATCGTCATCGAGAGCTCCCCTGAGAGTGTCCTGAAATTCTTTTCGAATCGTCGCGTCGTCACCATTCGGTGACGAACTGGACCGGAAAAAGGCGTGCCTCGGCACAATGATCGAAAATCGCGGCCAAAGGCAAACCCGATCCATCAGGCTTGCGATAGAAGCAGGATGTAACGGGTTGATGTTGGCCGGCGTCGTGACGCTTCCAATTCCTGTTTCATAATGGATGTCGCGCAAAAGTGTGCAGCGGTTTTGCGATTACGACATGCATCAAAACAAACCTAAAGCGTCGCATGAGGCCGGTCGAACGCGACGCGCTTTAGGAGGACGCATACCGGTGCCTCTTGCCGCGAATCACCCGCTCGGCTAGTGCCAGCCCATGGGAAAAAGGCTTTTGCCGCCCGAGAGTGGCGGCGGCGACAATATCGAGCCGGTCGATCTGAAGAAGGCGCTGGAAGAGCGCTACCTCGCCTACGCGCTGTCGACCATCATGCACCGGGCACTGCCGGACGTGCGCGACGGGCTGAAGCCGGTGCATCGTCGCATTATGCATGCCATGCGCCTGTTGCGACTCAACCCCGACCAGGGCTTTGCCAAATGCGCCCGCATCGTCGGCGAGGTGATGGGCAAATTCCATCCGCATGGCGACCAGTCGATCTACGACGCGTTGGTGCGGTTGGCGCAGGATTTTTCGATGCGCTACCCGCTCGTCGACGGGCAGGGCAATTTCGGCAATATCGACGGCGATAACGCCGCCGCCATGCGCTACACCGAAGCGCGCATGACCGAAGTGTCGACGCTGCTGCTGGAAGGCATCACCGAGGACGCCGTCGATTTCCGACCGACCTATAACGAGGAAGACGAGGAGCCCGCCGTGCTGCCCGGCGCCTTCCCGAACCTGCTCGCCAACGGCTCTTCCGGTATCGCCGTCGGCATGGCGACCTCGATCCCGCCGCACAATGCGGCCGAGCTTTGCGACGCCGCGCTCCACCTGATCGAGCATCCGGATGCGCCGGTGACGAAGCTGATGGATTTCGTACAAGGTCCGGATTTCCCGACCGGCGGCATCATCGTCGACAGCCGCGCCTCGATCCTCGAAGCTTATGAAACCGGCCGCGGCGGCTTTCGCGTCAGGGCGAAATGGAACCAGGAGGATCAGGGCAGGGGCACCTGGAACATAGTCGTCACCGAAATCCCCTACGGCGTCCAGAAGGCCAGGCTGATCGAAAAGATCGCCGAGCTCTTGATGGCGCGCAAGCTGCCGCTGCTCGAGGATATCCGCGACGAGAGCGCCGAGGACATCCGCGTTGTGCTGGTGCCGAAGAGCCGCTCGGTCGATCCCGGCATCATGATGGAATCGCTGTTCAAGCTGACCGAGCTCGAAAGCCGCTTTCCGCTCAACATGAACGTGTTGTCGCGCGGCAAGGTGCCGAACGTGCTGTCGCTGAAAGGCGTGCTCAAGGAATGGCTGGAGCACCGCCGCGACGTCCTGATCCGCCGCTCCAAGCACCGTCTCGGCGAGATCGAAAGGCGGCTGGAGATCCTCGCCGGCTATTTGATCGCCTACCTCAACATCGACGAGGTGATCAGGATCATCCGCGAGGAGGACGAGCCCAAGCAAGTGATGATGGCGCGCTGGTCACTCACCGACACCCAGGCCGAAGCCATCCTCAACATGCGGCTGAGAGCGCTGCGCAAGCTCGAGGAATTCGAAATCCGCGAGGAATTCAATGGCCTGACCGGCGAGAAGAAGCAGATCGAGGCACTGCTTGCGTCCGACGCCAAGCAGTGGGCGACGATCAAGTGGGAAGTCGCCAATGTTCGCCAGAAATACGGGCCCGAGACCGAGATCGGCAAGCGCCGGACCGAGTTCGCAGATGCACCCGAACATGACCTGACCGATATCGCCCATGCCATGATCGAGCGCGAGCCGGTCACCGTCGTCGTGTCGGAAAAGGGCTGGCTGAGGGCCATGAAAGGTCATCTGACCGACCATTCGGCCCTGACCTTCAAGGAAGGCGACAGCCTCAAGCTCGCCTTCCACGCCCAGACGACCGACAAGGTGCTGGTCTTCACCACCGGCGGCAAGTTCTACACGATCGGCGCCGACCGGCTTCCGGGTGGGCGTGGCCATGGCGAGCCGATCCGCATCATCGTCGACATGGACAACGACCAGGACATCGTCACCGCCTTCGTCCATGATCCCAAGCGCAAGCTGCTGCTGGTGTCGCATGACGGCAACGGTTTCATCGTGCCGGAAGAAGAAGTCGTCGCCAACACCCGCAAGGGCAAGCAGGTGATGAACGTCAAGGCGCCCGACGAGGCCCAGCGCTGCGTGAGCGTCGCGGGCGACCATCTCGCCATTGTCGGCGAGAACCGCAAGATGCTGGTGTTCCCGCTAGCCGAGATCCCGGAGATGGGGCGCGGCAAGGGCGTGCGCCTGCAGAAGTACAAGGATGGCGGTGTCCTCGACGTCAAGACCTTCACGCTCGCGGCAGGTCTCTCCTGGCAGGATTCGGCCGACCGCACCTTCGTCAAGTCGCGTGAAGAGCTGATCGAATGGATCGGTGCCCGAGCCTCGGCCGGACGCATGGTGCCGAAGGGATTCCCGAGGACTGGGAAATTTGGGTAGCTGCTAATCTCCCCCCTCGAGGGGGAGATGTCGCCGAAGGCGACAGAGGGGGTCGGCACGTCCTGACGCGACCTCCAATCGCGAACAGAGGAGGCTGGCGCCTCACGCGCGGCGACCCCCTCTGGCCTGCCGGCCATCTCCCCCTCAAGGGGGGAGATTAGCAGCTCCACCCAAACATTTGGAATGTCGTCACGATTGCTGCACTATATCAGTGCATAAGCGATGCGATGGGCCAGGGAGAGTTGGGCGCTTGAAGGAAGTCAGGATACAGAAGCCGGAGCGGCAGCAGCGCCTGTTTGGCCTGTCGACGCCGCTCAGGGCCGCTGTCATTCCGCCGCTGTCGGCGGCGCGCTGGCTCCTGGTGCTGATCGTCGCCGCCGGCGTTTATTTCTTCCACGGCTTCCTGTTCCCGGTCCTTGCCGCCCTGGTTATCGCTTTCGCCAGTTGGCCGCTCTATCGGCGGTTGCTCGCTGGCGTCGGCGGCAACCGCACGATCGCCGCGACGCTTGCGATCTTGTTCATCCTGACCTTCCTGGTGGTGCCGATCGCGCTTGCCGGCACCTACGCCATCAATGAGGTGCGCGAATGGGTCAGCTGGGCCATCGAGACCAACCGCTATGGTGCGCCGACGCCGCACTGGATCGCCACCATGCCCGTGGTGGGCGAATGGCTCAATGAACAATGGACGGTCAACGTTGGCCACCCCGGCGGTATCGGCGAACTGATCCAGCTGATCAGTGGCGCCAATATCGGCAGCATCTATCGCGGCGTGCTTGCCGCCGGCGGCAGCGCCTTCGGCCTTTTGCTGACGCTGCTGTTCATGATGATCGCGCTGTTCTTCGCCTATCGCGACGGCGAGCATTTCGCCGGACAGATCGATCGCCTCGGCGAACGCATCCTGCCGGCCAGATGGGAACGGATCTCACGCGTGGTGCCGGCGACTATTTCCTCGACGGTGACCGGCATGACCGTTATCGCCATCGGCGAAGGGCTGGTGTTGGGTATCGCTTACTGGCTGGCCGGCGTACCGTCGCCGGTGACGCTCGGCGCGCTGACCGGCATCATGGCGCTGATCCCCGGCGGCGCGCCGCTGTCCTTCACGCTTGTCTCGATCTATCTCGCGGCCAGCGGCTCGCCGATGGCCGGGCTGGCGCTGTTCATCTGGGGCGCGGTCGAACTCTTCATCGTCGACAAGACATTGCGCCCGAAGCTGGTCGGCGGGCCGATAAAGCTGCCCTTCCTGCCAACCTTTTTCGGCCTGATCGGCGGCGTCAAGACGATGGGCTTTCTCGGCCTGTTCATCGGCCCGGTGCTGATGGCGCTGCTGGTCGCAATCTGGCGCGAATGGCTGCGCGAGGTGGAACTGACCGATGAACTCGCTGCCGCCGAACCGGCGGAGCAGGATGACGCACCGCCGCAGATCGAAATTGTCGCCGAACGCGCCGCCGCGAAAAAGAATCAGGCCGGGTGACTGACGGCGAACATGGCGCGGCGCTTGCGCCCCTCGTGCAACTGCCAGAGCGAATGGCCGATCAAGGTGACGATGAGGATCGCGCCGCCGATCAGGCTGTTGTGCGACGGGGTCTCGGCGAAGATCATCCACACCCAGACCGGCGCCAGCACGGTTTCGAGCAGGTAGAACATCGCCACTTCCGGCCCGGAGATGTATTTCGGGCCGTTGGCGAGGCAAAAGAACGAGATCGGCATGATGACGGCACCGTTGAAGATGATCCACCAGGGTGCGTTGACGTGAAAACCTACCTTGGAAACCATCAGGGCGGCAACGGCCAGCGGCAGGACCACTCCGATCAGCGCCGTGAAACCCATATCCTTGCCGCTGGCGCGCGAGATGGTGATGGCCGCGGCGATCATGAAAGCCGAGCATAGCGCCATCAAGTCGCCGAAGAGATGTCCGGTTCCAACGGAATCGCCGACAATGATCGTGACGCCGACGATCATCAATGCCAGCGCGGCAAGCGTCAGCGGTCGTGGCCTCTCCTTCAGGAACAGCCATGACAAAAGGGCCGCGAACATGGTTGTGAACGCCAGGATGAAAACGAGGTTGGCTGTCGAGGTGTTGTAGACGCCGGTGATGAAGGCGATCGAGCCGAGCCCGTAGAGGGCGGCAACGATGAGCCCCGACCAGCCCGGCACAAGCTGCGGTGCCTTTGCGCTCAGCGAACGCCAGACGGCCCAGATGATGAGCGTGGTGACGAAGGTTGTGCCGGTGCGCAACAGCAGGATCGTCCACGCCTCGCCATCGGCGAGCCGGATCAGCGGAATGTCGAAGGTCAGCGTCAGCCCGCCGATGGCGGTGATCAGAAGGCCTCTCTGGTGGTCGTTGTGGGAAGGCATGCGGCAATTCTCGCGATAGGCTTGGAGGCGCAAAATTGACTCGCCCGGTCTTCCAGCCGATCGGCCGGAAGCCCAGCGGCATCCTCCTCGAAACAATTTAAGAGTGAATACCGAAAGCGGAGATCAGCGCGAAACCGCTTCGTGATTGTGGCGTTCCCAGCCTTTCGGGCCGAGATGCTCCTGCGGCTGGAAGCGCATCTTATAATTCATCTTGCGCGAGCCGTTGACCCAGTAACCCAGGTAGACATGGGGCAGGCCCATCGCCCTGGCGCGGGCGATGTGGTCGAGGATCATGAAGGTGCCGAGCGAGCGGTCCTCGAAATCCGGGTTGAAGTAGGAATAGACCATCGACAGGCCATCGGCCATCTTGTCGGTGAGGGCCACGGCGATCAGTTCGCCCTGGCCCTTGCCGGTGATGAAGCTGTCGGGTCCGCGGCGACGGTATTCGATGACCTTGGTGTCGACATGGGTATCCTCGACCATCATGGCGTAGTCGAGCACGGTCATATCGGACATGCCGCCACGGCGATGGCGGGCGTCGAGATAGCTGCGGAACAGCGAATACTGTTCGGTGGAGGGTTCGGCGTCGTGCATGGCGCCGACCAGATCCGAATTATGCTGTATGACCCGTTTCATGTTGCGGCTGGCGGTGAATTCCTGCGCGAGGATGCGCACCGACACACAGGCGCGGCAGGTCTCGCAAGCCGGCCTGTAGGCGATGTTCTGCGACCGCCTGAAACCGCCCTGTGTCAACAGATCGTTCATCTCCGGGGCCTTGTCGCCGACCAGGTGTGTGAACACCTTGCGCTCGAACTGGCCCTCGAGATAGGGACACGGCGAGGGCGCGGTCAGAAAGAACTGTGGCGACTGGGTCGGGTGCTGCGTCATCGAGCCTTGGAAACACTCCTGCGAATCGTTCTACCTTTGGCGCGGACGCCGAAAAATTCAACAGGATTGTGAAAGCCTGGTTGACTGGAGGTCTTCACTTTTGTGCGCAAAGGCTGCGGCCGCGCTTCAAAAGTCTGCTCAGCGGCCGCTGCGGCTGACGACGGTGCCGAGCAACAGGTCGTGCAGCGTGCGCTTGCGGTCGGAAAACAGGCTCACCAGCAGGACCAGCGGTGAGAGGATGACATTGCCGGCCCAAAACAGCACCGAATGCACGACGGCGGTCAGCCCGTCGATGCGGCTGCCGTCGAGCCGGTCGAGCCGGATGCCCATTACCTTCATGCCGGTGGTGGCCTGGTCTTTACTGCCGAGCGTGTTCCAGATGTAGAGGATGGCGACGGCCGGCACGAGAATGGAAAACAGCATCCAGCCGAGGCCGAGCGTCAACAGCCCGAACAAGAACACCAGGATCGCGAATGGAATGGTGAGCAGCGCGACGATGAAATAATCGATGACGAAGGCGAGAATGCGCCGCGTGCGCACGCCCTCATAAGCGCGGACATCTTCGAGCCTGCTGGTGATGATTTCGCCGTCGAGAACGCGAGCGTTCATGTCATTTCCTCGTAATCGAACCCGGGTTAATGCACGGGGCCGCTCCTTGGTGAAATGGTGAAGGTTCGCGGCGGAATCAAGATCGAGCCTTTCGCCGCCGTGTAGATGGTGACGGACTGCCTGATGTCGTCTGAGCCGTCTGACTTGTTGAATTCATGGCGCGGATAGCGTTAGCTTGCTGCGGCGCAACAAAAGGCGCCGAGCCGAGGGGACGGGGCGACATGGACTACGACATGCTGGTCATCGGCAGCGGCCCATCCGGGCGCCGCGCCGCGGTGCAGTCGGCCAAGCTCGGCAAGTCGGTGCTGGTGGTCGACAGAGGCCGGCGTCTCGGCGGCGTTTCGGTGCATACCGGCACCATACCGTCGAAGACGTTGCGCGAGACGGTGCTCAACCTCTCCGGCTGGCGTGAGCGCGGCTTTTATGGACGCGGCTACCGCGTCAAGCAGGACATTTCGGTCGGCGATCTGGTCGAGCGCCTGCACAAGACGCTCGACCACGAGGTCGAGGTGCTGCAGCACCAGTTCATGCGCAACACGGTCAAGAGTGCGCGCGCCGCGGTAAAATTCCTCGGCCCCAACAAGGTCAGCCTGACCACCGACACCGGCGACTACAGCGAGGTTGGCTTCGCCCATGCGCTGATCGCGGTCGGCACCCGGCCGCACCGGCCGCGCGACGTGCCGTTCGACAAGACACGGATCTTCGACAGCGACGAGATGCTGGAACTCGACCGCCTGCCGCGCACGCTGACGGTGATCGGCGCGGGCGTTATCGGCGTCGAATATGCGACGATCTTTTCGGCGCTCGACGTTCCAGTGACGCTGGTCGAGCCGCGCAACACAATGTTGGATTTCGTCGACCGCGAGATCGTCGACGACTTCATCCATCAGATGCGCGATCGCGGCATGACGATCAGATTAGGCAGTGCCGTCAAGGAGATCGCCTCGAAACCCGATTGCGCCGAGGTGACGCTGGCCGACGGCCGCACCATCCGTTCCGAGATCGTGCTCTACGCTGCAGGGCGTACCGGCAATGTCGGCAGCCTGGGGTTGGAAGCGGTCGGCATCGAGGCCGATCCCAGGGGCCGCATCAAGGTCGATCCGCACACCTTCCAGACCAGCGCGCCCAATATCTATGCCGCCGGCGACGTCATCGGCTTTCCGAGCCTGGCCTCGACCTCGATGGAGCAGGGCAGGGTGGCCGCCTGCCATGCGTTCGGCGTGCCCTTGCCGCCGCCGCCCGAAACCTTTCCCTACGGCATCTACGCCGTGCCGGAAATCTCCACCGTCGGCCAGTCGGAGGAGCAGGTGCGCGAGAGTGGTGCTGCCTACGAGGTCGGCGTGGCGCGGTTCCGCGAGACGTCGCGCGGCCACATAATGGGCGTCAACACCGGGTTCCTGAAGCTTCTGTTCTCGATCGAAACACGCCGTCTGCTCGGCGCCCATATTGTCGGCGAGGGCGCGACCGAGCTCATCCACATCGGCCAGGCGGTGATTAATCTCGGCGGCACTGTCGACTTCTTCGTCAACAACACCTTCAACTATCCGACGCTGGCCGAAGCCTACAAGATCGCCGGGCTGGACGCCTGGAACCGCATGGGGCGAGGGTAGCTTCGAGGCTCATCGATTTGACGATGCAACGGCGACTGCAGGATCCGTCAGCCATTGCCTGACGATCTCGGCGTCCGGATCGCCGATTTCATGGCCGGAGGCAATGGTGTGGGTCTCGACCTTGGCGCCATGCGAGCTCAGTAGAGCGGCCAGCGCCGGCGCGAATGGCGCGTAGGTCAGGTCGGCAGCGCCGGCGATGATCAACGCTCGCGCCTTCGACAGGTCGGCCGGCGGCACCGAGTCGAGCACCGGCATCGGACGCAGCAATGCGGCGCGCTCGATCAGGCCCGGACGCAGCAGCATGACGCTTGAGACCAGGTTGGCGCCGTTCGAATAACCGAGAAAGGTCGCGCGGCTGAGATCGAAGCGGCGGCGCTTCGCGATGCCGTCGACGAAGCCCGCGAATGCGTCCGCCTCAGCACGGATGCTGGCCTGTTCGAAACGCGTCGGGGTGATTCGCGTGAACCAACGGAACCCGTGCTCCTGAGGAATGCGGCCACGGACCGCAACCAGCGCCGCGTGCGGCGCGATTTGCCGACCAAGCGGCAGCAAGGTCGTCTCGTCTACACCCGATCCATGCAACAGGAACAGCCAGTCACCGGGTAAATTGGCGGGTCGAAGGAGCCGGTAGAAAAAGCCTGAATTTTCCTGCAAAATACCGTCTTCGAGGCTCTCCTCGGCCATAGTCGCATCCTTTTGATTTTGCGTTACTTTCGTTAATTTGCCGGCTTCAAAACGAAATATTTTCAAGCTCCGCCAAAGTTGATTGAACCGGGCGCATTTCAGTCCGTTTCTTCGCCGATATAATCCCCGCGGGAGGGATCGAAGCAGTGTGCGCCCGGGTGGTCGCATTGCCGCGCATGAACAACCAGCTTTAAGGCCTTTTATCGATGACCATGCCAGTTTCGCCGGAACGCGATACGCGTATTGATGTGTTCCGGGCACTCGCTCTCCTGACCATATTCGTCGACCACGTGCCGGGCACTGTTTTCGAAACCCTGACCTACAAGAATTTCGGGTTTTCGGATGCGGCCGAGGCCTTCGTGCTGATCTCCGGCATGTCCGTCGCTCTCGCCTACGGCACTAAATTCCAGCCGGGAAACCGGCTGATTGCAACGCTGAAAATGTGGCGCCGCGCCGGTGTGCTCTATGTCACCCACATCGTCACGACGATGGTGGTCATGGCTATCTTCTGCGCGGCGGCGGTGTTTGCGAAACGGCCGGACCTTCTGACGCTGATCAACATCGAGCCGCTCGTCAGGAACCCACCACAAGTCCTGGTCGGTATCGTCACGCTCGGCCATCAGCTCGGTTACAACAACATACTGCCGGTCTATGCGGCGCTGCTGTTGATGGCGCCGGCCTTCCTGCTGTTCATCAGCTACAGGCCACTGGCCGCGCTTGCCGTGTCCGCAGCCCTTTGGCTGGTTGCCGGAATCTACCAGATCGCGCCGCCGAACTACCCGGAGCCCGGGTTTTGGTTCCTCAATCCGCTGTCATGGCAATTGCTGTTCAATATCGGCATGGCCAGCGTGTTGCATGTGCGGCGCGGCGGCACCATCCCGGTCAATCGCTGGCTGGTCGGCGTGGCGGCCGCCTACGTGCTGACGGCGCTCGTCTGGGTGCACAGCCCGCTGTGGGGGCATGTGTCATGGCTCGACCTGCCGGTGGTGCTGACCGGTTTCGACAAGACGTTCCTGTCGTTGCCGCGGCTGCTGCACATCCTGGCGATGAGCTATCTGGTCGTCGCCTTGCCTTTCGTCTCGAACCTGTTCCGCACCGGCCGCGACAATCCGCTCGCCATATTGGGCAAACGCTCGCTGCCGGTTTTCATCGCCGGCACGGTGATTGCCATGGCGGCGCAGGTGATGAAGCTGATCAACCCGGGCGGCATTGCCTATGACAGTCTGCTGCTCGCCGCCGGCATCGCCATGCAGTTCGCACTCGCCTTCTATCTGGAGTGGCTGTCCGCCATCGGCTGGTCCGGCAAGGGCAAGCCGGTCCGCAACGAGGCGGCCCGCTCGTCTTTTGAAATCGGGCCGATGGCCGCACAAGCGAACCGATAGACCTGGACGGTCGATCTGCCGGCCTCAAGCTATGCTCGGCGGCGGTCCGGACGATGCCCTGACGACAAGTTCGACATCGAGCGTTTCTCGCCGCACCGTGCCGTCGAAGTCGAGGATTCTTCGCGCTGCCCGGCGGCCGATCTCGGCGATCGGCTGGGCGATGGTGGTGAGCGGAGGCTCGCAAGTTGCGGCTTCAGGCACGCCGTCGAAGCCGACGACGGAAACATCGCGGGGAACCGCGATGCCCCGTGCGTTGAGCCATTCTAATGCCACCATTGCGATCCGGTCCGACATCGCCAGGATGGCGGTCGGCGGTTCCGCCGAGGCGAAGATGGTTTCGAGACCAGCCCTTGTGCTCGCCTTGTCGTTTTCGGTCTCGTAGACCGGCACCTCGGCGGTGTCGACACCAAACCGGGAAAGCTCTTCGAAATAGCCGAGGAGGCGGTCACGGGTTCCGGTATAGGTTGCCGTCCGGACCTGCTCGGGCGAGACAAGACCGGTGCTGTCGTCGGCGAAGGCCAGCGACAACACGGCGAAGCGGCGATGTCCAAGTTCCGCCAGATGGCGCGCCGCGAGTCGGCCGCCGGCAACATTGTCGATACTGATCGCGGAGACCGTGTCGTCCTGCGAGCCGAGCTCGAGCGCGACGAAGGGGAGCTTTCGTTCGCGCGTCAGCTCAACGAGGCGCGGACCGCCCTCGATGCAGAACAGGATGAAGCCGTCCACGAGGGCGCTCTGGATATTCCAGGCAAGTTTTTCCTCGTTGCCAGCCGACACGAGGGCTATTCCCGCGCCGGTGGCGTCGCAGGCTTCCGAGATGCCGGCCATCATCACGCGGGCAAAGGGGTCGTCGAAGAAATAGGACAGCGGCTCGGTTGTGGCGACGCCGATTGCATTGACCTTGCCGGCGCGCAGCAGGCGGCCCTTGGGATCCGGGCCGGCGTAGCCCAGCGCGTCGGCCGCCGCCTTGACCCGCTCGCGGACTTCCTCGCGCACGATTTCGGGACGGCTGAAGACATTGGAGGCAGTGCCGTGCGATACGCCCGCGGCTTTGGCGATGTCCGCCAGCCGGATGGGTCTCCTGCCGCCTTCGGTGAGTGATGCCATTTGTTTGTCTCCAGGACTCCTGTCCAACAGTATCGCCAATTAACTAACACCTTCGTTGGATCGATTCAAATTTTTGCTTGACATTTATGGTGCGACGCATATTCTTTGAATCGATCCAAGAGCGTTTTTCGTCCGCTGATTGGATCGATACAAGAGGAGAGTGCCATGCACCCCGTCAATTATCTGTTCGAGGACATTTACCGGAACGACTGGAGCATCCGCTCGAACGCGGAGGCCGGTAAGGGGCGCGACAGGACCGGTCCGTGGATTCGCGACCTGCGTTTCCTCGTAGGACGCAAGTGGAGCTGATCGGCGGCCTATTTTTTGTGCCCGCTGATTGGATCGATTCAAAAAGCTAGAGGAGATTAAGCCATGCACCCGATCAAGCATCTGTTCGAAGACATCTATCGCAATTATTGGGGCATCTCGCCGGCCACCGAACGGCCGGAGCGACGGCGTGTGGTCAAGACGACCAAGCGCGACGGCCAAGTCCGGC